>JBBWZK010000087.1:0-10559 GCA_039648975.1 Blastocatellia bacterium
TATTTCGGCACCAGCGACCAGTCGTTCCCGCTGGCGATTCTCGCGGGCAACGTCTTGCCGGGCTTCAATACGGTAACGCCGACTACAGTTCATCTGGTGTCGCTGTCGTATCTGAAAAGTCTCTCGGCGCAGAAAGTCAACGAAGCGCGCTTCGGTTACAATCGCTTCGACGAAGGTTTCTTTCCCCAAGATAGTGACTTCGATCCCAGCTCGATTGGCTTGAACACAGGCATCTCTGGAGAGCAGGATTTCGGCCTGCCGTTCATACGCATTCGCAACGACCCGAACTTCGGCTCGTCGCTGGCCTCGCTCGGCTCGACGCTGTCTGTGCCGCGCGCCCGCGTCGATACCAACTATCATTTCATCGATAACCTGTCGTGGAAACTGACGCGGCACGATTTGAAGATGGGCTACGAGTTTCGCCGCACCTTCGTGAATGCGTTCTTTGACGCAGGCTATCGCGGACGACTGGACTTCGCGTCGCTCGAAGATTTTCTGTCAGGCACTTTGAGCGGCGGGCGCGCCGCGAAAGGCGATTCGCGGCGCAAGACGTTTCAAAACTCACATGCCGGCTACCTTCAGGATACCTTTCGCTGGAGCAAGAAGCTGACGCTCAATCTCGGCTTGCGCTATGACTACTTCGGCGTCATCGGCGAGAAGAATGATCTGTTTAGTAACTTCGATCTCCAAAGCGGGCTGGTGCAGGTCGGCAAAGGCGGGCTCGACAGGTTGTACGAACGCGACCTGAATAACTTCTCGCCGCGCATTGGCCTGGCGTGGGACGTGACCGGCAATGGTAAGACGGTCGTGCGCGCCGGCTGGGGATTTTTCTACGACGCCTATTCGCAGGATTTCTTCGTCGGCCAGTTGCCGTTCAATACGTTTAATCCCGGCCCTGCCTATAACCCGGTTGGCCCCGCGCCGATTCTCTTTTCGTTCTCGACCGTCCCGCAGATTCAGCCGGGCGTGCCGGTCTTCACAGACTTTCTGGATTCAGATGTGTTCGCTGTGGATCGTCACATTCGCACGCCTTACGTGCAGAACTACAACCTGAACATCCAACAGGAACTCTTCAAGAACGTCGTCTTTCAAGTCGGCTATGTCGGCTCGACCGGCGCGAAGCTCTTCCGCTATCGCGACATCAATCAGCCGGTGAACCCCGGCGTATCAACGGCGCGGCCCTTCGATAACGGGCCGTTCGCGCCGTCTGGCGGCACGTTCTTCTACGTCAATTTTCTTGAGACGACGGCGAACTCGAACTACAACGCGCTGCAAACCAGTCTCAGCCTGCGCGACCGTCACGGTTTTTCAACGCAGGTGATCTATACCTGGTCGCATTCGATTGATAATGCTTCGGACGGCCAGGATTATGTAGCCAATGCCACGCAACCAGACAACAGTTTCCGCACAGACCTTGAGCGCGGCAACTCGAACTTCGACGTGCGCCATCGCTTCACATGGACGTGGACATACGCCGTGCCGAACTGGTGGAAGCGCCACCCGCGCATCGGCGACGGCTGGCAAGTAAACGGCATCGTCACGCTGCGCACCGGCGCTCCGTTTCATGTGAACCTGTTTGACGACTACAATGGCACGGGCGAATTCTTTCCGCGCCCCGACATCGTCGGCGATCCGTATGCAGGGACGAAGTCGCCGGATAATTTCTTGAACCTTGCGGCGTTCAAAGTGCCCTGCACGCTCGATCCGACGGGCGACGGCAGCGCCGCTTCGTGTCTGCCCGGCACGCAGCACTTTGGTAGTTTAGGCCGCAATTCACTGAAGGGGCCGGGCTATCGCAACTTCGATTTTTCGATCTTCTAGACGACGCCGATTACTGAGCGCGTCAAGGTGCAGTTGCGCGCCGAAATCTTCAACCTCTTCAACCATCCGAACTTCTCTTCGCCGTTGCTGCCGGGCTTTTCGGCGGACGCCAGCTTCAACGGCATCGATCCGGTGACGGGTCGCGGCATCGGCTTTCTGCCGATCACGGTGACGCCGGACGTCGGCATAGGCAATCCGTTCCTGGGCGGCGGCGGGCCGCGCAACATTCAGCTTGCATTCAAGCTGACGTTCTGATGAAATGCGGCGTAGGCTTATAGGAGTCAACATAAATTGATGTCTGCGCCGCCTGAATCGTGCCTCTTGATGAGACCACCAATCGACGCAGCGTGAGTTTATCGACGGTGGGAAGCAAATCACAGCAAACTGGAAGGAGATCATGACCATGAAGCGAGTTTTGATTTACATGACCCTGGCACTGATGATGATCGGCGCAGCGGTTGCGGCAAGTGCTGCGCCGCGCGACAACGAAGTGACACTCAAAGGTGAAGTGATCGACCAGCCGTGCTACGACAAAGGCGGCAAAAAGGGCGAAGATCATAAAGCCTGCGCGCTGTCATGCGCCAAGCGCGGCAATCAACTGGCGATTCTCGAAGACGGCACGAGCACCGTTTATTCGATCACCGGCGATTACGCCGCGAACAAGAACGAGAAGCTCATTCCTTATGTCGCCGAGAGTGTCGAAGTCAAGGGCACGGTCACAGAAAAAGACGGCAAGAAGTGGCTGAACGTCACTTCGATCAAGAAGGCCGAAGCTAAGTAAACCGACCCCACACGGAGGCCGCTGGCAGACGGCGGTCTCCACTTCTCTTTTTTCAGCCATTCAGTTGAAAATCCCTATAGAGTATTATTCTGAGCAGTCAGCTCCGTTAGGAGCGCAATGTTTATAGTCATCATCACAAATAAGAATCCAAGCTCGGTCAGGAGCGCAATGTTGACATTTCGCCCCGACGGGGCTTGCAAACTTTCTAGCACCTGATTCCTATAAACATTTCGTCCCTACGGGACTTTTCAGAAACTCCATATAAATCTGAATCGAATTCATCAGAGTCGCGTTTTATCATCTGAACTCGAAGCTCGGCTTAGATGAGGAGGCTTACTTTGATGTCAACGGGACGCAACCTAATCGTCATTGTCACGGTCAGCCTTGCGCTTGTCATCCCGATATGGGCGAATGCCGCCCGCGCCAGTCAGCAGGCTGAGAACGCGCAGATGAATTGTGACATGCAGCGCGCTTTGCTGCTCGTCGGGCAGCAGATCGAAGAGGCGCGCAACCTCGACAATCCGAATAAACAAATCCCTGTGTTGATTCGCGCCGCCGAACTGCTTTGGAGTCGACAGCAGAAAAACGCCCGCGATATTTTGGCTAACGCTTTCGATCTCGCGGAACGGCGCTTCAAAGAGAAAGGCGATGAAACCCGGCTCGAAGGGCGGATGATTCTTCAGGGCACAGATTTGCGCTTCGCCGTTCTGGAGGCCATCGCCCGTCACGATGCAGCGTGGGCCAAACAACTGGCCGAGCGCGTTGCTGAAGAGACGCGCCGCGATGCCGAGCGCGACGCCGAGACCGCGAAACGCGAAGCTGCGAAAGCCGTCGCTTATGCGCCGTCGCTTGCGGATAAGACTCTGCGATTGGCCGAATCGCTTGCATCCGTCGATGCGCAAGCCGCTGTCGGCCTGGCGCGCGGCGCGCTACGCTACCCTGCGAACGAGGCGACAGCGCGGTTTCTTTTCAGTTTAGCCGCTGCCAATCCAACGGCTGCCGATCAGTTCTATGCGGCAGCGCTCGCGGCTTATGCCAACGCGCCTGTCGGTGAGTTGCTTTACTTGTCGGCTTATCCGTTCGCCCGCAACCGCATCATCGGCCCGGAGGCGCTCCAGTCTTATTGCTTTGTGCCGCCGGCCTTTGTGCCAAATCCACGGCTGCAACAGCTTTTTATCGAGACGCTGATCCGCCGCGCCGAATCTTCGCTCAAGTCGCCGGAGCAAACTGCCGGCGGCACGTTTCGTCTGCCGGAGGCGGCGCAGTTGGTTATTGCCTTGACGCAATTGGAGGCCTTGCTGCCGCAGTTTCAGCCGGCTTATCTCGAAAGAATCACGGCGCTCAAACCGGCATTGACCGCCATGCTCAATGCCGATACGCGACAACAGGCCGGTGAACAGCTTCAGCAGCAAACCGAGTATGAAGACGGCGGCGAGTTCGCGCGCAATCTCGACAAAGCCGAGCGCGAAAGCAATCCCTCCTTGCGCGAACAGTATTATGCCTACGCCATATTGCATGCGCCCGAATCCGAAAGCCTTGAGCGCGTGCTCGGCTTCCTGAAAAAAATTGATGACGCGAAGCTGCGCGGCCACCTGTCAAACTTCATCTATTTCAAACGCACACAGCAGGCGATCAAAGACAAACAGCTTGATGATGCGGCGCGGCTTGCCGCGAATGTGGAACAACTCGACTTGCGCGCTTACCTGGCTTACGAAATCGCTTCCGCATCGCTGAAGGAGATGCAGGATCGCACACGCGCCAGAGAGATTCTTGATGAGGTCGTGAAGCAGGCGTTGAAAGCGGCAAACTCTAACGAGAAGGCGCGGACGCTGCTGGGCGTCGCCCATCTGTATGCGAAGTTCGATTCGCTGCGCGCCTTTGAAGTCATGCGCGAAGCGATCAAGACGATCAATCAAATCAGCGAGCCGAATTTTGCGAGCGCCTCCGTCGGCCAGCAGATCGAAGGGCAACGATTCGGTTACTACGTGATGTATCCGGTCGAAGGCTTCAGTCTCGAAAAGGCGTTTGGCTTGCTCGCGCCGTTTGATTTCGATGGCGCATTGTTGATGGCGCGCAGCTTCGACGATAAATCCTTGCGCGCGACGGCGAGCCTGGCGCTGGCGGCGGTCTGTTTGGAAAACGCCGCGAAAGCGAAAAAGCCGAATGATGCGAAAGCGCCTGCCTCGACGGATTCACAGGAGAAGCCCGCGAAGCCTGCGAGTAAAAAACGGAACCCTTGACGACGGTGCGCGTTTCGGAGCCTGTCAGCACCGTGTCGACTGTCATTCGCCGCAGTTCACTTCACCAGCCATAGCGGAGGTCTTTATGCGTATCAGGCTCCTGGCTTTTCTGCTCGGATTGTTGCTTGCCGGTTCCACATTCGCCAGCCCTAACAAAAACGATTTGTCATCGCTCGCTCGTCAAGCGGTATCGACGGATGCGGGCAAAGCCGCAACCGCTATCCATGCCTTGCGCGCCGAGGGGCCTGCGGGATTTGCCGCATTCCTGACGGCGCACGCCGACGCCATCAAAGCGCGGCGTATGGAGATCGCTTCAGCCAATCCGCCCGCTGCCAGTGCATCGTGGCGGCGCATCAGCGCCGCAATGGACGAGATTGCCGGGCAGAAAGACAGTTTCGCTGCCGAGCTTTTCTGGTATACAGACTTTGACCAGGCCCGCGCCACCGCGCGACTGAGCGGCAAGCCAATCTTGTCGCTGCGACTGTTGGGTCGCCTCGATGAAGACCTCAGTTGCGCCAACAGCCGATTCTTTCGCCTGACGCTTTATTCTAATCAAGACATCGCGCGGCTATTGAAAGAGAGATTTGTCTTACACTGGCAGACGGTGCGGCCCGCGCCGAAGGTGACGATTGATTTCGGCGATGGCCGGCGGCTCGAACGCACGCTGACCGGCAACAGCATCCATTACGTCCTTGATGGCGAAGGCCGTGTGGTTGACGCGCTGCCGGGACTGTATGGCCCGCAGACTTTCCTGAGCGAGTTGATTCGCACCGCCAACCTTGCCGATCAAGTAGAGAAAGCGCCGACGGATGAGGCTCGCACAGCCTTGCTGCGCGATTATCACAGGACGCGCTTGAACGAACTTGCCGTTGCCTGGACGAACGATCTGGGGCGCGCAGGCGTTAAGCTGGCCTTAGCGAAAACCGCAACCCAGGTGAGCACGGATAGCACGAAGCCGCCGCGCGCTGAAGTTGCCGCACGCGCCGCCATGACCAAGATGGTCGTCGTTGAGAGGCCCATTCTGCGCGGCCTGTCGACGGAGCCGCGCTTGCTCGACGCGCAGCCTGAAGACGCGGGCTGGGCGCGTATCGCCGCTTTGCATGCCGCTGACGCGACGCTCGATCCGGCGAGCCGCCTGCTTGTGCGCAGCAAGCATCTCTCACGATTCGTCGCCGCCGATGAATGGCAGCGCACCCTGGCAACGCTTGAGCGGGCCATCGCCATAGACACGGTGCGTAATGAATATCTCTTTCGCCGCACGCTGCACGAGTGGCTGGCAAAGGCGGCGGTGATGGATGATCTCGCGGCGTTGAATGAGCGGGTTTATGCGGAATTGTTTTTGACGCCGTCGTCGGACAAATGGCTCGGCCTGTTTCCCGACGACAGCTTCACCGGCATAGAGAACGACGGCGTGCGAAAGTAATTAATCAGACCTGAGCAGATTAAGTCTTAAGAACGTCGACGCACCACGCGCGATAATGCGCGATGCTGTTCAACAATAGTCACTGCACCAAGCAGAGATTCAGGTATTCGCTTGGAAACAAGGCTTAGAATCTTCAGGTTTATTTCTATGGCCGTGTTATCAGGCAGGCGCACGAAGATGACTCCGGCAGTGAAAGCCGCAGGCCAGTTTCTCTCGATAAGGAATCCTCGATCTCGCGTGATAATTATGGCGTCAGCTGCAATTGCCGCATCAAGCACTTCACTATCGGGGCGTCCGCGTAATCCGATGTCTCGTACATCCTGTACCGCAAAACCCAAAGCTGCAATCTGCGCGGCCAACGACCGGGCAGGTTCTCATCAATTAAGAAGTTCAACCTTCAGGCCCCCACAAGTGGAATGACCTCGGTTGTTGCCACTAATTCCGCCGCATAAACCAGAGCCGAGTCTACGGCCTCTTTACTGATTTCGTATTCGTGACAGACTTCTTCCTTGGTCATGCCGCCAGCCAGGGAGCCAACCACTATCGCCACAGGCACACGGGTGCCTGTGATAACCGGAGTCCCGTGGTGAATATCCGTATCTATAGTTATGTGCTTTGCCATCTCCACAATTGATCTCCTGTCAATAAGAGCAGTCTACCCTGCCGAGCTTTCAAAACCAAGCAAGGACGCCATCCGTTTGGCGTGACACCGCAGTGAATTCACTGCGGTGTCACGCAGCAAGTGGCAATTCCTCTTCAGAAACGTATCTTCAGACCGAACTGAATATTGCGCGGGCCGCCCGTGCCGATCACCGGGTTAGCGCCGGCAACGTCGGGCGTCGCGCTCGACAAACCAAACGTATCCAGAAATCCCAGGTCGTTGTTGAACAGGATGGCCGGGTTGGCGAAGTTCGGATGATTCAGCACATTGAAAAACTCTGAGCGGAACTGCACGTTGACGCGCTCGGTGAGGCGCCAGGTCTTGACCAGCGACAGATCCCAGTTGCGGAAATGCGGCCCGCGAAAGATATTCCTTCCGGCATTGCCGAACGTGCCGAACTCAGGCATCTGTAAAACCCTGTCAACCGGAATCGGCCCCGACGTTGAGAAGTTCGGAATCGAACTTGGATCGCCAATCAAATTCCAGCGGTCGCTGAACTCGCCCGTCAGGCTGACATCGTTTTCAAAATCAACGGCGCTGTAGGGCGTGGCCGTCTGCAAGGTGACGATGGAATTCAGTTGCCAGCCTTCCAGCAGTTGCGCAAACGTCTTGCGCGACGGCAGGTCATAGGTCAGCGCCCAGGTGAAGCGATGGCGAATATCCAAATCGCTCGACGAGCGCTCAAGGTCAGGACGCCGGCTGTCCTGCGGCTGCGAGGCGCGCTGCAACGAGACGAAGTCAATCGAATGCGCCCATGTATAACCCATCACAAAATTCATGCCGTGCCAGCTTCGCTGCGTCAGCGTCACCTGCAAGCCGTGATAGTTCGAGCCGTAGCCGTTCTCCAGGAAGTTGACGAAGCCGAGAAACGGAAACTTCTGATTGAACGGTCGCCCGTCCTGCTCGCAATGATCGCAGGCGATTTCGGCGGGCGATTGCGGATCGACCTGGTTGATGTCGCGTATGCTGTAAAGCTTGACGCCGTGATTGCCGACGTAACCGACCTGAAGCGAGGCGCTCGGCCATAGTGCCTGTTGAATGTTCAAGCTCCAGTTCTCAACGTAAGGCGTGCGCAGGTTGTGGCGCACGCCGAGGATGTCGCACGGCGAGCCGCCCTGATTGGGATCGCAGTTCAATTGCACGTTGAAGATCGGCCCCGCCACCGACCAGTTCAGGTTGCCGTTCTGCGTCGTTGCCGCGCCGACGATGGTGCCGTTGATGTTCGAGCCGATAGCGCCGGTCGGGATGACATTGATGCCCGGCGTCGTCGCGTTGTTGATGCCGTTCTGACCCAGGAAGACGGCGAGAATCGGTATCTCGTAGATGATGCCGCCCGAAGCGCGGACGACGGTCGTGCCTTTGCCTGTAACGTCCCAGGCGATGCCGAGTCGCGGCGCGATGTTGTTGCTGTCGCGCTCGTAGGGCTTGTCTATGTTGACGCCAACCTGTTGCAGACCGACGGCAGGATCGAAGTTGCCGAGCAGGTCATGCTTTTCTTTGATGACGCCGTTCAGGTCGTAACGCACACCGGCGTTGATCGTTATGTTCTTGCTGATGCGCCAGTCGTCTTGAACGAACGCGCCGAATGAATTCATGCTGACCAGCCGGCGGGAACTGCCGACGAAGATGTCGCCGCGCGCCGGCGCACCGGCGAGAAAATCTTCGAGCGGCGTGCTGCCTGCAAAGGCTTCGTCGCCCAGAAAACGCACGCGCCCTTTGCCGCGCCGGTTGCGCAGGTTGTCTGTCGAGCCGTGCCGAAATTCGCCGCCGAAACGAAAGGTGTGATTGCCTACAGTCCAGGAGAGGTTGTCAACGAACTGATAGGTTTGATTCGGCGTCGTCAAGAGCGGCCAGCCGCTGTTGCCGCCAAGCTGCGTGAAGCCGGCGATGAGGATCGTCGGCATGCCGAAGTTCACAGGGTCGGTGATGCCTGCGTTGATGCCGTAGGTCTTCACAGGATCAAGGCTGGAATCCGCCGTGAGAATCGCCTGCCAGAAGCGGTTGTAGCCGAACTTCGCTTCGTTCACCCAGCGCTCGTTCGCCGCCCATATCCAGTTGATCCCGAAGACCTGCGCGTTCAGGTCTGAGGTCGAGCGCCATTCAGGACGCAGTACGATGATGTCCTGCTCGGTTTGCAGGCTGTCGCCAAAGAAGTAACGCGCCGACAGGTTGTTCTTTTGATTGATCTGGTGATCGATCTTGACGATAAAATTATCCATGCGGTTGGTGTTCGGAAAACCGCTGCTGACCTGCGTCGGCCCCGCCGGATTGTTGCCGTTGTTTGCCGGAAAGAGTCCGGGGAAGGGGCCGTTGCCGCTGAACGCGCCGGTGCCGATCAGGTTGGCGCTCAAGCCGTTGACTGCAATGCCGCGCCCCTGGAGCGACGCAATGGCGTCGGGGATGCTGTTGGCCGGATCGCCGCCGAGCGAGTTGGTCGCCGGGCTGGTCGCTAGATTCGAGTTGCTGACAAAGCCGCGTATGGCTTCATAAGCGCCGAAATAAAACGTCTTCTTATGAATGATCGGGCCGCCGATGGAGCCGCCGAACTGGTGCTGGCGCAGGGCGCGCTGCGGCCCGTCGGTGGTGTTGAAAAAGTTGCGCGCATCGAACACGTTATTGCGCTCGAAGCCATAAGCCGTGCCGTGAATCTCATTGGTGCCCGACTTCAGGCCGAGATTGACGATAGCGCCGGGCTTCCAGCCATACTCTGCCGAAGGATGCTCCGCCGTGTTGAACTCTTGAATCGCGTCAACCGGCAGAATGGTGCCGGGCGTCCCCTGCACGCCTTCGGCATTGATCACCGTTGTGCCGTAGTAGGGATCGTTGTTGTCCGTCCCATCGACGATGAAGTTGTTATTTTCGGGCCGGTTGCCATTCGAACTGATCGATAGAAAGCCGCCGCCGGGACTGCGCTGCACGCCCGGACGCAGGACGACGAGGTTTTGAAAGTCGCGCCCGTTGAGCGGCAGATCGTTGATGGCTTTATTCGAGAAGGTGCCGCCGAGCGTCGTCGTCGTCACATCGATAGGCGGCGGCTCCTGGCTGACGGTCACCGATTCGGAGAGTTGCCCGGCAGGCAAGGTAACGTCAATCTGCACATCTTTGGCGACCTCGACGCGAATCCTGGGGTGCTCGACGCGCTTGAACCCGGTGGCTTCAACGGTGACGTTGTAGAGACCGGGCGGCAGGTTGGGGGCGACATAATCGCCTGCTTCATTCGTGTCGAGGTTGCGCACGAGGCCTGTCTCCACATTGGTGATGGTGACGCGCGCGCCGCGCACGACCGCGCCGCTTTCGTCGGTGACCGTGCCGAGAATGCGGCCTTGATAAGTTTGCGCGAAACCGGCTGTTGAAAAGGTGAGCGTGAGCAGAAAAGCAAGGAGCGTTCGCAAGCGTCTCATAGACCCTCCACCACGAATGGATTCCACACGGGATGGGCCGGACAATACGCCGTGCAGCGGGCTTTTGTCAATTGTTTGTTGATGAAATCCATGACGCGTGGGATGAACCGGCACTGATCAACGCTTCGGGCTTCAAGTGTTATGGCAGAGGCTCGCCTGTACGCTCTACCTGGTGAAGAAGTTTGCTATACTGCTTGACTATCGCGGTTTTCAAATGGGTTTAGCATGTTGG
>JBBWZK010000089.1:0-11491 GCA_039648975.1 Blastocatellia bacterium
TTCATGTGGTTTAGAGGCGGTCGCTGACCGCCGGCTTCTCGGTTTTGCATTCAACGGCGGTCAACGACCGCCTCTAAACAGTAAAGTCATTTTTATCACACAAACCGTTTGCTTGCCGGATAACGAAGCAAGGAGATTGCACCTATGAGCCTCACCCTCAGAAAGATGCTGCACAACCTCAGCGCCCTGGCCGAACTCGGCAACGAGATCAGTTCGACGCACGACTTTGATGAAGTCGTGCGCGCCTCGTTATACATGCTGCTTGGCACGCTCGCCATCCCGCGCGGCGCGATTGCGCGCTACAGCCAGGAGCCGCGCCGGTTAAAAGTCATTGCCGCCAAGGGCCTCGGCAAAGCCGTCGGCGAGAAGATCGCCGTCGCTCACGAAGATGTCGAACAACTGACCCGTCACGCCGAGCCGCTGGATTTGCAGGCCGCGCAGAATGGCCTGTCCGGGTTCGTCAATCGCAACAGCGATGTCTTTAAGCGCCTGCGCGCGCATACGACCGTGCCGATGGTGGCGCGCGGCGAATTGATGGGCATGATTTTACTCTCAGAGAAGTTCACCCGCGAAGACTACAGCGAAGACGACATCGACATTATCAACACCATCGCGCGGCACATCGCCATTGCCTTTTACAATCACCGGCTGATGGTGTCGCTGCGGCGCAAGGCCGAAGAGAACCAGCGACTGTATCGCGAGATGCACGAAACCTACCGCGATACCGTGAAGGCGTTCGGCGCGGCAATTGATTTGAAGGACGCCTACACGAGCGGCCACTCGGAGCGCGTCGCGCGCTACAGTGAAGCCCTCGCCCGCGAGCTTGGCGTGACGGGCCGGCAGCTTGATTACATCACCGTCGGCGGTTATCTGCATGACATCGGCAAGATCACCGTCGACCGGTCGATCATCAACAACCCGCGCCCGCTCACCGACCGCGAGTTCAAAGAGTTGAACAAGCACGCCGTCACCGGCTACGAGATTCTTTCACACATACGCCATCCGTGGGATGAGATTGCTTTCATGGCGAAGTGCCATCACGAAAAGGTCGACGGCACGGGTTATCCGCAGGGGCTGGTCGGCGAGGCCTTTCCGTTAGGCGCTAGAATCGTCACGCTGGCCGATTCGTTCGATGCGATGATGACCGACCGGCCCTATCGCGCGCGGCTGCCGCTGGCGAGCGCGCTGGCCGATATGTCCAGGCATACCGGCACACAGTTTTGCCCTAGCGTCGTCGTGGCATTCTGTCGCCTGTTGTTGCAGGAGATCAACGGCGCGACACGCGAGCGTGTCTTTCTGCCGGTGATCGGCATCAAATTCGACCGCCCGGCGATTGTCGCCACACTGAGCGAGATAATCCTTGAGTTCGAGCCCCGGCAATTGGTTAGTTGAGCTAAAGCGACTATCCCGGCGCGCGTTCATCATCGCTCTGGAACAAGGGCCGGTTATTCGTGTAGAGTCTCGGTTCAGGAGATTGGCGATGGCGAATAAGCTGCGATCAGCCGCGTTGCGTTATGGATTGCCGCTGGCGGCATTCGTGCTTCTCCTGCTGATTAGCATGGGCCTCAAGCGCTGGTTGTCTTTGCAAATCGATCCGACCATCCTGATCATCGCGCTGCTGATTGCCAGCGCCTGGTATGGCGGAAGAGGCCCTGGTCTGCTGGTGGCGATCATTTTTGAAGCCGTCATCGATTATTTCTATTTCACCACCCAGCCATTGACCTGGAAATACGCCATCATCATTTTCAACCGCACGGCGCTATTCACGGCCCTGGCCTTATTCGCCAGCTCGCGCCGCAATGCCGAGAAGCGTCTGCGACAGCAAGGCGAATGGTTGCGCGTGTCGCTGGCGAGTATCGGCGATGCGGTGATTGCGACCGACCTCAACGGCACCGTCAATTTCATCAATCCGACTGCCGAAGCCCTCACCGGCTGGCCGATGGCCGAGGTTGCCAATCAGCCGCTCGACGAAGTGTTTCACATCGTTAATGAAGAGACACGCGAGCCGGTTGAAAGTCCTTTTGCTGCCATCAAACGCGCAGGCAACGTCGTCGGGCTTGCCAATCACACCCTGCTGATTGCCAGGGATGGCCGAGAGATTCCGATTGAAGACAGCGGCGCGCCGATCAAGGATCAGAGCGGCAAGACGATGGGGGTAATCATCGTCTTTCACGATGTCAGCGAGCGCCGGCGCACTGAGCGTGAGCGTGAACAGCTACTGCGGCGCGAGCAATCGGCGCGCGGTGAAGCGGAAGCGGCGAATCGTTTGAAGGATGAATTTCTGGCGACGGTATCACACGAGTTGCGGACGCCGCTCAACGCGATCCTCGGCTGGGCGAGCCTGCTGACTCGCCGCACGTTGGACGAAGAGACGACCCGCAGTGCGGCGGAAGTCATCCAGCGCAATGCGAAGGGGCAGGCCGAGATCATTAACGATATTCTGGATGTGTCGCGCATCATCAACGGCAAGCTGCGCATCGAGCCGCAAGCCGTCGAGCTTGAGCCGATCATTCGAGCCGCCATCGACACGGTCTATCCGGCGGCGGCGGCCAAAGCGATTGCCATTACCGTCGCGCTTGATCGTCAGGCCGGTTTGATTCTCGGTGATCCAGACCGCTTGCAGCAGATCGTCTGGAACCTGGTGTCGAACGCCATCAAGTTCACGCCGCAAGACGGACGGATCGACGTTCGGCTGGAGCGCGTCACGTCGCACATTGAGCTAAGGGTGAGCGATAGCGGCATAGGCATTGACACGCAGTTCCTGCCATATGTGTTTGACCGCTTCCGCCAGGCTGATTCATCGACGACACGCGCCCACGGCGGGCTCGGACTGGGGCTGGCGATTGTGCGGCATTTAGTCGAGTTGCACGGCGGCACGGTGGCGGCGGAAAGCACAGGCGAAGGGCAGGGAGCCGTCTTCACCGTGCGCTTGCCGCTGGCCGAGGCGCAGAAAGCGCCGGCCCGATTAGCGGAAGATTCATTACACAGTACAGATCAGGCGGCAGCGGCGAGCGAGCTTGTAATAGACACGACGGATTTGCGCGGGTTGCGTGTGCTGGTGGTCGATGATGATCTCGATACCCGCGAAATTTTATGCATTGTGTTAAGCCAGTGTGGCGCTGAAGTCCACGCCGCCGGCTCAAGCCAGGATGCGCTGGGGGCTTTCCGCGAATGGAAGCCCAACATTTTGACCTCCGATCTGGGAATGCCGGGCGAAGACGGCTATGCGTTCATCCAAAAGGTGCGCACCTTTGCGCCCGAAGACGGCGGCATCAGCCCGGCTGCCGCCTTGACGGCTTATGCAAGGGAGGAAGATCGCCAGCGGGCGCGTTCCGCCGGTTATCAAATTCACATATCGAAACCGGTTGATCCGACCAAACTCGCTACGGTCGTCGCCGGCCTGGCAAAGCACACAAAGAAAGCTTGAGCCTTTACACCGGCTTGTTAGACGCTTTTGTCAGCCACAGAGTTTTTACTTGTAAACATCTCGGCGATGTCCGACGTGCAGCAGCGTTAATCTCTGTTGCGGATCATCTATTTCATAGATCACGCGATAATCGCCAACTCTTATGCGCCAGCCTTCTCGTCCGCTCAGTTTCTTGCACCCCGTTGGCCTGGGGTCTTGTGAAAGGTTCTTTATCGCCGCTTTGATCCGTTCGTATTCCTGCTTGGGTAGTTGTGCAAGTTCTTTTTGAGCACGGCGCAGAATCCCTATGCTGTAACTCATTCGCTCTGGCTCTCTATTTCATTTATTGCTTGCTCGAAAGAGATTATTTCATCATTTGAGGCTTTAGCTTTATCGTAGGCGTTTATAGATTCTAGTTCTTCCAGTGCCTCTACTATTCTGTGGTACTCCTCAATATCAATGAGTACAGCGACACGGTTGCCAGTCTGGTCTACAACGTACCGTTCTTTGAGATCAACACTCATTATAACCTCCAAGTGTTTTATACCACCGGCAATCCGAGTCAACAATACTACAGACGATGCCTCCAATCGCCTAACGCCTCACATCAGCGAGGTTGCGAACGGCCATCAAAGAAACCACACGAACTGCGCTTCGTGGCCTCCGCTGGAACGGGTTATTATATAGCGCTTGGATGCACGTAATATGAAGCATTAGCTTTTAGTAGCTTTCTCCTCCAGAATCTTACGTGCCGCAGTTTTTAATGCATTCCTGAATAAAAATTCTTCAAAAACTTTTGGGCTATTAACTTGCTCTGCCAAATCTAATCTGGCGAAACAGGAGAATACAGTTTTATCTTGGCTAGCATCAAACCCCGCCAGACAAGCATGCCATATATCCCCACCGTAGCGCCGGTAGAGCATCTTTATAGCGGTGCGCCATTTAGAGTCCTGCGCGATATATTGGTCTATCGTTAGCTCGCCAAGTGGATTATAGGATTCTACCAAATTACAATCGATTGATCCTTCTGCAAGCTCCTGTAGCTCAGACATACTAAAGTTGTCTCTCACCCAGTCCCAAAAATTTGCTTTTCCCCTCAAGTTGAGCCAAAACCTAAATGCATCAAGCATAGGTATTCCTTTCGCTTTAGACTGTGTTAATGGTCTGATGGTTGTGATGCACTGAGGTCAAGTTCAGCAAATATGCATTCACCGAGATCAAAATAGAGCTGTAGGCCAGAGATGAATTTTGGGTATCTCTCTTTAGCAGATGCCGGACCTTCGCGAGCATCTTCATAATTGAAGGACGTAGCTCCTGTTAGCAAGATGTGAATTTGTCCTAACGGGTTGTTCACCACTACGAATTCTGATTCAACGTGGGTAAGTATACCTCGCAGTGATCCTCTTATAGCACCTACATTGACTATGGCATCTAGCGGAGTTTTTTCATCTCTCCACTTACGAAATAACGATTCAGCTTCGGATCGTGACAATAGCATCTGGACCTCCAAATACCTATCGAAAGTAAAAAATTCTCGGGAATTGCATACATTTAGCCGTCTAACAGCGTTTATACTTTGTTGCTTCCAATGGCCAAAAGACGGGAGATCACACGAGACTCCCGTCCCGGTGATTCGCACCTTGCGTGAAGCTTATCGGCGATTATTGGCCGCCGCGCTGGCGCTGCAACTCCGCAAGCGTCTGCTTTAACTGGTCGAGCTTTTCGCCCGCTTCACGATGCTTGCCTTCTGCGGTTAAGCGTTCGTAATCTGCTAGCAACTGCGCCGCCTGCTGAATCAAGCGCCCGGCCTCTGTGCCCGGCGCTGGCGGTGCCTGCGGCGCTGCCGGTTTGCCTGCCTGCTGCTGTTGCGAAGACTGTTGCGAGGCTGGCTTGGCCGGCGGTTGCTGTGCCGGTTGCCCGCCGAGGTCGGGGAATAGAGCGCGTAAGGCTGCTTCAAAGGTCGGCCCGTAGGCCAGCCGGTCTTGTGTAGCGACGGCTACTTGCCGCAGTTCCGGCAGCTTCGACTGTGTGCCTTCGGCCTGTAAATAGAACGCCTCGACATAAAGCAGCGAATCGGCCAGCGGGATGACCAGCAGATTGCCGCGCAGCAACTCCGAGCCGCGCTGGCTCCACAGCGTCATCAACTGCGAGAGCTGCGGGTCTTGATTAATTCGCGCACGAATCTGCGCAGGGCCGCTCACCGTGACATTCTTCGGGAAGCTGTAGACCACCGCCTTGCCAAAGTTTGCGCCGTCGTTGCGCGCCGCCAGCCAGCCGATCATGTTGCTGCGCCCGCCCGACGGCGTGAACGGCAGGATGTTGAGGAATTCGAGCGGCGCATTCGGCTCGGCAGGCAACTGCATCAGGACGTGATACGGCTCCATCGGCTCAGCCTCCTGGCCTTGCTTCACTGCCGCTTCCGACGCCGCTATGGCCCACATATCTTCGTGATTGTAGAACGTCTGCGGGTTGGTCATGTGATAAAGCAGATAGGCTTCGGCTTGCGCCTTGACCAGCAAACTCGGATAGCGCACATGCGCCCGCAAGTCTTCGGGCATGTCATCCGCCGCGTGGAACAACGCAGGGAAGATGCGCTGATAGACTTGAATGATCGGGTCGCTCGGATCGAAGATATAGAACGTCACCGTGCCTTCATAAGCATCGATCACCGCTTTCACCGAGTTGCGAATGTAATTAATGCGACGACCGCCGACATCATAGGCGGTGGCGTAAGGATAACGGTCTGAGGTGGTGAATCCGTCAAGCAGCCAGAAGAGACGGCCTTCGCGGTTGATGACGACATAAGGGTCGTCATCGAACATCAGGAAGGGCGCGATACGCTCGGCGCGGCTGCGCACCTCGCGATGCATGACGACGCGGCTGTCGGCGTTGATGTAATTGCTGAACAGCAGGTTGGTGCCGTCGCCGAGATAGGTGCTCAACATCAGCTTGCGAAAAAAGCCGCCGACCGGGACGCCGGCGCTGCCTTCATACGTCGTATAGGAATCGGTGTCGCCGGGCGCGGGATAGTTGAATTCGGGCTGCGTCCCCTGCTGCGCTTTCGTGCCGACGTAGACGTGCGCGGTCGTGTCTTCGCCGAAATAGATTTCGGGGCGCGTCACTTTGACTTCCGGCGCGTCGCTTTCGACCGGCATGTTCTTGAGCACGAGATGAGGCAGACCTTCGGGCGTGAATTCGTTCACCGTGTTCATGGTCACGCCATAGCCGTGCGTATAGACCAGATGCTGGTTGATCCAGTTGCGCGACTGTTCGGGCAACTGTTCAACGTTCATCTCGCGCGCCGCCAGCATGACCTGGCGCAGCTTGCCGTTCAGTACGTAGCGATCAACGTCCGGCGTGCGAAAATCATAATAGGTGCGAATCTCCTGGATTTGACTGAGCGTCGCTTGCAGAGCGCGGCGGTCCCACAGCCTGACGTTGTCGAGGGTTTCGGCATTGGCGCGAATCTGCTGCGCCGTCAGCGTTGCGGCGGGTGTGAACGGTCGCTCGTTAAAGCCGTCGAGGGCGAATGCCTCTCGCGTCTTGCTGATGTTGTGCTCGATATAAGGCGACTCTTTGCCCAACTCGTTCGGCTTCACCGAAAAGGACTGCACCGATTGCGGGATGATGCCCAGACCGACGGCGGCGGTAATCACGACGATGGCGACCAGCCAGACAATGATGCGCAGTTGGCGCAAGGCCACTGCGTTGATGACGAGCGCCACTGCCGAAATCACCAGCAGCATCACCAGCACGTACATCGCCGTCAGCCGCACGTTGGCGTCCGTGTAGTTGATCCCTGTGAACAACTCGTGGCGGTTGTCGAGCAGGCTGTAGCGATCAAGGAAAGTGCTCGCGGCAAGAGCCAGCGCCGCAAACGCGCCGGCAGCGCTGATGGCAACCGTGGCGCGGCGTCGGGTTTGTGTTTTCGCTTCGTTGCGCACGCGCTCCAGATACCAGACATAGGCCGATGCCGCCGCGATGACGAGAAACAGCAAGACCGCAATCGTTTCCCACCAGCTCACGAGCAGGTCGTAGACCGGCAGGCGGAAGAGATAGAAGCCAACGTCGCGATTAAAGATCGGGTCGCTTGCGCCCGCCGGTTGCGAATGCCAGAACAGCGCGAACTCCGGCCACTGCTGGCTCATGTTGACGCCGGCCAGCAGCCCGCCGCCAACCGACAGCAGCCACACGCCCGGACGGTAGACGAGCGGCAACAGGTTGATTTCGCGCATGTCCTCGACCGAAGCGACGCGCAATCGTGGCCGCTCCGTCAGTTCGGGAAACAGGCGATTCAATAATAAAAAGGCGAGTTTGATGATAATGAACGTTGCAGCAAAGAAAATGACAAACAGCAGCGCGCCGAGGCGGAACTTGTACCAGTAGACGCTGGCGAAGCCGATGGAGTTGAACCACAAAGCGTCGACGTAGATGTTGAGCAGTTTCGAGCCGGTCAACAGTAAGCCGACGACAACGGCGGCCAGCACAATCAGCCAGACGCGCCGCTTGCGTTGGGGGCCTATATCAAATACGTTTTTGTTAAAGAGCGGATCGTCTTCCATAGCCGCCATCATAGTCCTGCGGTGAGGGAAAGGCAAAGCGCGGCAGCCTGCCATATTAGACAGGTTTGCACATCAGTGTAAGGAGAAAGAGGAGCGCGCCGTGGCCGTGCGGTTATGGAGTGCGGCGACAAGTCGCCGCTTTGGTAGTCCTTGGCGGCGGCGCGGCATTCGGAGAGACTATCATAGCGGCGACCGGTCGCCGCACTCCACATGCTGCCGCCTGCCGTACACGCTATCGCAAGCCGATCTATGTCGCGGCGTGTTGGTGAGGTTATTTATACGTCTTTTCACTTCGCAGAAGAATCGCAGCAATTCGTATTTGGTGTGGAATGGTCTGGATTAAAAACAATGCGGTAATTTCCCGCCCGCTTTCTAAACCAGCCTTTCCATTGTTTGCCTTGCAGAGCTTTTACGTTACCAACAAATGGATCTTTCTCCATTGCATCAATAGATTTTTCAACCTGACCTCGTATATTGCGGGGTAGCTTCCTGAATTGTTTTTCAGCCTCCTCGGATAACTCAATGGTCCAGTTCATCTTTTACTTGTCGCCAGGATTTTGATCTACCCTGTTTGAGTTGTTGTATCCCTTTGCGCACGATTTTTCCCTCTTCTGGTGTGAGACTATCGTCAGGATCGACAGGCCCTTTCGGCGTAATAACTATTGAGCCTTTGGCGCGTGTTACTTCAACCATGTCTCCCGCTTGAAGCCCCAACTCATCAAACACATTCTTGGGAATCACCACTTGCCGGCGCTGCCCTATTTTGCCGATTGTAGAATTCTTGGTACTCATAACCTCAGATTAGCAGATGGTCAGAAACCGTCAAGAGGCCGCTTGGGTATAGCTGGCTACCGGAGGCGTTTATTTTTAGAGCGCGTCCTTGAGGAATGCGGCGATCTCGTTAACGTAGCGTTGCGGGTCGGCTTGATAGGCGTGGCCGTGAATCTCTGAGCCGGGGCCGTCGATGACGAGCAGCTTGCGTTTGCCGCTCGCCGAAGCATTGTAGAGTTTCTCGGCGATGTCGGGCGGCATGCGCTTGTCGTTGGCTGCCGCAATGAACATCGCGGGCCGCTCGCCCAGGCGGCGCACGGCATCGAGGGCGTCGAGTTTGTCGCCGTCAAACTTGCCCCGCCACTCCATCAAGGCGCGTATCTCGTTGGCGAGCGGAAACGCCGGCAAATGCATGAACAGGCGTATGTGATGATCAGAGGTATCTTTGAAATTGAGATAAGAGCTGTCACTGATGATCGCCGCGACTTCGGGCGTTTCGGCAGCGGCCAATAGCGCCGTCGCCGCGCCCATCGAAATGCCGAACAACACGAGCTTATCTGAAGTGTGAGCTTCATCACGTAAGAAGCGCACGGCGGCTTCGGCGTCCAGGCGCTCGTCATAACCGAGCGTGACGCGCGCCGCGCCGCTGTCGCCGTGATTGCGCGCATCGTATAACAACACGCCATAACCCAGCCGCCACAGATCGACGGCCCGTACCAACAACTCGCGCCGCGAGCGAAACAGGCCATGCGAAAAGATGATCGTTGCCCGTCTGTCACGACTCGGCAGCAGCCAGCCGCTCAAGCGCACGCCGTCCGAGGCGGTGAATTCAACGTCTTTGTACTCCGCCTGATAATCTTGCGGCGTGGTCGTCAAGCGGCGATCCATTGGACGCGTCGACGCACGCGTCACCAGGCTCGAGGCCCAGAGCGGAAAGACGATGTAGATGAGCGCCAGGAAAATGACAATTAAGCTGATGATCATAGGGCGCAGCCAGGCGAGCCAGCGGCGGCGCGGTTTCGCGGTGCGGAGTTTGGTTTCCGGTTCAATCGAAGCTTGCGAGGCATTCATGCATTCGGCTCCTGCGCCGCCGTCTCACCTTTGGGTTCGTGCATCAGCAGGATACAAACGGCGGCAGCCAGCGTCAGCACGCCGCTGAACAGGCCGACGGCGCTGAAACCGAGCTTATCATAAAGCGCGCCGCTGGCAAGCGTCGTGGTCGCAATGCCGATCTGCGAGGCGGTGTTGCGCACTGCGACGAGCGCGCCACGCGCACGGCGCGGCACCAGTTCGGTTGCCAATGCCTGCAAAGGCCCTTGCCTGAAAGCGAAGGCGAGCGCTGAAATCAGGAAGACGGTAAACAGTCCCGCGCCCCACGATAGATGCGGAATCAGCACCAGCGTCGGCGCTAGGATAATGGTGGCGAGTATAGACAATCCGCGCTTGCCGAACTTGTCAGCCACCGGCCCGGCGACGAATGCGCCCGCCAGCAAGGCAAGCCCGACCAGCGCGAAGAACGAATTGATGGCGGTCGTCGACAGCTTCAGCACCTGCAATAACCATGAGCCGAGATAAAAAAAGAAGCCGACGAAGCCGCCCGACACAAAGAAGGCTGCGCCTATCGAAGCGATGCGCGAGCGGCTTTCAAAGACGATGCGAATATTGTCAAAGCGCCGCGCCAGGCGCGTAGCGAGATTCATCTCGGCCATCACATGCTTGTCTTCGGGGAGCAATACCGCGACCATTGCAAATGCGATGAGAGCTACAAAACCGAATAAGGCGAAGCTCAGTCGCCAGCTTTGCCAGCGGGCAATCAGATTCGCCACCGGCACACCGACGACGAGCGCCAAAAAGTAACCCGACTGGACGACGCTCATCGCCACGCCGCGCCGCTCGTAAGGAAAATAATCGGCGACGTAAGCAATCGAGCAAGTCGAAAACGTCCCCGCCGCCAGGCCGGTCACCATGCGCACCGTCGCGAGCAGGTAAAGATTATGAATCAATGCCGTCGCCAGCAGCGACAGGCCGAAGACGACGGCGGCATAGAGCAGAAAGCGGCGGCGACCATACTTGTCCGACATCGGCCCGATGAGCAGCGCCGCCGCCGCCGCGGCCAGCGCGTAAGCCGGCCCCAGCAAGCGACCGACTTCGCCGACGTTCGTGCCATAACCGAAGTCTTCGGCAATGCGCGGCAGCAGCGGCGAGATCATTTGATTGTCGCTGGTGCCGAGAAAAAAGATGAGCAGCAGCACGCCCATAACGATGCCGGCGCGCGGCACAGCGGCTGTTTCGGTTGTTGGAATGCTCATCGCTGGCGTCTGGTGTGTTTTTGGTGCAGTCACGTTTTTTTCTACGCTTCTCGGCTGAAGCAGTTTCGCGGAGTTGCAAAAGAGTTGTAAAAGCTTTGGCGCAACCCACAAGCAACAAGCTTCGATGCTAGAAGACCGGCGGCGCGCGTGTCAATGAGCCGCGCGCCGGCTGCCGAAGCGCGTCACCTTTGCTGATGTTCTCAGCCTCGTAGGGGCGAAATGCTTATAGCAGCATGTGGCCAAAGCAGGTCAAGCTCCGTTAGGAGCGTAATGTCGCCATATCGCCCCTACGGGGCTTGGATTTTTTCTACGTCTTGAACGGCTTTGTTGTGTAAATCAAAATGGAAGCAGTCTTCCACAATGTTGAACTCAGCAACCCGTCATACGGCATAACTGTCCGGCATTCCCAAATGCGTCATCTGATTCAAGGCCGCACACCGTAC
>JBBWZK010000107.1:0-4435 GCA_039648975.1 Blastocatellia bacterium
ATGATGTGCTGGCGGGCTTCTTGAATGCCGAGCCGGTTGCGAATGAAATCGAAGGTGCCGCCCGCTGCCAGCGTCGCCGAGGTCAGCACGGCGCTGTCGACCTGCGCAAAGAGTTTCTCTTCCAAAATGCCTGACACGTCAATCGGCGTAGCGTTCAGGAAGATGCCACGCCCGCGCCGCTCGTACCAGTAAACGAAGCTCGGCTGATCGCCGGCGACGATGAACTCCAGATCGAACTTCACGCTCTCGGTGCGCCGCAGTACGTTGTCCAACTCCGCCGGCGGATTCTTCACCAGCGACAGGGTCGCCGAAAGACGACTGAGCGCATTAGCCAGCGCGATGTAAGCTTCGCCTGCGGCGGTGGCGTTATAACTGCCGTCTTCGTCGAAGCGAACAAAGTGGGCTTCACCAATCGTGTAACGGCCATCTTGAAAACCGGCGGCGCGCTTCGGGCTTCGCGATTTGAAGCTGGATGACCATTCGTCGCCTGATTCTTCGTTGCGAAAGGTCAGCCAGAATGAATCGGCGCGTTGCGCCAGCCGCGCCAGCGCACGGCTCAGTTCCATCGCCGCGTCAGGCTCGGTGATCGCCAGCTTGTTGACATCCTGAATCAGATCATTGATGCGGTAAGTCGACACAGAGGAGCCGAAATAAGACGCCGCCACATCTTCAAGCTCGTGCGCTTCGTCGAAGATCACCGTCGAATAATCCGGCAGCACCGCGCCGTAATCGCCGCCGCGCAACGCCAGATCGGCGAAGAAGAGATGATGATTGACGATGACGACATCGGCTTCCTGCGCCTGCTGGCGCATGCGCGTAATGAAGCAGCTATCGAACTCAGGACACTTCTGGCCCAGGCAGGTGTCGGCGCGCGCATCGATCTGCGGCCAGAAGGACAAGTCTTCGGGCAGATCGATCAACTCGGCGCGGTCGCCGGTCTCGGTCTCGCCGGCCCAACGGCGAATCTCGTCAAAGGCGTCGACTTGTTCCAGCCCTTCGAGAATCGGCATCTCTTCGGCTTTCTTCAAACGATGCAGGCAGACGTAATTGGCGCGGCCCTTCATGCAGACGGCGTCGAACTTGCGCGGCAGTATCTCCTGCAAGAACGGGATGTCTTTTTTGTAGAGCTGTTCCTGAAGCGCTTTTGTAGCCGTCGCCACAATGACGCGGCGGCCCGAGGCGAGCGCAGGGATCAGATAAGCGAGCGTCTTGCCGGTGCCGGTGCCGGCTTCGATCAGCGCGACGCCGCCCCCTGTGATCGTCGCGTGCACAGCCTCAGCCATCTCGACCTGGCCGGGCCGATACTCGTACTGCGGATGGTAACGGGCGATTAAGCCGTCAGGGCCGAATACTTCTTCCATAATACTTGGCAGCTATGCCGCTGCGTTGTCGACTTCGCTGGGATGCAGCCAGAGATATTCTCTGATCTCCAAATTCATGCGATCTATTTCAGTGAGGAAGCCACTTGCCGATAATCGGTAATTCACCGGATTGGTTTCTACCTGTCGCAAGTTCTCGACCTGCTGCTGAAAGTACCGGACGCGCTCCAGCGTCGCTTGTAGCTCGGTGTCGTTTCTAAGCATCACCATTTGCACTCATGTCTGAACCTGTCACAGTTTTTAGCGAATCACATTAATGACTACGCCGATTGCCAGAGTTGACCAGACGCGGTCAGTAGTAAGTACAGGAACCCCCAATCGCAATCCTAACGCTAGGCAGGCGCGGTCTCCTAACGACAGGCCAATAGACCGGGTTTGTGTCCATAGATGAGCGGTCAACTCCGCATCTTCGATTGTGAATGAAACAATCTGTAATCCGAGCGTCTCCAGGCCTTCTCTCAACTCATCAGTCTGAATGCCTTTTGCGATGACCTTCTGCAAAGTCTCAGACCAGTTCACGCTCGAAATACAGGCTTGATGCAGATGTTGTTCAATGACCTCATGACCGGGTTCTGAGTGTAACAAGGCAAGAAGCGCCGATGCATCCAACGCACAGGCCGGTGAATCAGTCTGACTCACGTTCCTGCTCCTTGCAGACTTCCGCCCGGCGTTCCCGAATTAACTCATCACTAAGGCTTACGTCTGCGGGAATCGCCGCAAAACGCGAGCGCAATCGGGCAAGCACTCCCTTGCGTTCTTCAAGCACAAGCTTACCGTCTTCGACGTGAGCAATCAGTGTTTCGCCCGGCAGTCCGCCAATCGCTTTGCATAGTTCAGCCGGTATAACGGCGTTGCCCTGCGGCTCGATTTGCACCTCTACCTGATTCAATCTTTGCGCCATATCAATTATTCATTTGACCTTGCCACGAAATGCTCAGACATCGCAGCATCAATGCGTTTGCGCGCGGCTGCGCATCAGGCGCTTCTCGTAAATCGGGAAGCGTTCGCATAACTCTTTGACGCGGGCGCGGACGCTCTGTTGCACAGACTCGTTGTCGGGCTCGGCCAACACTTCGCTGATGAGGCCGGCGATCTCTCGCATCTCGGCTTCTTTCATGCCGCGCGTCGTCAAGGCGGGCGTGCCGATGCGGATGCCAGAGGCTTTCATCGGCGGCTGCGTGTCGAACGGGATGGCGTTCTTGTTCACGGTGATGGCGGCGCGCTCCAGAGCCTTCTCAGCCTGCGAGCCGGTCAGGCCGCGCACGAAGACGTTCACCAGCATCAGGTGATTATCTGTGCCGCCCGAAACAATGCGAAATCCGGCGCTCGCCAGTGCCTCGGCCAGCACCTTGGCGTTAGCGATGACCTGCTTTTGATAGTCCTTGAAATTGGCTTCCAGGGCCTCTTTGAAGCAGACCGCTTTGGCGGCGACGACGTGCATCAGCGGGCCGCCCTGCACCGTCGGGAAGACGGCGCGATCAAGTTCTTTCTGGAACTGCGCCCGGCACATCGTCATTCCGGCGCGTGGGCCGCGCAACGTCTTATGTGTGGTCGTCGTCACAAAATCCATGTGCGGTACAGGGCTCGGATGCAGGTCGGCGGCGATCAGCCCGGCAATGTGCGCGATGTCGGCCATTGAATACGAGCCGACGTCGCGGGCAATCTGCCCTATGCGCTCGAAGTCGATGATACGCGAATATGCCGACGCGCCGCAGAGAATCATCTTCGGCTTGTGCTCGTGCGCCAGACGTTCGAGTTCGTCGTAATCGATCTCTTCGGTCTCTTGCCGGACGCCGTAAGGCACGATCTGGTAGCTGCGCCCCGAAAAGTTGAGAGGATGGCCGTGCGTCAGATGGCCGCCGTGCGCCAAGTTCATTCCCAAAACCGTGTCGCCGTAATTGAGCACGGCGAGGTAGACCGCCATGTTGGCCTGCGAGCCGGAATGCGGCTGCACGTTGACGTGCTCGCAGCCGAAGAGTTGTTTGGCGCGCTCGCGGGCGATGTTTTCAGCCACGTCAACGAATTCACAGCCGCCGTAGTAACGCTTCGCCGGATAGCCTTCGGCATATTTGTTGGTGAGCACCGAACCCTGAGCTTCGAGCACCGCTTCGGAGACGAAGTTTTCCGAAGCGATCATTTCGAGGTTATAGGCGAGACGGTTCTCTTCGTTGGCAATCACCGCAGCGATTTCGGGATCGGCGTCGGCAAGCGAGCGGTTCATCAAATCGGTCATCAGTGGCATCCTCTCTGGTGATGGTATGGCCGAGCGTGCGCCAGGTGGCAGCTCATTCACGCTCGCTTGATCGAGTCTAGCAAAATGGCGAAAGGTTGTCAGCCGTTGGTGGTTGCCGGCGCGGCGGTGCCGACTTCCGGTCGTGGGTTGTCTGCCAGAACCGTCGGCGGCTTCTTGCGCGTCAGGCGACGCCCGGCGGCCATGAGCGGCTTTTCGATGAGATAATAACTGGCCGTCGCAATGGCCAGCAGCGTGATCACATTGAGCGGCCAGACTTGCAGATCGACCGCCTGCTGGTAGCGCCCGACGAACAGCGCCGATTGCCAGATGTATATGCTGTAGGAGAGGCGACCGAGCCAGGCCATCGGTTTAGATTCGAGGGCTCGACCGATGATCGTTTTCGGATGCAGCACGGTGCCGATCAGCACAAGAGGAATCAGCATGGACTCCATCGTCACGCTGTATGGCAAAACGGTCGTCCAGACGTAGAGCAGCGCCGCCAGATAGACGAGCCATAACGGCGTGATGGTCATCCAACGCAAACGCTCGCGCCAGCCCGGCTGATGAATGAGCAGCGCCAGCGCGCAACCCCAGAATAGCCCATCCAGGCAGCGGTCTGTGCGCTGGTAGACCAACAGCCCTTCGGGATTCGTGATGCCAAGCGCCGCATCGAGCTCGCGCCAGGCTTCGAAACCCAGCGCGATAAGTGGTGTCAACCACAAAGCGCGCTTTGATCTGACGAAGATCAAGAAGGCGGGCCACAGGATATAGAAGTGTTCTTCGACGGCCAGTGACCAGTAATGTCCCGTGTAAGAAGTGTTGA
>JBBWZK010000123.1:0-7831 GCA_039648975.1 Blastocatellia bacterium
GCAGTAAGCAGTAGGCAGTAAGCAGTAGGCAGTAGGGAACTCGTCTTTCAACTGCCTACTGCTTACTGCCTACTGCTTACTGTTTTTCACTTCACGTCGATCAGTTCGACATCGAAGATGAGCGTGGCATTGGGCGGAATGCGGCCACGCCCGCCCACGCCGTAGCCAAGTTGCGGCGGGATGATCAGCCGGCGCTTGCCGCCGACCTTCATGGTCATCACGCCTTCATCCCATCCTTTGATGACACGGCCCACGCCGATTTGAAACGTGTACGGCTGGCCGCGATCAACCGAGCTATCGAACTTCATGCCGTTTTCAAGTGTGCCCGTGTAATGCACAGTGACCATCTGGCCGGGGCTGGGACTTGCGCCCGTGCCGACGACTTCATCCGTGTACTTGAGACCCGAAGGTGTGCTGATGGCATTGCTCATGGCGTTATCCTTTGGCGAAATGCGTGTTTCGTGCGAGGCCAGGACGACCCAGCGCCCGGCGCGCTTTACATAGGTATCGGTGAAGCGCGCCGCGCCGCCACCGTGCTTGCCATTAACAATGACCTTCCCTGTCCAGCGGCCTGTGACAACGCCGGCGTTGCCCTCTACGCACGCCGCCAGATCATCCAGATGGTAAGATTCAACCTGCACCGCCTTGCTCGCTTCAAGGTACTTCGCCTTGTCATAGACGTTGCTTTCATCATCGGTGAAGATAAAGTTGTCGGCCAGCATGCGTTTGAGCTTTTCTTGATCGCCATTTTTGAGGGCTTCGGCCCACTGCCTTGCAACATCAATCAAGCTTTGCTCGACGCCGCCGGCTCGGGGTTTGGCGCGATTGCCGCCAGCGCGTCGGCCCTTTGATTGCGCAACTGCAAGCGCAGCGATGAAAGTAATGAAAAGTACAGCAATGAGAATGCGTTTCACGTCTGGAGTTCCTTTCGCAGAGAGTGGGCAAGGCCATCAGCCTGGCTTTGCCAGCGCAAAAGTTTAGCTTGCAGGCGCAAGCAGCGGCAAGCGGATGTAGCGCCAGCCAACCGCGCGACGCCCGCGTCAGCCGGCGTTGACGACTTGCGAAGGTATGCCGCTCAGGTAGACGAGCTTGTGATTGGAATAGCCGATCTCGACCGCATCGTAAAGGTCGCGCATCAGGCTGGGCCCGTAGCGCGCCAGCAGGTAGTAGATGTTCAACTCGCGCTCTTGCAGGTTCTTGTCCGGGTAGAGCGTCGTCGAAGCGCGCTCGACCTGGCGGTAAACCGTCTCTTCGCGGCGCGCGCTCGTGTGTACAAAGCGCGTGTGCAGATGCTCAAGCTGATAGGCGATCTTCGCCCGCGCGTTCTTCACCGCGTCCGACAAGGTCGCGTCGGCGCGGCGCAGGTTGCCTTCAAGCTTGTCGAGTTGCTCGGTAATCAGGCGCTCAGTTTCGGAGAAGGTGTTGGCGGTTTCGCGATCAAGGCTCTGCTCGACGACTTTCGTGATAGCCGCGTGCAGCCCATCGAAGAAGTCCGGCAATTCGAGCTTGAGCTTCTTGAGCGTCTTGTTATGGCGATGTTCGATCACCGTCATGCTGGCGCGCGGCAGCACGCACGGCTCCTGGCGCTCCAGCGTCTCGTAGACGGCGCGAATCTGCGCGAAGTAAGCGATCTCTGCCGGGCCGCCAATATAGCCGGCGGTCGGCAATAACCAATCCTGCACCACAGGCCGCAGCGTCACATTCGGGCTGAAGCAATTCGGACAACGCGCCGCCAGTTCCGCCAACTCCGCCTGATCGAATGAACGATCTGAGCCTTTCACATAGAAGCGGCCTTCGCGCTGGGTCATCGCCACGCGCTTGCCATCATCCATGATGAACAGCGGCGCGATGTCTTCCGAAACGTGAATCTGCGCGTGATAGCCGGCGCGCTCAAGCTCGCGGCTGCGCTCGACCAGGGCGCGGGCAATTTCAGGCGCGCGCTCAATGGCTTTGGCATAGAGCGGCGCGGCCACCTGCTTCAATTCCTCATCGAGCGGATCAAGCAAGACGACGCCATAGTCTTTGAAGATGCGCGCCATCAACTTCGCAAACGCATCGGCAAAGCCCGTGCCCTCAGCGTAGCTCGCGCGCAGGTCGCGTTCGATGTCGGCCAGAAATTCCGACGGCGGCAGGTCAGCGATGAACTCCGCAAGCGCCGCCTCGATCCCTGCGTCGATCATTACGCGACCGACCGGCGCATCCGCCGGACGCTCCGCCGGCTCGTAGCGCACCGTCTTCAGATGCCCTTCAACGTCAATCAGGCGGCAGTGATTCACTTCTTCATAATCGTGATCTTCGCTGGCAATCTAGAAGACCGGCACCGCCTCGACGCCTTGCTCGCGCAAACAATTGGTGAGCTTGATGACGGTCATGGCCTTGTGAATCGTGTAGAGCGGCCCGGTGAACAGACCGGCCTGCTGACCTGTAACAATGGCTACAGAGCCGGGACGGCGCAGCATGTCGATGTTCTTGAAGGTCAACTCCGGCGAACCGGCGCGGCGGTTGATGCGTTCAAGGGCGTCGGCGACGCGCTCGCGGTCAAACTGTTGCGCGCCGACCTGGCGGGCATGCTCGGCGAGCGGCGACACAGTTCGCCCGCAATCGGCATAAAAACGCGCAACCTTATCGTAATTGTAAAGAAAATCGTTGAAGAGGCGGGAGGTGCGCGGAATCTCCGTGAAGCGGAGCGCGTCACTGGTTCGCTCGGCAGCGGCTTCGAGATTGGTACAGTCGGCGTCGTTCATAATGATTCAGCAGGCAGGAAGCAGGGTGAGAAAATGATGAATGATGAATGATGAATGATGAATTAGGGGAGGAAACGGATGTGGAATTGTCTATTGATAATCCGGCTTCCTTTTCCTCTTTAGCTCATCATTCATCATTCATCATTCATCATTTCGCTTTACTGCCTCCTGAACCTCACTCCATTTCCGGGAAGAGTCCCGTGTCGCGCATCACGGCGCGAAGGCGCGCGCCTTCGCTCTCATCAAGTGGCACAAGCGGCGCGCGTGGATGTCCGCCTACAAATCCATTCAATCCCATCGCCGCTTTCAAGGCCGCGACGCCCAGGCCCGCGGTGACGATCTGCGACAAAGGCGCAAGTCTATTTTGCAAATCGCGCGCCAGCCCGTGATCGCCGGCCAGGACGGCGTTATAGAGTTCGACACAAGCGCGCGGCGCGGCGCAGGCGACGGCCAGGATGGCGCCCGTCGCGCCCATCAGTAATGAAGGATACAATACGCCGCCGTTGCCGACCATCAACTTGAAACCGGCAGGCGCGCGGCGGATGGTTTCGGCAAGCGCGCCGAAATTGCCTGCGCTGTCTTTGACGCCGGCGATGTTCGTGTGTTCAGCCAGATCGGCAATCGTCGCCGGATCGATGACGACGCCGGTATTCTGCGGCACGTTGTAAATGAAAAGCGGAATGGGCGACGCGTCGGCGACGGCGATGAAGTGTTGGGTGAGCGCCGCCTCGGTCATGCGCGACTTGTAGAAGTATGGCGTGATGACGAGCGCCACATCGGCTCCCGCATCGGCGGCACGCCGGGTCGCCGCAATCGCCGCCTGCGTCGCCAGTTCATTGACGCCGGCGATGATCGCATGACGGGAGAGCGCCGCTTGCTTGATCGTTTCGATGACGCGCGTCTGTTCTTCTATAGTGAGGTGAACGGCTTCGCCATTTGAGCCGAGCGCTACGTAACCGGCGAGGCCCGTCTCGTTGTAGCGCGCGACATTGTGCCGCAGCCCTTCAAAATCAACCTGACCTTTCGCATCGAAAGGTGTCGTGACCGGCGGCAGGATGCCGTTGCAGTGGAGTTCGCTGTTTTGCATCGCCAGTGTCCTACGTTCTTGCGCGCCTCGCCGTTTCAATAGATCAGCAAAGAATAATCGCCATTATAGGGAGGGCAGCAACAAGGTGCAACTTTGCCACAGTTAGCCGCTGCGCAATAACATGTAAAAAGATGTAAATCAGGTGGAAGTGCGGGCCATTGATAACTACACATCCACTTCGGGCGGCTCTGCCGCATTGCTGAGCGGTGAGTCGCGGACTCACCGCACACCAAAGCGGCAGAGCCGCAACCACACGAGCTTTCAAACGAGCATAGATACGAATTGCCTGCCCGCGCTTCAGCTTGATTGAAAATCGCCGGCAATGCGGTTATCAATGAAGCTATGAAAGTGATTTTCATGGGCACGCCGGAATTCGCTGTGCCGTCGCTCAAGCGCTTGCTTGCCGATGGCCACACGGTCGCCGCCGTCTTCACGCAGCCTGACAAGCCCGCAGGGCGCGGCAAGCATCTGCACACGCCGCCGGTCAAAACGTTGGCGCTCGAACACGGCATCGCGGTTCATCAACCGGCAAAGATTAAAACCAACGAAGACGTGCGCGCCGTCTTTGCGAGCCTGCAACCCGATGCGTGCATCGTTGCGGCTTACGGCAAGATTCTGCCGCAGTGGTTGTTGCAGATGCCGCGCTTGGGCTGCATCAACGTGCATGCGTCGCTGCTGCCCAAATATCGCGGCGCAGCGCCCATCAACTGGGCGATTGCCGGCGGCGAGCGCGAGACCGGCGTGACCATCCTGCAGCTGGACGCAGGCATGGACCCCGGTGCGATGCTTGCCCGAAGCTCTATTGCCATCGGCGAGATGGAAACCGCGCCGGAGTTAACCACACGGCTTGCGGAACTCGGCGCGGCGCTTTTGTCAGATACATTACCAAAGATCGAGCGCGGCGACATCACCGGCGAACCGCAGAATAATGATGAAGCGACCTATGCGCCGATGCTCAAGCGCGAAGACGGGCGGCTTGATTGGCGATTGCCGGCGACAGAGATCAGCAACCGCGTGCGCGCTTTTCAGCCGTGGCCCGGCGTCTACACAACGCTCGGCGGCGCGCGATTTTCTATCTGGCGAGCGCGCCCGGAAGCGGCTGATTCATCAACCGCAGAGAACAATCAAACGACAAGCCCGCCGGGAACGATCCTGCGTATAGACAAAGCGGGCTTCGTCATCAGTTGCGCCGCAGGAACCGCTTTGCGTATCGAGGAGTGTCAGATCGAAGGCAAGCGCCGCGTTGCCGCGCGCGAGTTTGCCAATGGCATGCGCTTGAAAATCGGCGACCGCATCAGCGACGCATCGTGAGGCAGCATAGATGAAGACAGGAGGCAGGAGGCACTCGAAACCTCAGTGCAAAAGTAGACGGCAGCCAGCGATGAGCTTGAAGTCAACGACCGGTTGCCTTCTCGGATTTATAACTGCCTCCTGCCTCTTGATCTACTGATCTACTGTCCCGGACTGGCAGGCGGCGGGCAGGGGGCGAAGACTTCGAGCACGACGCGCCATGCGCCGCCGGCTTGCCGTTTCCATAACCGAACGTAGTTAGAATATTCGATCTTCGCTGCGCCCGGCGCTTTCCACTGCGCTATGCCGTATGTGTAGCCGAGATCACCCGCCCGCGAAACGTCGGCTTTCGCCGGCTGCCATGCGAGCGTACCGGCAACTGAGAAAGCCGGTCGCGCTGCCGGTTTGCCGACAAACGGAAACTTACCATCACGATAGAGCCGCAACTCGTCGGCGGTGTAAGCCGTGTACGCCGCCGACGCGCCTTTCTTCGCTACGGCTGCGGCAAATTCGCGGTCTACGCTGATCAATGAATCGGGCTGCGCGGTTGCAGCAGTTTGCGCGGCGGCGCGGGCGGGCGCGGCGAATTGCAAGTCGGCAGCGGTGGCGGTTGGCGGCGGCGTGCTGATGCCTTGATCAAGCACGGCTTTCCACTGACCGTCGGCCTGCCGTTTCCAGATCGTCATGAAATACCCGTGATAAACCGCCTGGTCGCCGGCGCTCTGGCGAAATTCATAAGGCCCGGTTGTGTAGCCAAGATCACCATTCCGTGACACGTCGGCATAGATCGGAAACCAGGTCAACAACCCCGGACGGGCCGGGCTGGCTTCTGTCCAGCGCTTTCCGTTGACCGCATGTGGACGAAACAGCGTCGAGTCATCGGCGAGATTGATCAGGAACGCTTCGCGCACGCCATGGTCGGCGGCGGCTTTCGCGAAGGCGCGCTCGGCGGCAACCAGAGAGGCAAGCGCCGCGCGGCGGCCAGTCTCCTGCGCTAAACCTACGGTGATGAACATGACCAGAAAAAAGAGTGAGAGGATCGTCCGTTTCATCAGCTTTCCCTTAAGATGAATTGATGACACAAGGCAAGTGGGCAGCCGACGATGCGGCGATGCAGAGGTTCACGAAACAATGGGCAAAGCGCGCTTCAGCATCCGCCACGCATCGCGCGCGATGGTTCAACTTCTCTTCTTGAGTTCCTCGACAATCTGTTTATATGCCGGGTCATCGCGCAGCGCGTCTAAATCTTTGTCACGCTCAAGCGCCGCCGCATCTTTGAAGCCTTTTTCGACGGCGCGCTTCAGCGCCTCAAGGGCGTGGCTGCGGTCGTGGTTCAGCGCGTGGGCGCAGGCCAGGTTGTAAAAGACGCGTGGATTGTCGGGCAAGAGGAGCGCCAGCAGTGTGAGATTCTCTGTCGCCGCCGCGTATTGTTTGCGATTGATCAAGAGTTGCGATTCTTCGCTCAGATAACCGAGGAACTGATTGAGGACGCGGCGCGCCACCGTTCGCTCGGAACTGGCTTGCGGCGCGTCTTTTTTCTTCTTCAAGGCCGCCAGGTTCTTCTGCAAATCGGCGTAGGCCAGCGGGCGCTCGTCGTTGTTCTTCATCGCTTCCCTGAACGTGAAGAGTTCTTTGACGCGCATCTGTTGCTCGCGTTCCTGGTCATCTTCCTGTTTGATCGCCTGCTTAATCTCTTTCGTCTCTTTTAACTCAGCGACGCGCTTTTCAAGCTCGGCAACGTCGCGCAGTCCTTTGAAGTCGGCGGCGAGGCCGGCCAAGCGATTGTAAGTTTCATAACGTTTGCCTTCGGCTTCGGCGGCGCGGGCGCGACTGAGGCTCTGGTTGAACATTTCGCTGATGAACGTCTCGTCGCGGGCGCGGCGGTTGGTTTTCATGGCTTGCAGTTCGAGCCAGGCGAGAGCTTCGTCGGCAAGCGCCGGCGTCAGCCAGTCATGGCCGCCCTCAAAGGTGGCAAAACGATTGGCCAGACCCAGCCGGTCGAAGGCGCGAGCAAGTTGATGCATTTCGGGATAATTGAAATCGTCCGTCCCGGCAACGGCAAAGAGCGCGAAGGTCACGGATTTTGATGGCCCGGCGCTGGTTGGGAAACCGCCGCCACAGGCGACAACGCCGGCCACACCGTCGCCGAACGCCAGAGCGATGGCATTGGCCACGCGACCGCCACCTGAAAAGCCTGCGGTGTAGACACGCCGATTGTCTATCGCCAGACGTTCGCGCGTGTCGTTTATCATGGCATTGACCGCGACAGTGACATCGCTTGCGCCGTTGCGCGAGTTATTCGAGCCGGCGATGATGACGCCGTATTTTTCCGCCGCGGCTTTGAAACGCTCCAGGGGAATCTGCCCGCGCGCCGCCGGGTCGAAGCAGTAGATGATCGGCCACTGCTTTTGCGGCGTGTAGCTCGCAGGCAGAAACAGCGCATAGCTCTGACCTGTATCGGCGCGGCAGACGACGCGCTCGATGATCGCGCCTCTGGTCAAGGTATCGGATTGGCCGGCGAATGCCGAAAGCAACAAGGCCAGACAGACTCCGGCCACGCCGAAGAGTCGTGCGTAGAGAGAAAGGTACTTCATGGGTTTAATTGATCCAGCATAAAAGTCGCTGGGCACTGCTATAAAGATAAGCGAATCAGCCGGCGCTTGGCAATCGCCTGGAGTAGAAGCACGGGATAAGTGGGGAAGACTACTTT
>JBBWZK010000150.1:0-41905 GCA_039648975.1 Blastocatellia bacterium
TGTCGCGATTGGTACGCCAAACGTTATCGTTTTCAAAGAGCTTGCGTAATCACATTGGTGCAATCAAGTACTTCATTTGTCATTACAATCAATTGCTTGCACCCAGCATTACTTTTTCATGACTACCGTTTCGTTTTTGAACAACCCGTATCATTTTCACTCCTCCTATGGCTTAAGTTCTACTCAAGAGTAGATTCTCTCAATTGCTGTTCCACACGAGCATAGACGGATGCCGAATGCAGCGATCAACCGGGTTTGCCGGGCAAGAATTGCCGCACGCTTGCAAATGAAATTCGTTGTTGTTGCAAAGTGCATGCGGTCGCTGTAGCATGGTTGGCGAAATCCGAACACGGGAGAAACCATGCCGAATCAGGTCAATCGCCGCGACTTCATCAAAGAATTCAGTCTGAGCCTCGCGGCGCTGGCGCTCGCGCCGAATATAGCCAGGGCTACAAAACGCGGCGGCCTCGTGTTGCAGGGCACGCCACAAAACGTCGTCATACTGGGCGGCGGACTGGCCGGACTGGCTGCCGGTTACGAATTGAAGAAGGCCGGGCATCGCATCACCATTCTCGAAGCGCGCAAGTTTCCCGGCGGGCGCGTGCAAACCCTGCGCGATTTTGCTAACGGCCAGTACGCCGAAGCCGGCGCATTGACCTTTCCGCAGGAGCACGGTTTCACCTTTGGTTACGCAACGGAGTTCGGTTTGCCGCTGCGGCCTATCTTCGGATTCGGTCTGGATTCCATCGGCCACATTCGCGGCAATCGCTTTCGCATTGACGGCAGCGGCGGCGCGACGGTTCCCTTCTCGCTGAAAGCGAGCGAGCGCACTGCCGGCATCTACGGTCTGATCCCGATGTATCTCAGCCAATATACCAGGGCCGTCGGCAACCCGCGCAAAGACGGCTGGCCTTCGGATGATCTGCGCGCCCTTGATGCCATGTCACTTCGGGCGCTGCTGGAGTCGCAGGGCGCGTCTGATGGCGCCATCGACATCATCGATGCGACACAACTGGGAATACTCGGTTATGGCCTGGATTCGGTGTCGGCGATGGATGGCGTGGTGACGGAAGGGTTGACCCCTTCGGTGGTGGCAACTTATGAGATTGTCGGCGGCAATGACCAGTTGGCCTCGGCGCTCAAGAAGAAGGTCAAAAAATTCTTCCGCAAGCAGGCGATAGTCACGCGCATCGAACAGAACGACACCGGCGTGACCGTGACTTATGAAACTGCCGACGGCCCGCAGACGATCAACGCGGATCGCGTCATCTGTACGTTGCCGTTTCCGATTCTCAAGAACATAGAGATTACCCCGGCGCTTGCCGAAGACAAGCAGCAGGCGATCAACGAACTCAAGCTGACGCCGGTGACACGCACCTATCAACAATTCAACAAGCGCGTCTGGGAGCAGGATAGCTTGAGCGGTTACGGCATCACCGATCTGCCGATTCAAAACACCTATTCGCCGACGATGACGCAGACGGGTAAGAACGGCATTCTGGTGTCGTACACAGGCGGGCAGCGGGCGCTGGATATGGGCGCGATGAGCGAAAAAGACCGGCAGGATTTCGTGCTGCGGCAGATGGGCAATCTGTTTAATAACTTGAAGGGACAGTTTGCTTCGGGCACGAGCGTCATCTGGCACGAAGACCGCTTCGCTGGCGGCGGCTTCACTTACTTCGAGCCGAGACAGATGGCGACGCTGCTGCCTGTGGCGCAGCGCAGTGAAGGCCGCATACACTTTGCCGGCGAGCACACCTCGGCGTGGCACGGCTGGATGAACGGCGCGCTGGAATCGGGCAACCGCGCCGCTGCCGAAGTCAACGCCGCCAGTGCAGCAACGACGATTGAATTGCGCGTCACAAAATAGAAACTCAATTCACCAATTCAAGGCGTGCAGGATTGATTGCAGAAGAATGCCGTCACGACCGCCCCCGCCGAGTCTCTAACCATGACATCGCCCGGCAGACCGTTGCAAACTTTTTTCCGAGTAACAATCCTTTGATACATCCCGGTCGCCGAATCCATCTCCTGCATCTTCACTTTCTTCGGCGCAACCCCGCCAATCGTCACGGTTGAATTTGCCGGGTACTTGCCGCCAGTGATGATCAGCGAAAAACTGCCGTTAGCGTCGCGTTGCAATTCACAGCGATCTGTCAGGGAACTGCTCGGCGGCGTGTCACCGGAACCACCGCCGCCGGTTGCCGGTCTGCATGTCACCGTCACCTGTATGCCTTGCTCGTTGCCGAGCGGGCACGGCGTCGGCGTGCCCTCCGGCAGCGCCGTCAGGTTGCGGCTCGTGCCGTTCGGCCCCAGCGCGTAAATCAAGAACGTATGGCCCGCATTGGCCGCGCCGAAGTCGAACAGCGCGTCGATGACATTCGTGTTGATGATGACGAAATTCTTCGACTGGATGACGTTGGCCGGATTGCTGCGGTCGACGGCAAACACCGCTGTGACGTTCGGCTTGCCGTCGGCAAGCAGAAAACACGAGCCGGGGATGATCAGGTTCTGCGGCACGGCGCAATCAGCCGTTGAAGGCGAGGCCGATATAATCACCGGCGCGCGCTGGCCAAGGTCAATCTCAACGGTTTGCGTCAGCGTGAACGTGCCGAAGATGTTGTTATCGCCTTCAGTGACCGTCACGCTCATGACGACATTGGCCTTGCCGCCGCAACAGGCGAGCGGAAACGGCGTCCCAGGCAACTGCGGGCCGAGCGCCGGCAGGGTCGCCCGTACTACCAACGGATTGATGATCATGACGTTCTTCAGGGGAATCATCAACTCAGGCACGCCATCGGCATTGGTATCGCAGACGATGCTGATCGAGGTCGGCAGGAAGCTGCAACTGATAAAGTTTATGTCCACGTCGCAGAGGGCGTTGATGATGCCGACGGTCGAATGGGGTTCCGGGACAGGCTGATTCGGCGCAACCGTATAGGGTTCAGGGATGATTTGCGTCGGGGTTCCCTGCGGCGCGGCGGCAGCCGACACGGCGCGCGCTACCATCGGGTTGGCATAACCGGCGGCGTGCGCTTGCCAGATTACCAGCGGCGTCAACCCCGATGCCATCGCCAATGAAAGCAGAACCAGTAAGAGCCTCTTCATAATAATTTCCCCTCTTCTCCGCGTCGTTCGTTCGTCAATCTTCAGGAGCCTTGATGGGCGATATTATTGCCGCCCGACGCCGCCATGTGCAAGCCTCTAAATCAACCCGCATAGAAAGGGTGGAAGAGCATGGCCACAGAGTCGCAGAGTCACAGAGAAAGCCAATAGAATCACTTTTCTGCGAATGTTTTTTATTTTTCTCCGTGACTCCGTGACTCTGTGGCCAATCCATTGCGGCTGTGACAAGCCGTGCGCCGGTGTGCTATTGATTATGCATAGCGCGCTGTGGCGCAATCGCTTTTTGCAGATCATCAAATGGAATTATCTTGCTTGGATGAAGGATGCTAAAACTCACGCTCATTAAACCGCTGACGAAACCGCTCGCCTCAGTGATCGCTTTCGCACAGGAGACGGCTGCGGCAACCGCCGGCGCGGCCTCGGCGCTGTGGACGTTCCCTTCCGTGCTCGGCTCGGCGATGCTGATCGCCTGGGCCGCCGAAGCGGCGCAGTTTCTCGTCTCGCAGGGCCTGGCGCTGGCCATGCTGGCATGGCTGCAAACGCTGCCCGAATTCGCCGTCGAGGCGGTTATCGCCTGGCAAGCGGGCGAGACCCTGCGCAGCAGCACGAATACCTTCGAGATTCAACACGCGACTTCGCTGATGACGGCCAACTTCACCGGCAGCCTGCGCCTGCTCGTCGGCCTCGGCTGGCCAATGATTTATGTGACCGCCGCTACATTTCATCGCCGGCAGAGCCATAAGCGGCTGCGCGAGATCAAACTTGAACGCGAGCACGCCGTCGAGGTCGTCTTCCTGTTCCTCTGCATCGCTTATTTCTGCATCGTCTGGTGGAAGGGCACGCTGACGATTCTCGACACTGCGCTGCTGACGATCATCTACGGCGTCTATCTCTATTTCCTCAACAAAATTCCGCCGCAGGGAGAAGAGAAGATCGAAGACATGGATCGCATTCCGCGTTTCATCCTGCGGCAGCGCCGCGCCCTCAGAAACGCCATCATCGTCGGCCTGTTTGTCAGCGGCGGCATGATCTTGTACTTCACGGCGCATCCGTTTCTTGAGAGCCTGAAAGCCATCGCCGTGGGTCTCGGCTTGTCGACCTTTGTGTTCGTGCAATGGGTCGCACCTTTTTTGTCGGAGTTTCCTGAAAAAGTTTCGGCGTTCAACTGGGCGCGGCGCGTGACGATGGCGCCGCTGGCGCTGATGAACATGGTCAGCTCGAACATCAATCAATGGACGATGCTGGTGGCGATGCTGCCGATTGCTTATGCGCTGGCGCTGGGGCGATTGGGCGTCATCACCTTCGACGAACACCAGCGGCTTGAGATTCTGCTGACCATAGGCCAGTCGCTGCTGGGCGCTGTGCTGCTGGCCAACATGCGCTTCTCGTGGTGGGAAGCGTTGTTATTATTCATTCTCTGGCTCGTGCAGTTCGTGCTTTCGGGATTTGAAAAGCCGGCGGTCGTGATGGACGGCATCAGCGCGCACAACAGCATGGCGACACAGTTGGCGGCCTGGCTCGCAATCGCCGTCGAGCAAGTCGAAACTGTAGCGCACCGGGGCAAGCTGTTGACCACGGCGACTTACTTCGCCTGGGCGGGCGTCACCGTAGCCCTGGCCTTCAAGCGCCGCAGCATCTTTGCCGCCTTTTCAATCTTTCCCCGTCTGATGCGCGAGCACTGGTAAGAATAGAAATGATGAATGATGAATGATGAATGATGAACTAAAGAGGAAAAGGAAGCCGGATTATTTATAGACTATCCCTTGCCACTTACTCCCCTCATTCATCATTCATCATTCATCATTCATCATTTATCATTTCCCTTTGGGGTTTCATCATGAGCATCAACACGATTCTGGTTTCGACTGATTTCAGCGAAAACGCGCAGGTGGCCCTGGAGAAAGCCTGTGAGTTGGCCGGGCTGCTCAAGGCCAAACTGTATGTGCTGCACGTTCAGGATGAAAGCTCGTTGCGCATCGCCATCAAGGAAGGCTTGCTGGATTCGTGCGAGACGGATGACGCGATTCGCACGGCGGTCGAGCGACTCACCGAAGAACGATTCGCGCAGATGTTCGCTCAGGCAGATTGTACAGGGCTCGACATCACTCATCTGTCGCGGCGCGGCGAGGCGGCGGCGCAGACGCTCGCTTATGCCAAGCAGATCAACGCCGACATGATCGTCATTGGCCGGCACGGCGAAGGCGTGATGAAGAATATCATCAGTGCCGTGCTCGGCTCGGTCGCCGAAGTGATCATACGCAAATCGCCCTGCCCGGTTCTCGTCGTCCGCCGTGACCACCGGCGCGACGCGGCGACGCGGTGACACGGAGACGCGGCGACCAATCAGCGTTGTTCCCTTCTCCGCGTCGCCCCATCGCCGCGTCGCCGCGTCGTTCTCTCAGCCTCTGATCTTCAACTTGTAAAGCGACCAGGGCTGGGCAGGGCTACGACTGGCAGTCGCCGTGATACGAAGGAATCGCGCCCGCACCGGCGTGAAGGTCGCCGCTGAACGACCGCGTTCGCCTGCGCCTTCAAAGACAGTCTGCCAGCGGTTGCTGTCTGTGCTCACTTCGATGCGATAGCGGCCCGGAAATTCGCGCCCGTCCGGCTCGTGAACCTGCACAACACGCGATATGGTGTAACTGCCGCCGAGATCAACCTGCACAGACGCGCCCGCATACTTCGTTGTAGGTGTCGTCGCCCGCGTCGTGTTGTTATCGTCAACCAGGGCGTTGATGTTGTTGACTCCCTGTGCAGTGATGCTGCGAATCGCGCGCGGCGTCAACTGATCGTCTTCATCCTGCCCGACCACCTCGCCGGTGCGATTCGTCTGCAATTCGGCGATAGACCACAAGCGCCCGTTGCCTTGCGGGCGCAACGCCGTGATCCGCACGTAGCGCGTCACCACCGGATCGAAGCGCGCCATGCTGCGCCCCGACTGGCCCGCGCCGCGCCATACTTCACGAAAGCGGTTTTCGTTACGTTCGCGGCTGACCTCGATTTTGTACTCCGCCGCGAATTGCTCGGCTCGGTCGCCGTGCAGTTGCACGACGCGCGACAGTTCATATTCGCCACCCAGATCATAAGCGAGGAACATCCCTGCGTAATCCGCCGTCGCGCTGGTCGCAAAGGTGTCGAGCTTGCCGTCGGTCGCCTTCGCCGCATCCTTCAGTTCTTTGCTGGGCGGTAAAGGGCCGGGGTTGGGCTGTGGAGTGGGCTGCGGATTGGGTGGCTCGGCCTTCGGGATGATGCGCGGTTTCTGACCGGGATCCACGCCGGCGGTGAGTTCGGCTACAGACCATTCCTGTTTGTACTGTGGATTGACGGCGGTAGCGGTGACGCGAATGAAGCGCCCGCGAATCGCTTCGAATTTGGCCTTGCTTTCGCCGCGCTGCCCTTCGCCTTGCCATCCGAGCATCCAAGGGCCTTGCGCGGTGGTGCCGACTTCGACTTTGTACGCGCCCGGAAAGTGTGTCGGCCAGCGCCCGTGATCCTGTGCGATGCCGATGATGTTCTGCTCGCCGCCCAGGTCAGCCATGAAACTCATACCGATATAATCGGCGCGACCTGATGTGGCGCGCGTATCGACGCGACCGTCGTAGGCTTTTGGTATATCGAGCAGTTCGCCCGTGACCGCCGCCGGTCGCACGGGGCGCGATTGGTTGGTTTGCTGCGCCAGCGCCTGCGTGCCGGGCACGGCAATCAGCGCCGCTAAAATGAACGACGCGATCCATCTCTTTTTCATTGCCATCCTTCCTCCTGATTTGCCGCCGACCATTACCGCTTGCGGCGTTTATTGTTTCTTGATGTGCGATGGTGTCCGCACGGTGCGCGTTGCTTACGCGAGTTCGGGAATGATGAAGCAGGACGTCCGCTATACAATGAATAATGGCTACGCATCCGCGTGTCTCAACTGCTTTGATGTTAGCATGGGCCACACGATCATTCCGAGTGAGCACGGAATAAAAAACGTGAGCCATCGGTGATGGCCCACGCCTGTCAAGCCGATTGGCAGAGGCTTAACCTCCGCCGGCTTTCAATTCAAGATGGCCAGGGGAAAATCCATGCCTTTGTTATCCATGACCGGGTATTGTTCTCCTGTCCTATACTTTTGGGTAATGGCCGGCATCTGAGCATTAACATAGCCTGTCAGACTGCTGACGGTGACGACGCTTCCCTTGCCGTTTAATGGCGCAGCGCCATTCAAGCCCTTGAGCACAAGATAAGTGAAAATCCCATGGCCCAGGTCTTTCAGTTCTCCGGCTTCCTGGAACCCTGTCGATGCCGCGAGCACGCAAATGCCGGACGAGCGCGCCAATTGCTTCATCGCCTTCCGGTCCTCAATACTGCGGGTTACCACCGAGCCGGATTTGCAGGCATCCAGCAGAACCAGTATCTTTCGCGCCGACATCTGCTTCACTTCCTGAGAAATCATGGTCGAGGAAATCCCGCCTTTAACCAGGTCGTCTTCGTTTTCCGGCTGAGTAATATCTGTAGGCACGAAATACCATTCCGTGCCCACCGTTTCGCCATGACCCGCCAGATACACGATCACCACGTCTTCCGGTTTAGCCCTCGCCCTTAATGATTGAAACTCCTTGAGGATATTCTCCCTGGTGGCCTCTGTGTCAAAAAGTTGAACCACTTTCACCTCGCGGAAGAGCTTTTGTGGTTTGTCATTGAAGTAGCCGGCGATGCCTTTCGCGTCCGGGGTAGCGAAATTTAAATCCAGCGCGGAGTTCTTGTACTTATTAATCCCCACCGCAAGAACATGCAAGGTCGCCGCTTTCGCTTCGACAGGGCCGCTAACCGTCACCTCGGCTGGCTGGCTTTCCGTGCGGTCTTTGCTGAAGGCCGTCACCTTAAAAAGGTTTGGCCCTTCAGACAGCAGCACACGATACTTCGCCGTAAAGGTTGCGCCCTCGTAATGTATGCCTCGCTTTCCACAGGTGCCGAAGGCCGGTTTGGCTGGCGTCTTGCTGCTCGCCGTCGTGCCGCTGCGCTTGCCTTTGCCGCTTCTGGTCGTTTGGCCGCGCGCCGGTTCGGCGGGCCTGGCCGAAGCGCCCTGCTGACAGGAATCCACCTGTTGATCGGGCGAAATGACTTTTCCGTTTTGGGTGAGCCGGATTTCATAAACGCCGCCGCCCTGATCCGTCGCCGCGACGACAACCTCAACCTCAGAAGCGGTGAGCGGTTGATCGGCGCGCGGCGAAACGATGGCCACTTTGGGCGGATTAAAAATTCCTTCGGCGATGTTGTCAGGTGGCATATCCGGCTTTTTGATCTCCGGGACCTGGTTGCTAACCTCTTTCTGGAAAACATAACCGATGATGTCCGGCCTGAAAAAGTGCTCAAAGAACTGATCGAATTCGTAGATCCGGTTGCCAATTCGCCAGGTCACATAATGAGACGCTTTCTCGGAGCCCGTGTAATAGCCGGCCAGATTGTAGGCGACCCAGTTGCCGTCGTTGAAGAGCAGCAGAGAGGCGAGCAGCCGCCCGTTGTCTATAGCCCAAAGTTTTGCCGTCGTGTCCCAGCTACCGGATATGATTGTCTGGCCGTTAGGCGTGAAGGCCAGAGAGCTGATTAAATCAGCATGGCCTGTGAGGCTGCTAATCAGTGTGCCGCTATCCGTATTCCAAAGACGTATCGTATCGTCGTAGCCGCCTGCCGCGATGGTCCTGCCGTCCGGGCGGTAAGCCAGTGCGCGAACTCTTTCCGTGCTGCCTTCAAGCGTGCGTACCAGGATGCCGCTCTCCACATTCCATATTTTGACGGTTTTATCGTCACTCGCCGAAGCGACGAATTGGCCATCGGGGCTGAACGCAACGGCATTGACTATATCGCTGTGACCTTCAAGGCTGCGGAACAATTTGCCATTGCTCTTGTTCCATAACTTGATCGTCTTGTCCCAGCCGCCCGACGCGATTTTCGTACCGTCCGGGCTGAAGGCGAGCGCGGTAACATAAGACGAATGCCCCTTGAACTCTTGAATGGATTTCCCATTGCGCAGATTCCAGAGATAGATAGTGTGATTCTTATTTCCAGATGCAATCGTTTTGCCATCGGGGCTGAAAGCGACACAGTCTGTCTCCGAACTGCCCTGCAAGGTCTGCATCAATTTGCCGCTGCCTGTATCCCATACCTTCAACGCCCAATCCAGGCCGCCCGAAACAATGGACTTGGAGTCCGGGCTGAAGGCTATAGAAGTGACACTGGAAGGATATGCCTCAATGCTGCGTATCAACCTGCCGCTGTTGGGGTCCCAAAAACCCAGAATGCCCTTTTTGTTAGCCGCAGCAATGAGCTTGCCATCGGGGCTGACGGCGACCGTGGTAATCGCAGAAGAATGCCCTTCGAGGCTATAGATCAACTGACCGCTGCTTTTATCCCATAATCTGACGGTCTGATCCCTGCTGCCTGAAGCGATGGTCTTGCCATCCGGGCTTAAAGCGAGGCAAGTGATTTCCGCAGCGTGGCCCTTTAGAGAGGCGATTGATTTGCCGCTGCTCAGGTCATAGATATTGATGGCGCGATCTTTGCCCGTCGAGATCAGGCTCTTGCCGTCCGGGCTAAACACTATGGCGCTAATGGCGCCGGCCTGCTCTGTGAAGCTGGCGACCAGACTGGCACTGCCGACTTCCCATACCTTTATGATCTTATCATTACCGGCTGAAGCAACCGTTTTGGCGTCGGGGCTGAAGGCCACCGCGTTGATGATTTCAGAATGCTTGCCCAGGATGCGTAGTTCCGACCTCGTTTTGACATCCCAGATGCGAACTTGTTTATCGTATCCGCCTGAAGCAATCATGCTGCCATCGCGGCTGAAGTCAATCGAGTTAATCTGATCTCCATTCTCGCCAAGCGTGTCAATCAAGTTGCCGCTGCGGGCATCCCAGAGCTTGATATTCCCGTCATGACTGGCTGAGGCAAGCATACTGCCATCAGGGCTGTAAACTACACGGGTCACCAGATTAGAATGATATTGATGGCTGTGAAGCAATTTGCCGCTGCTAATATCCCAGATATTGACGCTTCTATCGTTCCCTCCCGAGGCGAAGGTGTTGCCGGTCGGGCTGAAGACGATGGCGCGAACGAAGTCCGTATGACCTTCGAAGTTCTGTATCAACGCGCCCGTCGTCACGTCCCACAGCTTGATGGTGTTGTCCTCGCCCCCTGTCGCCAGCAATTTCCCGTCGCGGCTGAAGGCGACCGCCCTTAGCGCGTCAGCGTGACCATTTTGAATGACCAGTTCAGGCTTTTTATCTTCACTCTCTTTTTGACTCACCGGCACGGTCTTGGGCGAATCTTTTTCATAAGTTAATCCACGCTTGCCTGATTGTGGCTGAGCGTTGGCCGCCGGCTTGTTAGATTTTTTTTCAACCTTTGCAGCAGACCTGCGGGTTCCTTGAGAGAATGACAGGCTCACGGCCAATATGATGAAACCGATGAGCGGTAAAACAAGCTTCGTCATCTTTTTCGAACTTGGATATGCCATGGTAGTCTCCTTTTCCTCATTCAGCCATTACTAGAAGAGTGAGTAAGGGCGGTTGAAGCAGATTGTTTTGTCAATCTGTTGTCAGGTCAAGTTCAGTGAGTTTCAAATCAGCCGGTTGTTTTATAACTCACAATGTTTGAAAACACCAGTTGTTTCCCTGTCAATTTCGATAGCCTTTCTGATCAGCCTCGTAGCGGCTGAACGGCTAAAAGAGGTCGCCCTGCCGCTGCGAGGTCCACTTCATCAGGCTTTACGGAACTCAGGTCGGCCATCTCGCGGATATCGAGCAGCCGGCAAAGGCTCGCTTCATCGAAACCTGATGACTTGAGCAGCGATTCAACCCGCGCGAAATCTTCGGCGCGGCCCGCCCGCAAGGGAAACGCCTGTGCAGTCTCATTCGTCTGGTTCATGCTTGTTGTCATTTCCTTCGTCCTCGCTATCCGGCGCGGCGAGCCCGATTGGCGCTCGGCCTTTTCCATCAGGTGTTGACAAGGTGCGGGGCTACCGATAAGCTTTCGGCATCTTCGGACAGACGGCGCTGCCCTGGCCGCCATTTTCTTCGAGCAGGAATTCGTGAGGTTCCTGAATATGGAAGAACGCTATACGACTCAACGGCTGCTGGTATTTAGAAAGCTGACGCGGGCTGTAGCCGAGCTTCTGCGCGGTCAAATGAAAGAGTACTTGTCGACGCTCGCGCCGCTGTTTCGCCCAAAGCTCGTGCTTGGCGATTACATTGAAGGCCATACGAAGGAAGTCGCCAAGGGGGCTGACAAAGCCTTCAAAGAATTGCAAAGCCTTTACGAGTCCGTAGCGATGGCCAAACCCTTCAGTCTGTCGAAAGAGTTGAAGCCGCCGATTGAGATAACCAGCACGGCGCTCGATATTACGCCGATGGAGTACAACTACACGGCGAAGACCGAGCGCGACAGCAAAACGGTCACCATTACCTCGCCGCTCAAGTGGGCGCTCAACTATTCCGGCTTCGCGCCCGCCCGGCTCAAAACCTTGCTCGCCGACCGCCAGCGCTCGACGGACGAATTGCAGCGCTTTATCTTGCACTATCTGGTTATGCATATCGTCGTGTCGCAGCAAGCCGGGGTCGCGCAAATTCTCGACGCCCTCCATTTTCCGTTAAGCTCCGAGCGCCTGCCGGAGTTCGGCGCGCTGCCTCTCACTTACATTTCATCTTCGGTTTCAACCATACGCCCGCCTGACGCGGTGATCATCGAGAACACTGAAATATCAGGCATGAATGCCTTTGAAGAAGTCGTCAGCGTCGGCGACATCACGAGTCTGCAAGACCCGCTTAAAGAGCGCTTGATTCAACTCGTCAAAGGTTATGGCGAAGGACTCTTGCCTGAGCAGGATAAAGTTTAGCGGATAAGCTAGATCATCAGGCGCGTGTCTTTCACATAACATTACACCAGTCTCAGCGAAAGAGAATCTGCACGGCATACAGAATGATGCTGATGCCCGCAAAGATAAATGCCATGCGCAGCCAGGTTTGTCTGGCGGCAGTCATCTTCCCTTCGGCTTGCAGATAATCCCGCACGGCGAGTGCGAGAAAGATCACTGCAAGGGCTGTAAATACCTGTCCAAGAGATGGAATGGTTCGCATAAACTTGCTCGATGGCGAAGAGCGGATGGGCTGATTGCTGAAGCATCAGAATCACTAAGCGCGCATCTGCACAATCTTCGCCAACTATAAATTCGTCTGAACGGCTGTCAACCGATTGTCTATAAGTTCGCCGCTTCAGCCAAGCAATTGTCTTTGCCGAAACCCCGGAGCGCGCACTTCAAAAAGTGGCTTGCCCGGCTGTCTGATCGCCAGTTCCAGGGCCGCCGCCGCGCGCTGCCGCTGGCGACCAGTTCTGAGAACCTGTTGTAACCACTCTACGCCTATTGGTTGACCAACCAGAGAGCGAGTCCCTTTCAGAAATTGTGATTGATGATTCGTCCACCACTTTTGGACTGCCGCCGGATCAGGCCGAGTAAGATTTCTACCTGAATCTATTTCCACCCCTTCATCTTCGGATTGGATGTCTCCAAGCTCTTCCTCTTCATCAACAACTCTTGCTTCAACCATCATCGCCAGTTCATAGGTGATCTCAACTCCTGTAATCGTTGTGAAAGCTTCTCCGGCGATCTGAGCCTGTTCAGGAACTTGCATCTGCTCAATTAGCCAGGGGATGCGCTCCGGATCGCCTAGCACCCCGGCACTGGTAATCGCTAAAGGCAATTGATCCAAGTTTCGGCCCAGTTTTTTCAGCCAGGCATCGGCATCGTTTATCTTCATTCGTCGCAATGCCATGTGTGCCGCCGCTTCTCTAAACGGCGCGTCTGATTCAGCAATGGATTTGAGGAGGTCAACAGCATTTGGATCACCAGCAAGAAGCGCCGCCGACCAGGCAGAAAAGAAGCGGCACATCTGGTCATCTGTAGTTAAATTCTTTCTAAGAAAAGACAGCAAATCCGTCCGTCCAAGTTCGCCCACACAGCGAAGCGCGCGGGCCTTGTGTAGGGGATTATTATCAGAGAGAGCGTCGATCAGCGGCTTTCCAGGATCCTGGCGATGAAGCGCGCATGCCGAGATGCCCAGATGACGGTGATCCGGCGATTCGGCGTTTAATAGTTGATTAATCTGACCTTGCGCCTGATCATAGTCAAGCCAACCCAACGCCGAGGCGATCCCCTTAGAGAGTTCTGGCACACAACTCCCTGATTCGAGAACTTCTTGAATGCGAGCCACATTGCCGCTTTCAAAAGCCAGGATAGCCGCCGCAAACACCTCTCCGGCATCTCCCTTATCTAGAGCCCTCTTGCATATTTCCCATCCAGCCTCCCCGCCAATCCGCAACCCCTCCAGATTGGCCTCAAGACGCATATCGAGTTCTGCCAGATCAGTCAGCGAGTAGTTCGGCAAATCAATGGCCGCTTCACGCAAGAGCCAGAGAAAAGCCGCCTCCTCGGCGTGTTGACTGACAACGCCTTCGATGATCATACCGGGCTTAATTGGAATGACTGCCATCTCGATAAATCCTATCTGTCCAATTGACTTCGCTATTTGATCTGCCGCACTATTCTACGCTTACCGTCGCCACCCTGACCGCGCTGCGGCTATAGGTGTCCAGTAAATTTACGAGTACAAACCAGGCCGTTTCACTGGCCATAAAATGCGAAGCGACAATCTCGATAGTAACCTCGTCGAACTGGCTCACAGGTCCTCCGAACGAATCAATTTCGTCAGGCAGGTATAAGGGCATGGCAAAGCCTCCCGCTTCAAGAATATGACTCCACGACTCAACGAGGTTTGCCATATCCAGCACGTCGGAAGGCTTCGGGGGGCGACGCAACTCGACCAGGCAACGGCGCATCTTGCTGAACGAGGTGTCAACCCAATCCACTACAAAACTGAGTTGGCTTGACGGCTCGGGATAAACATCATACTCGTTATCATCATCCGGCTCTGGAAGCATGTCCTGGCGCAGATTGCCCTCGCGCAGTTCTCTAACCGTGATGCGACCCACCTCTATTCTCTCCATCTCAAGCCTGGCCGCCATATTTCTCAACACTTGAAACGCGCGCCGATCAACGTGGTGCGCCTCTAACTCGAATGCGAGTCTTGGAGCCAGTAGCTTAGGTCCAGAGACGAAGGTGAGCCGTGATTGGTCTGGAGCCAATTGAGGAACACTATATCCTCCATGCTCTCCGGCCCTGATAAACGTGTGAACCATATCATTAATCGCTTTGACAGCCCTCTCTTCTCTTCTTCGCGCCGCGAACTCAATGGTGAGTTCCAATGAGGCAACCGGCGATTCAACTCCCAACAAGACCAGAGAAGGAAGCCGGTTACTCATAATTCAAATCTCCTCAGCCAGGCAATCGTCTTAGCCTCGTAGTCATCGCCTTCTAAAGTGAGGGACGGATACCGCTTTATTGCGACCTCTATTAGCGGGGACGCCAGAGCGTATACTTCCTTGTAATCCGGCAAAAAATCCCGCCGATTGGTGTCGCCAAAACGCGGCTGCGGGCCGCACTTGATGATAACGCCGCCGGAACTCGGCAAAATCTCGATCTCTTCAGAAAGAGATTCACGCATTTGTTTCTGGCCGCCGAGGCGCTTAACAAAAGGATCGCTCAGGATCGTAAGCCAGTTGACCCCTTTGACGCCGTCGTGTCCAACGGCAACCGTGTCATTCGCAACATCAAAAATATCAATGCCCCGGTGTCGCATTGATCTCTTCCAGGCAAAAGTCTGGCTTTGCTCTTCTTCATAACTAGAACACTCGAAGCAGAAACCGGCGTGGCCTGAACGGAAAGGGAAGATGGCGCAAAGATCGCGGACAAATTCAAGCATTTCGTCCGCGCGCTCAAGCCCCCACTGCGGCGGGAATGCCATAGAGACGAGATTCGCATCTTGCGTCTCATATCCGCTAGAACCGTCTTCATTGCCCCAGACTTCAAATTTGCACTTGGGCGCCCAGTAGAAATCATCACCATCTTTTAATTCCAGGGCGATATATTCGCGAGGCGGCGCTCCTGGTTTGAGCCAGGTCTTTAGCATGCCCATGGTGCGATTAGTCACAGGCTTGTGCTGATCCATGTTCTCCGTGACATAGAATTTAAGCTGGTCGGCGGGACAGAGGCCAAGAAATTTTTCAAAGCATCCCAGAACCGCATCTGGGACGGAGGAAAAAAGGACATCCGTGTACAGGCTCAGCCCGAAGGTCAACGAGACTAACCTTACCCCGTCGTCGACAAGTTCGAGATTTGCCGGAATCTTTAAATCCGCAGTCGGTTTGCTTCCCTTTTTCATAGTATTTCTCATGTGCATTTACAAATGCCTTTTACATCTCCGGGCGCAAGGCCGAAGACTTTCTTCACGCCTGGGATTTTTTTGTAATCTGTCTTTTCCTTTTTGGTCAGCATTCGCTTTCCTGACCAGCTCATATCTGATTTCCGCGTTATAAATTGATTGGAAGGCGTCCACTTTTTGGGGCAGGGGAATTTCGCATCGATAATAGTTGATCCAATCTTTATATCCGGTATCAACATTCTCTTGATACCTTTTACCTTTATCTTTGGCGAAGCCTGAATGCCTTTATACTTGCTGTTCTGCGTCAGCTTTCCAGATTTCGTATGTTTGCGCAGCTTGTGCAGCACGCAGGAATGTTTTCTACTCCCCAAGCGCTGGCAGTATTTATTATACGATTTGTTCTTTACTTGATATGGTTTCTTGTCACAGCACCAGATGATGCATTTTATGAGGTTATACTTGTATGACCCTATGTTTTTCTGGATCTCATTACCCATTAAGACAAGCTCCAACGGTCAAATAGTGTTCGCATCGTTTTGCGTCATCAGATCGGTGAGCCGACACACGTTCTTACCTTCTACCTTCACGTCAAAGCTATAGAGGATGTAGACCGCTTTGTCTTTGATCTTATTCGATTTCACGCCGAGAGCGGTTCCAGGTTCATCGCCTGTGCTGATGCTGAACTCCGAGCCTTTCAGCATGATCGGATTACCATCGGCTTTTAGCGTCTTGCTTCCTTTAGCTGTGGTCGTCGACTCAGCGATATTAGGATAAGGAATGGGAACAGGCCCGCCTGGGCTTGGAGTTTTGCACACATCAGGGGCATTGCAGATAACTTTCCCGCCGCTGACGAGATGGACAACTGTAAGCTCGTTAACTTTTACTGTTACGCTCATGCCCGATTTCCTTTAGACTGAGTTTTAACCGCCGACCCAAAGAGATGCCGCTCTCTCAGGCGCATCGCCCGCCGTCCAAATCAAAAGATTGCGCCCCGGAGCACACATCTGCTTATAGCACGAAAACGCGATGGCGGATAAAACAGCGCCGGTGGCTGCCCCGACATCACCGATACAATCTGCCGGATGCCAGATATTGAGCGGATCAACGTATTTCTCTCTAGACCTGATGTAAGCGTATGCCCACTCATTCGCCCATTCCGGCTCGCCGTTCATATCACATAGTATCCAGTCAATCTGCTCGTGAATGGCCATCGCCGATAGAGCTTCGCGGCAAGAGTTCGTCAGCCCTTGCGCCAGACACGGCTGCCCGGACCCGAATGGGTGCGGCTCTACTTCGATGGCGCAGGCCCTGAAAATGACTTGCGGAGATCGATCGGAGCGGCTTCGCAAATCATGTCGGCCAATGAGAATGAAGGCCGCTGCTTCTCCCGGTATAAAGCCATGAGGATTCGACGATGAGTGAAGCCGCTTAGCCGCATCTATTTCTTCAAGTCGCTCCGCCTCTATGTAAGAATCCACTCCGCCGACCAGGCAGAAATCTGCCTCGCCTCGGCTTATCCATTCAAAAGCTGTTTTGAGCGCAACCATCCCGGAACAACGATCTCCAAAAAATACTTTCCGCCGTTGAGCATCGAAGGTGATTCCTACCCCCTGCTCGAAGTTGTTTAAGAACGCACTGATCGTCGACGTAGAGGACCAGTCCCCCCATTTGGGCAGAGACAGTGCCAGAGCAGGCAAACGCAGGCGGGAGAAGCGATCCGCGTAATCTTGCATGCACTCCCGGGCGGCGGGTATGGCCAACGATTCCAGACGCTCTAGTCCGAAACAATCGTCAAGAAGTTCAAGACGACCGACGATCATGGGTTCACCATTCTGATCTATCATCCAGGGAATCTCTGCAAAGGCACTCAAGCTCGCTCGTATCGCAGCGATGCTTGACGGCGCGTTCAAACCGAGCGGCGTCACCATGCCGGCTCCAAAAACCGCAACCGGCGCGACCGCCGTTAATCTTTGCTGATGGTTGCTCAAAATAACTTTCTCTTCACCCGTCCGTCATGGGGCGGAGTAGGCTTATTCCTGCCAGATTATCGTGTTTCTGACATCCGTAGGAAGCCCGCGCAATTTTAGTGACATTCTCCACACCAGCAGACAGCGAGGGGTATTAGGTTCCAAGATAACCGTATCAAGTACAGGCCGTGATTCGATTTCTCCTGTGACCGTCTCGGTCCGGGCCATGAGTTCAATATCTGGCAGATTGAATCGGAGGTTTCTTTCTTCATGAAAACCCACCAATTCCACTTCAGTTCCTGGAGGAATTCCGTTAGGGAAGAGCAGGCCCGGCGGCGCAGAAAGAAAATAAAGCTCATTGAAATCAGTCGGCCATAAAGGGCAGCGTTCCTGCATCCAGATATCGTCATACGTGCCCGCATAGCTTAATCTTGGATGCCACGAGCGCCCGATTGCACCGAACCCTGCCGGCGTCGGTCTGTCTTTCCAAGACTTGATCAGTTCCGTGGGATGTTCGAGGTTGGGTAAGGGCCTACCCCAAGCTGATTTGGCGCTGGCGACGAAACCCGTCCCAAGGGGATTCATTTCATCGAACTGCGGGCGGTCTGGATCGCTCAAATCGGCTCCGCCAAAAGCGCGCTCGTAACGCAAAGGCATCTGCACAAACGGTTCGGGAGCAGGTAAGAAAAAGCGGCTTGACCAAATACGATCCCCATACACTCGTAACGTCTTCGATTGCGATCCCACGCGCACGGATACATCCATTTCTTTCACCGGGCGTCCCATAGGCGCGACGGCATTTCCGATCACTATCACTTCCGCGGCTGGCTTGGTATAGCTAAGGTCGCTTTCATATTTCACGCTGGTTTTTCCTGGCTCACCGTAGAATTCATCAGCCAGCCAGATCGGTTCTTGATTTTCTGCAAGCTTCTTGCCACCCTGCGGCATAATCTCGAAAGTCGCTTTAATGACCACGCACCAGCGATACTGACCTGTGGCGTCCAGAGAGGCCCAGCCAAGTTCCGTATACGGCGTTGTGTTTGTAACCTGTAGCATGTTCTATATGGATAGTTTGCGGGAGCTGATTGATCAATTGATTTGAACGGCCCCGCCTTTGATTTTATTTAATCCGCTTGAACGAGACAGCAGGTAGGTGCCCCTGATGATGATCTTGCCATCCGACTGGATCGTAATACTCCCCTTACCACACCGCAGGGCTATCTCTTTGTTAGCACTAAGAAGTAGCTTCTCACCATCGGCTTCTAACTCTATAGGGTTCTCCTTCTCAGCTTGATGGCCTGCCAGAGAAGAGGATTGCGCAGCTTCCGAGTTTTGGATCAGCCCCATCACAACAGGTCTTTTGGGATGTCCTTCCTCAAACGCCAGGACTATTTCGCGGCCCAGATCACGGCCAGTCAAAGCCACTGTGGAGCGGGCAGCTATCGGTCCATTACAAATATTAGTAGGAAAATCTACCAGCGGTGTACCGGTTTCTTTGAGGCCAACAAGTATACCGACTATGATTCCATTAAATTGGCAACTCTCGTTTGTCTCCAGTGAGTCTGACTCTGAAACATCCTCTCGCAACTCAAAAAAACTCTCCTCCCGCAGTTGCTGCTGAGAATCCGTAGAGGGATCTATCTCCACTATAGTTTTTGAAAACCCGTTTTTCATTTCAATCCTCCATACTTTTTTCTTGACCTGATTAGGCGTAGCATTGCTGCTCAAAAATCCAGATGAGCAGCATCCCATGCACGTCATCTGGGTGTCACCTATACCGAGGTGAATGCATCACGCCCTCAATGTTTAAAGACTGATCACGGGCGGCTAGTTCTCCAGTATCTTGGTTCCTTTGAGAACTATATCTCCCGATGCTTTTCCAACAATCGTGCCGGAGCCTTTAATGGTGATGTCTTTGCCCTGGATATTGATAGTGCCATCCTTCTTCATCAGTATGCTGGCTTTGCCTGTCTGTATAAGGACCTGATCGCCCGCATCTATGGTGATTTCTTTGCCAACCTTCAGTAATTTGTTTTTGCCCACCGTAGTTGAAGAGTTTTCCTCGACTGTCACTTCATGGTTGCTGCCGATCTCCTCGGTCCGATTACTACCAATAGATTCGCTCAGATCCGAGCCGATGTTTACATCTTGATTTATACCAACTGTTACTATTCGCATCGTTCCCACCGTAACTTCTTGAGCCGCGCCAACCGTGATGGCCTCGTTGATGCCGACCGTGTGCGTACGCATCAGCGTAACTGTCTTATTCTCGTTTTCAGAGACCAAGTGCGTGCGATTCTTAGCGACGCTGATGCTTTCGTTCCCGCCCACAGATTCCGTACGATCATTGCCTATGGTGATCATTTCGTTATGGCCGACGCTTTCGGTGCGGTCATTGCCGACCTTCACGCGCTCGTCGTGCTCGATAGTCGTGTCCATATCGTATTGGCCGTGAATAGTAATCAACTCCGTGCCTTTGGTGTCGTTAAACGACATCTCGTTATAGCCGCCGCCGCCTTTCGTGCTGTTCGATTTTATCCCGCTGACCACCTTGCCGCCGGGAAGCCCCCAGGGCGGCATCTGCTCGGCGTTGTAAACGCGCCCGACAATGATGGGCTGGTCGGGGTCGCCTTCCAGGAAATCTACGACCACCTCTTGCCCGATGCGCGGTATCGAGATGGCGCCCCAGTTACCCCCCGCCCACGGATGCGACACGCGAATCCAGCATGAGCTCTTCTCGTTTTTTTTGCCTTCGCGATCCCAGTGAAACTGCACTTTCACACGGCCATACTTATCCGTATAGATTTCTTCGCCGGCAGGACCGACGACTTTGGCGGTCTGCGTGCCGTGCACGACCGGCACAGGCGTCACGCGCGCAGGTCGAAACGGATTGCTATAAGGGATGCACTGAAAGTTGTTCGCGTATTCAAAGTCATTAAGGGCATCCGCCTCCGAGCTTTGGTAATTGTCGCCCTGTTCGGCAGTGTGCTGGACGGTCGTAAGGACGTATTCTTTATTGAGATCCCCACGGTAGTGCTCCTTCAAGCTGAATCTGTAACCGGAAGCGAAGCCGCGACACGTACCTGACCCTGTGATGACGATCAGCGGGGTCTCTTCTTCTTGCATTCGGATGTTGACAAGGCGCTCGCCCTCATCCAGACTGCGGTACTCCCCAGGGTAATCGTATATTTCGTACTTGTAGCCATCCTTGCCGCTGATGCTGGCGGCGAGATTCAGCGAAGGCATCTCAAAGTTGTAATCCTTAATCTCGTACTTGCCAGGCCGCACTTCTTGCACGATGCTCCACTCGCTCACCACATCATCGGTGCGGCCCGCGCCCTCTGCCGAATCGTAAATGGCCGATGGCTTCAAGGGCGACGGCTTGAACTCGCTTGAGCGGTTAGCCAGCACCAGCGTATGTTTGGACTCTTCGTGATCGAAAAAATAGAAGATGCCTTCCTCTTCCATCAGGCGCGAAACGAAATTGAAATCCGTCTCGCGGTACTGCACGCAGTAGTCGCGTTCTTCAAAGCTGCCGTAAAGCTTGTTCTTGAAATCCGAGAACCCATACTCTTTGAAAATCTTCTGAATGATGTCCGGCACGGTCAGATTTTGAAAGATGCGGCAATCGCTCGTCCGTGTGAGCATCCACAGCCAGGGCACCAGTGTCGCGTGGTAATGCGCGAAGTTGGTTGAGGAGCCGCCCTGTGAAAAGGCGCTGATAATCCCGTTGATAAATCGCTCGTTGCCGTCGTCCAGAATGATCTTGATGGTGGCCTTCTTGCCGACAATCGAATCAAACGCGATAGAGCGATTCTTCGAGTGCATTCGCAAATCGAATTGAAACAGCTTTGAGACGCCCTCGTAGCCGTTGAAGCCTTGAAGCAACAAGACGTCCTCGCCGAGGGGAGTCATGATCTGTATCAAACGGTTTTCTTGAGTGTATTCCCCCAAGTCTAACCTCCTTCAATCCGGCCCCGCTCTCGCGAACCTTATCTTGGATGTAGCGCAAGGCGGTTAGCCTGCGCGAATCCAGGCGCACGCTAACCGCCTTGCGCTACATGGCACACCCATTTGCAAACTGCTCTGGTCGAGGCAGCATAATTCGCCTAGACGATTTCATATTTGAACTGGCCGCCCTCGCCGACGTTCACATGGACTTGCGAGACCGCCTGGCCGCTCGCCATGCGGGATAAGAACTCGCCGCTCATCTCAGGCAACAGGGTGCGCGTCAGTATATGGTCAACATTACGCGCGCCGCTTTCAACCTCTTTGCAGCGGTTGGCAATTTCCAGGATGACCGCGTCGTCATAACTAAACCGCGCGCCGTGATTGTCGGCCAGCCTGCGCCCGATCCTGCCGAGTTGCAGCTTGATGATCTCGCGCATCACGTTGTCTGAGATAGGGTAATAGGGCACGACGATCATGCGACCGAGAAGCGCCGGCTTGAAGATTTTGAGCAACTCAGGCCGTATGCTCTCGACCATCGCTTCGGGCTCAGGCCGTGTGTCAGGGTCGGCGCTCAACTTCATCATCGTATCGCTGCCAGCGTTCGAGGTCAGCAGGATCACCGTGTTTTTGAAATCGATCTCGCGCCCCTCGCCATCTTCGAGCATGCCTTTATCAAAGACCTGATAAAACAGTTCCATCACGTCCGGGTGCGCCTTCTCGACTTCGTCGAGCAGCACCACCGAATAGGGCTTTCGACGCACGGCCTCTGTCAGCACGCCGCCCTCGCCGTAGCCGACATAGCCCGGCGGCGAGCCTTTCAAAGATGAAACCGTATGCGCCTCCTGGTATTCGCTCATGTTGATCGTGATTAAATTTCGCTCGCCTCCGTAGAGCGTGTCGGCGAGCGTCAACGCCGATTCAGTCTTGCCAACGCCGCTCGGCCCGACGAGCAGGAAGACGCCTATGGGGCGACGCGGGTCTGTCAGGTTGGCGCGCGCCGTGCGTATGCGTTGGCTGATGGCTTCAAGCGCATGCGACTGTCCGATCACTCGCTTTTCGAGCCGATCCTTCAGTGCGAGGACGGTGTTGATCTCATCGCTCAACATCTTGCCGACAGGGATTCCCGTCCAACCTGAGATCACCGAGGCAATCGTCTGCGAAGTGACTGAGGCCTGCATCAGAGGCGTCTCGCCCTGCACATGCTCGAGTTCTTCATTCAGCCGTGCAAGCTCGGCGCGCTGTGCGTCTACGTCGACGGCAGGACTGGCAGCCGAACCGCTCTGGTTGGCGCTTGCAACGGCTGCCGTAGGGTTGTCGGCAACCGCTTTGGCGGCCTCAGCTTCGTTGGCATGCAGAGCATGCGCTTCAAGCAACGTGCGAATCTCGCGAATCTTTCCGACAATCTCGCGCTCGCGCTCCCACTGAGTGTTGAGTTGCGCAAGTCGCTCTTGTTCGCTCACCTTTGCCGCCTGCAATTCGTCGATGCGCTTCTGGTGTTTAGCGCCGGTGATGGCCTCGCGCTCCAGGGCGCTAGCCGCAACCGTGAGATGATCTATGCGGCGTTGCGCGTCTTCGACCGCAGGCGGTATGGCGGACTGCCCTATGGCGACGCGCGCGCAGGCCGTGTCGAGCACGCTGACCGCCTTGTCAGGCAATTGCCGCCCGGTGATGTAGCGATGCGACAGCCTGACCGCATCTTCAACTGCTTCATCGAGGATGCGCACCTTGTGATGGTTCTCAAGCATCTCCGTCAAGCCGCGCATCATGACGATGGCTTGAGCTTCGTCGGGCTCTTCCACCTTCACCACCTGAAACCGTCGCGCCAGCGCCGCGTCCTTCTCAAAGTATTTCTTGTACTCTGCCCAGGTGGTTGCGGCAATCGTCCGCAACTCGCCACGCGCCAGCGCCGGCTTGAGCAGATTGGCGGCATCGCTTTGCCCTGCCTGCCCGCCCGCGCCGATCATCGTGTGCGCTTCGTCTATGAAAAGGATGATGGGCTGTGGAGAAGATTTGACTTCTTCGATGACCGACTTCAAGCGATTTTCAAACTCTCCCTTGATGCCGGCTCCGGCTTGCAGCAGGCCAAGGTCGAGCGTGCGAACCGCGACATTTTTGAGCGGCGGCGGGACATCGCCTTCGGCTATGCGGAGCGCAAAGCCTTCGACGACCGCCGTCTTGCCGACGCCGGCTTCGCCCGTCAGTATAGGGTTATTCTGTCGACGGCGCGTCAGTATGTCGACGACCTGGCGTATTTCAAAGTCGCGTCCGAGCACAGGATCTATGTCGCCTTTGCGCGCCTTGGCCGTCAGATCAATGGTGTACTGGTCGAGCGCACGTGTCTTGGAAGCGGCTCCCGCAGCCGGTTGTGCATCTTCCCCTGGTCGAGCGGTTGAGCTTTCACCCGCCTTGTCTTCAGCCGAGCCGGCAGTGAGGTCGGCGAGTTTCTTCTTGAGCGATTCAACCGAAATATTATTGAACTCCTTGGAAATCTCGCGCGCCAGGCGAGCCAGATCATCATCGCCGAGCAGGGCCAGCAAGAGATGGCCTGAGCGTACCTCCTGCGCGTCATAATCCACGGATGCCAGCATCCATGCATCCTGTACCAGCTTGGCGATGCGCGGCGATAAAGCCGGCGTGCGCGCGTTGCCCGTCTTGAGTTGATCGAGGGCGCGCGTCAGGTCTTTGGTCAGGCGCGCGGAGTTGACTTCATAATGGCGCAAAATGCGCGCCAGGTCGGTGTCCTGCGCCTCGCTGAGCTTGATTAAATAATGCTCGATGTCAACTTCGTAATTCGTGCGCGACAGGCAAAGCCCCGCCGCCCCTTCGATGGCGTTGCGGCAGGTGTCATTGAGCCTGCCGAAGAGTGACTTGAGATTGACGTTCATGGCTGCACCTATTCGAGTCGAGCGATTCGTCCAGTCAATTGTTTATCGCGAGAACCACCTGAGAATCGTCTTCTGTGAATTCACGCGTCTTGAGCCAGGTCGTCCAGCCCAGCATCGGGCGTCGTTTGGCGCGCGTCGTCAACACACAACTCGGCACCTCTGCGGCCTTGAGCGTCAGACGCAGATCGAAATCAAACTCCATCCCCGCCAGGAACCTGGTGAAATCAACCAGCGGTTTGAACGCTGACCCTCCGGGAAGCAAGGCAGCAAATTCCTGAAAGCTGAGCGGGCCGAATTGCAATCTGAATTTGGACTGATCATCCCACACTCGCGTCCCCGCAACCGTGCTGATGCCAAGGCAGCTATTTGCGCCGCCCAGGCGAGAGAGACTCTCTTCATCCAGTTTCAACCATTGGCCGGAGAATTGTTCGACGCGCGCCGGCACAGCGAAATAGTCGCTCAATATCGCCTCGATGGCGCTCGCCGAGTGCGGCTGTTGCGCGATCAGTCCGCCATAATAGAGCAGCCCTTCATCCGCTATGCTCATCCTGCCGCGCAGCCCGCGCGTGCCCATGCCAATCGTGCTGAAGAGGTACTGCGTGAATCGTTCTTCGCCGCGCTCATACTCTAGGGGAAAGCGGTACTTCTCCCATGCTCGATAGAAGAACGAAATCATGCGGTGATTGAAGAGATCCAGGAAATCCCATAGCGCCGTGTCGTTATAACGCGTGCGCTCGATCAGCATCTCTGTGTAATGGTAAGGCAAGACGCCCAGCGGCCCGGTCAATCCCATAAAGGCCACCATCATCTCAGGGCGTGCCGCTTTCGAGGTTTTGTCGGCGGTGATCTGGTATATCTCACTCGGCGGGAAATTCAGCGAGACGCGGGTGCGGAAACGGACGACTTCGCGCGCAGGTTCGCCGTCGCGCCCGACAGGGCGGCGCTCGGCATAGATGCGTTCGAGCAGGCGCACCGCCTGGAAAAAGTCAAAGCGATACGCCTCGTCGAATAAGAGTCTAGCTAGAGGAGAACCTGCTCCCCTGCTCTCGGTGGCCATTGTTTCAAGTGTCCTTCGCGTTGTTTGGTTTTCGCGACAAACTGGTTGAATGAATTCACCGTGACATAAAGTCCTAAGAATCTTTCAAGCACCGAGGCGAACAAGAAGAGCCCGCTGCCGACATATTGATTCTCATCAAACTCTATGGTCGTTTCGAGTCCGCGCACGAAGCCCGCGCCGATACGCGTGCCCATCTGGCGAACGACCCTGCGGCTGGCGACGCCGATGATCCCGGCTATCTGTTTGCGCGTCGCCGCTGAGTCCATGAGGTCGTACAGCAACAAGATCTCTCGCAAAGCGTCTGGGGCGGCATTGCCAGGGTTATCCACTATGGAAAGATGATTGAGCGTCAAATGTGAGATCAGCCGCCAATGCGCCCCACGTCCGAGCGCCGGTCGCAAGGTATTGGTCGGCTTCTTCAAACACCGCACGCGCGCCAGCGCCGTCGCGCCCTCGGCGGCAAAATCGCCTTCGCGCCCGCCAAATGGCAGCTTGCCGGGCAGGTCGCGATTGGTGCAGGTCACCCGCACCGTGATCGTCTCCTCGGCTGGCACATGCGGGTTGAAATCAAGATCGACGAGCGACAGGTAGACTTCCATTCCCGGATCTTCTTTTCGTTCAGAGGGGCGCCGCGCCGCATACCAGAAGGTCTGCCCCTCGGCGCGGCCATACGCGTGGCGGAACGAATAGAACGGTTGAAACTGACGCGATTGTTGCAGGTAGGGATCAGCGGTAACCACCGAATCAACTGAATAAATTTCGGTCGCCATCTGCCGGCTGATGTCCGGTATCACACGGTACTCGTTCTGCTGTTGCGTCAGATTGATCCCTTCGGCGGTCTTGCGAAACAGGTTGACGATAGGCGTACAGCCAAGCTGAAATGTGCCCGCGTCAATCACCGAGCGCGGCGGCACCACATCCTCAAGATAGATGACGATGTCGAATGCTTCACCGAAGCCTGCACGCGCCGCGAGGTCGAGTCCGGTTATATCAAAGAAGAGAAATTTTTCAGGGAAAGCAAAGTATTCGGTGAGCAGCCTGTAGCCTGTGAAAGAGCGCGCCGTGTAGGGGAGCATCCCTTCGTCCGCCTCGAAGCCGACGGCTTGAAGACTGCTCTTCGGTAAGCTGATGGGCGAAGGCTGGGGCTTTGCGCCGGATGCTTGATTGCCGGCGGCGCGCAGTTCGACGCGCTTCACGTTATTGAAGATCATCTCGTAGAGCGGATAGACGAGTTGCACATCGCCATTGATATAAAACCTGAGACGATCAATCGGACGGGGTTGCTGTTCGCCGATTTTTAATGTTGAGAGCCGCGTTTCGTTTATGCAGCGGAGGCTGATACGGATGGCGGCCTCTGACCACTTGCCGTGTGTGTCGAGCGGATCGAGCGATTCGAGTGAAGCCCCGGTGACTTCGATAGGCCATAAAACCACAGGGTAACAGGTGCGAAACCGGCAAGGCGTCCCTTCGATATTTTGCGAGTAGAGCCGCGTTTCACGCTCCACAGGATAGCCCGTGGTCAGCTTTCCCTGGTTCTGATCGAGCGAGAATTGCGCAATCGACATCGACGGGACCGGTGCGAGATAGTGCGGGTAGAGCACATTGATCAGCGACTCGGTGACTTCGGGAAGCTCGTCATCTATCTTCAGGTGAATACGGCTCGCCAGGAAAGCGAACGCCTCGATCATTCGTTCGACGTGCGGGTCCTCGCATTTATCCGCCTCAAGCGTCAGGCGCGCGGCAATCTTCGGATACTTCTGAGCAAACTCCGCACCCATCTGGCGCAGGAAGACCAGTTCACGCTCGTAATATCCAAGTAATTCGTCGCGCATCATTCGCCTCGCACGGCATATTCACCGCTATCGAGTTGCAAGACCGTATCAAATGTCACAGGCTCTGGGGCGGGCTCGACCTTCAGCCGCGCGTCGATTCGGAAAGTCATCATGCGCGAGCCTTCGCGCGTCGGCTCCAGCACCACCGTCACGTCTTCCAGGCGCGGCTCGAAAGTCGATATGGCGAATTCAAGGGCGCGCCGCAGGCGGTTAAGATCCGCCGGACTTTTGATACTTGAGTTGGTAAAGTCCGGCAGTCCGTAGGCGGCGACCGAATTTTGCAGCTCGGTTAAATCGGGCGGCAACTCATCGGCAAGCCTGCGTGTGTTGAGCAGCCATTCAATGTCGCGTTTGACTGACTGTTTCAACTGGCGCAGGCTCTTAGAACGAGAAGCCAAAGGGTCGCGCGACACTTCCGGCTCGTAATCCAGCAAACGGTCGAGGACGGACGGAGTTATGCGAATTTCGTTGTCGCCTCTTGTCATAACATTTCAAGCTCGCATGTAGCGCAATCTAACCGATTGCACTACATGCAGACCGCTCTAAGCGACAGGCCGGAGTGAACACTTAGAGCCAACGGAAGTTGACCGGCAAGCGGCAGAGCCTTATCAACACGTCGTCTATAAACCGTGTCAAAGACGAACCGCCAGATACTTTGCGTAGGCCGGAAATCGCTTCGGGCGCAGTTGAACGAGCACCTGCGAAGGTTGCATAACAGGCCGACCGCATGGCTCGACCCATCAAGAAAAGCCGCACGGTTGAGCGAGCCAGCCTAAATCCTTCCAGGCGCTTTCGGCTGATCAAGGTGCCGGCGCGTTCGGGCTCCGTACTAGACTTTCTTGCTCGTCTTCAGGTCCCAACCGGCAGCGACGTTGCCTGCTGCCTTTCCGCCGGCGACTTTGGTCGAAGTGTATTTCCACTCAATTTTTCCGTAGTTGAACGCGACCTCTTCGGTCGGCACGGTGTTGTCGCTGCTGCCATTCCCGCCAGCACGAAATGAACTGACGATCACGTCTGTCAGCTTGTACTCCATGTAAGCTTGCTTGTCTCCGCTGGCACGACAGAGTTGCAGAATGGCGCTGGGGAAAGTCTCGCCGCTGGCCGCGCCGAGCGCCAGCTTTGGCGAGGCTTTATCGAGCGCCTTGACTATCGTGAACGGGTGAAAATTGGCCCGCTGAGACGATAGATTTCCGGATGAACTGGCAGACGCAGACGCCGGCTGGTCAACCCCCGAACTATAAGACAGCACCTCGATCCATCCTTCGTGGGCGCTGTCGGTACACTCGCCGTCAATTGATTCGACCTTTAAGTACGCATCAAACGCCATGATCTTTCCTCCTTAATCAGATCTTCGATTGAGCCGGCCTGGTAGCCGCTCCTAAGACATTTTCAGTTAGCCTTTCACAATGGGCCATCGCGATAGCCCATCCTTATATACGGATTGCTCGTGCTGCCATCAGCCGGTGAATTTTGGATGGCGCATCGGTCATCCGTCATCTCAACCGCTTCTGGCTTCGCTTTACTTCTGGGCCGGCGGCGGCAGTTCAGCCACCAGGCGCAGAGAGACCGTCAACTCGTCGAGTTGAAAGTGCGGCCTGAGCAAAGTTTTGGCCCGGTAACAGCCCGGCTTGCCCGGTATCTCTTCGACATCTATGCGCGCCTCTCTGAGCGGGTACTGTGCCTTCAATTCCTGGCCGGCGTCGTCGTCCAGCAAAACGTAATGACTGATCCAGCGATTGAGAAAGTCTTCGCAGTTCTTGCGCGACATAAATGCGCCGACCTTGTCGCGCATCATAGACTTCAGATAGTGGGCAAAGCGCGACACCGCGAACATATACTGTAGCTGTGTCGACAGCCGCGCATTGGCGTTGGCAAAGTCCGTATCGTACTTCTTCGCCTTGTTGGCGGATTGCGCGGCGAAGAAAGCCGCGTAGTCCGTGCCTTTGCAATGCACGAGCGGGATGAATCCGAGGTCCGCGAATTCTTTCTCGCGCCGGTCGGTGATGGCGATTTCGGTCGGGCACTTCATGGCAATCTCGCCCTCGTCCGTCTTGAAGGTGTGTGTCGGCAAGCCCTGCACCAGGCCGCCGCCTTCGACGCCGCGTATAGCCACCGTCCAGAAGTATTTCGCAAAGGCTTCCGTCAGCCGCGTGCCGAATGAATAAGCCGCGTTGCCCCACAGGTACTTCTTATGGTCGGTTCCGTCGACGTCCTCCTCGAAACGGAAGGTCTCGGTCGGCACGGTTTCGTTGCCATACGGCAGGCGCATCAAGGTGTGCGGCAGGCACAAGCCGACGTAGCGCGAATCCTCCGACTCGCGGAACGAGCGCCACTTGACGTAATCATCGGTTCCGAAAATCTTCGCCAGATCCCTGACGCCTTCCAGTTCGGTGAAGCTGTCCCAGCCAAATAACTGCGGCGCAGCGGCAGAGATGAAGGGCGCGTGAGCGGCAGCGGCGACCTCCGATATTCTTTCCAGCAGCGCCATATCCTGCGGGTGCTTGCCGAATTCGTAATCACCGATCAGCGCCCCATAGGGATTGCCGCCAAACATGCCGAACTCGGCTTCATAGACTTTCTTGAACAGCGCCGACTGATCAAATTCGCTAGCTCTTTCAAGGTCGCCCAACAGGTCTTTCTTGGATACGTTCAGCACACGTATCTTGAGCATCGTCCCGGTCTCGCTCTGGTAGACGAGATGACGCAGGCCGCGCCATGAGGCTTCGAGCTTCTGGAATTCCTCGTGATGCATGATCGCGTTGACCTGTTCGGAGAGCAGCTTATCGATCTGCGCAATGCGGGCGTTTATCGTCGCCTCAAGGTCTTTGTCAAAGACCATCTGGCCCTGCATAATCTGCTGCACGAACTCTGAGATCAGGTCCTTGGCGCGACCGACCTGAGATTCATCGCGCGCCAGCCGGCCCTCGCTCAGTATTTGATCCATCAGACTGACCTTGCCCGGCTCTTCGGTGACCACGGTTTCGGTCTTGCTTTTTTGTAAGTCCTTACTCATGGGGTTCCTCCTTCACCTCGCTGCCTGCTGCCGGAGCTTCAAGTCCCAACTCCTCGCTCAACTCCCTTTGCGCGTCGGTCTTTTTGATGATGTCTTGCAGCAACTCTTCCAGGCGATCATTGCCGTCCATCTTGGCGAGCAAGTCGGATAGCCGCCGCCGCGCTTCGACCAGCTTGCGCAGCGGATCGACTTGCAGCACGAGTTTATCCGGTTCGAAGTCTTCGAGGCTGTTGAAGCGCAGCTCGGCGGCAATCTTGCTGCCGTCCTTGGTGAGCTTGTTATCAACGCGAATCGCCAGCCGCGGTTTCATCCCGGCCAACACCTGGTCGAAGTTGTCGCGGTCAATTTCGACAAACTTTCTTCTTTCGAGTTTGGGCAGCGGTTGGTCAGGCTTGCCGGAAAAATCTCCCAGCACGCCGACCACGAAAGGCAACTCTTTTAACTCGATAGCGCCACCGAGTTCCACGTCATAGGTGATATGAACGCGCGGCGGGCGCACGCGGTCGAGTTTGTGTTGCAGGCTCTCCTTCTTTGGCATAAGGGTTACTCCTTTCAAATAGTCTCGCGGACGGGTGCACAGTCGAAACCCAACCAGCCAGGTTGAGCAAGTGAACTTCGCAATCCATTGCTTAAGGCTCGATCATCGCTTGATCAGGGCCTCATCTATACGGCAGGCGCGGCACATCAGCCCTCTTCGGGCGACTTGATGAGCCCGAGCGTTTCGCGCAGGTTTTCAAGCGCACTGCCATCCTTTATCACATCCTGAAGCCAGGTATCGAGCGGCATCTGTCCCCACTTGATCGCGCGCTGCACAAGATATGAAACGGGGCTGTGCGGCTCGTGCTTGCGAAAGTCATCGGCGATCTCGGTGAGCCGATTGAGCGCTTCCTGCCGGTTCCAGGTCGCGTTATTGTCTCTTCGGACAACTAATGGAGTTGGTTCGCCGCCATTGCCAGATGGCCTGATAGGCGGATCAGGACCGGGCGGCGGCGGGGCCACCGTATGCGGTGCAAGGCTCTCAGCCAGCGACCGTATCTCTTCGAGCGCCTTTTTGAGCGCCCCAAGGCCCGGCGTTTCGCTGCCGAATTTTTCATCCATTACCTCGTCAAGCGCTTCAATTTCTATCCAGCATTCGTTGAGCAAGCCAGCCAGGTTGACGAAAAAGGCCGGGCTAGTTGCGTTCTTTGCAGTGCGCCACTGCTTGCTGGTGATCTTCTTCTCTTCGGTGGCCTGCTCGATAAGCTTCTTGATGTGCTCGCGCTCTTCATAGGGAAGCTTGTCCACTTCCTCGTCGGGAATATCGAATTGCTTTGAATTCTCCCACTGGAGATAAGAATAATTCACTCCGGTGATCGAACTGGTCAGGCCGACATCTTTGATCGCCAGCGTCGCCTGCCGATTGAGCCACGCCAAACAATTCGCGCGCCCTTCAAGATCGCCTTCATCTATTTCAGGATAGAGGTGCTCCCAGAACTGCGCGTGCAGTCCGCGCATCACCTGTAGCCCATCGCGCAGCCCGACAAACCCATGTTGCTTGATGACCGCCTCAATCAGCCATGCGCAGACCTGCAAGTCTTTCGTCTCTTTGGCGAGCGCGTCTGTCGCAAGTTTTACGACGAGCGGCCAGTTTGCCGACTTCGTCTCCTTGAGTTTCCACGCTCCTGCTTCCATGCCTTCATCGGCGCGGCGAGCCTCGCGTATCTGGTCATAAAGCCCGGCATAGAGCAATTTTTCGCCGGCAGGATTGTCGCCCGGTATGGGCGCGAGTAATGCCGCCACATCAAGCACGGCTGCCGGTGATGAAAAAACGGCTTCTGCCGACGACATTGAGGCTCTCCTTTCAGCGTGGCTCTCGGTTTCGCCTGAATCGATGGGCTTGCCGCCAATGCAAACCCTTATGAGTGAGGAAGAGAGTCGGGTGCGGCGGCGAGGTCGAATTCGATTGTTCTGACTTCAAGAATCGCTTTCTCTTCGTCGCCCACTAAGAATAGACGCAATCCGAAGGCGAAATATATTATTTCGCCCAAATTTTTCCAATCGGTCATCCTGCCGAGTTTCACCTGATCGTTCGGATGTTGGCTTGAATTGGCATACAGCATCGGCAGGAATACTTCTCCGATAGTGCCGTCTGTGGTTTCGACGCGCACCGATGCCCACATCAAATCGCGCAGTTGTTTAGGAGATGGGATTTCTATATAAGTGACCTGCTCTAAAGGTAGCCAGGTGTATTTATCCTGCACTATCAATTCAAGCACAGGGCCAACCACGTCATTATAATCTCTGAAGTCGACAAACGGCTGGCCATTGAGCTTGCCTTTTAAGGCGGGCCGCTCCTCTTCAGCCTGATCGAGCAATTGCCGCGCCTCTGTGAGATTCCCCTCGCGCACACGGTTGATCGCATTCAGATGCAAATCAACATAAGCGGGCGGCTCGGCGAGAAAATGCGGGTGCAGCCCATCCGAAAATAAACGCGCGCGGGCGCGTTCAGCCTTCAGTAGATTGCGATAGACCTGCACGCCTACCTCTGCCTGCGCGCTCTGGTGAGCGACCACGTCAAGCTGCCGCTCGGCCCTGTCGAATTCGCCGGCAAAGCAGAGCAGTTCGAATAGAAAAGTGCGCCGCCACAGGTCGCCGGGATTCGCCTTCACCTCGCGCGTCAATTCTTCAATTGCAGCGCCAAGCTCGCCCGCATCTAATAGCTCTTTTGCAGTTGCCATGGTTTGTTCTCCGCTACACAGGGCCGAGGGTTAGAGGCTGAACAATGCACCGGGCCGACGCGTCGACGAAATTGCCGAATACTTCTTCATGGCTCAACAGCCGTCGCTCAACAGCCGTCCTTCGCTCAGTCGCCTTACTTCAAGTTCATTGGCGCGTGCATCTCTGTAAACAGGTTACGCTTGAATGGGTGGTTCGCCGCGTCCGGCGTAATCGTGGCGCGCAGCGAGCCCTGACCGAGTGTCCAACTTAGCGTGTACTGATTGCCGCTGCCCGCGAACGCCTTGAACACGCCCCAGACTTCTGCGACCGGTGGATGCGTTCCTACCTCGCGATCACCTTGCTTGGCTGTGGCCTTGACGCCTATGTTTTCTCCTTCTGGCGCAGGCCAGATAAATTTTTTGGATGCCGAAGCATTGCCCTTCGCTTCAATCGTGTTGCCGTCAATCGCCAATATCGTCGTCACGTCGTCTGCCGCCGAGGTCTGGAGCTTGAGCTCATAGGTGATTTTCAGATCCTTGCTATTGCCCGGAAAGAGCGCCGCCTGCAAGCGGAGCGCGTTGTTGAGGTAAAGAACAAAGGCATCTGAGAAGGTACAGTCGCTGGAATCCTTACGCACCCACTTGCCATCGACGGTGTCAAAAAAGACGCCGACATTATTCTTTAAGAATTTCGTGAACTCTCCGTCTACAGGATTGAGGAAGCGCGTCAGGTCAGCCACCTTCGCGCTACCGCTCTCTGTGAACGGGAAACCTTGTTCAACGTCATGAGCCAGTTTATAGAGTTGTTGATTCCATATGCGCTCGATCTCGTCGCAGCCGCCGCCTGAAAGCATGAACTTGAGGTTGGCGAGCGGCTTTTCCAGCAGCCCGGCGGCGTTTCTTGCCGCCGCGCCTTTGAAATTGATGAGCAGGTTTTTGATCGCCTCGTCGGCCACCTGAATGGGCGAGGTCGTTTCACTCTTAAACATTTCCGCCGCCAGCAGCTTCAACTGCTGATCGGATTTGGGGGCGATTTCGTCCGCCACTTTGCCGAGTATGCCGCGATACTGCGAGATGCCCGCAGTGTTCTTATCGCCCTCTGTCGAGACAAACTGGAACAGCGGCTCGAATTCCTCTTCCACGGCTTTACCTTCGGCGACGCCGCCGGTCTTGCTGGCAAAGAGCCCTTTGATCCAGCCGATCACGCCCGGTTTGGTCGGCGCTATCGATAGCCTGGTGTTGCGCGCCACCTCGTTCATGAGCAAATCCATTGGCGAGTTGGGCGACGCCAGCGTCCTGAGCGCCTCGACCTCATTAGCTTTTCGTTTCAGATCGTAAGATTGCACTTTGACGCCGGCCAGAAACTTCTGCCAATGCTCGATGTATTTTCCGAAATAAAGCGTTCGCAAATAGCCGACATCGGCGCTCTGGCCGCCAGTCTGTATAGGCTGCGCCCCCATGACCCAATCTTCCTTGCCCATCTCTTTGCTGGCCGATTCAAAGGCGTCGCGCACATATTCGTAATAGCCCTCTATGGTGAAGCTGCCCGGCACGGCGTAGGAGCCGGTCAGCAGACCTTTGCCTGCGCCCTTGACGACGCGCTCGACGGTGACGGCCTGAAGCTTGCCGTCTATCTCGGTGGTGATGCGTTTGTAGTAGCGCTTGACCGCCGGATAAGCGACGAGTTTGCCGCGCACCTCTTCGATAATCTTCGGATCTTGCGGGCTGGCCGGCGGGTCGCCCTCTCGCCCTTCCAATTCATAGCTGAGTTGCCTGGCATAAAAGTCCAACTGCTGTCGCGCAACATCCTCCAGGTCCGCAGGCGATGACTTCTTCCAGAACTCCCAAAGCTGATTGGCGAGAAAGGTCGGCTCAACGATCTTCGGCTCCGCCTGCTTCAACTCCGAGAGCATCAAGTAGGCTTTGAGCAAATCATAATGGCGGCCAAGCTCATCTTCATCCGCATCGCCTGGCGCGCCGCCCTGCGCAGCGTCATGCGCGGCGCTTGAGGCGGCGGGGTTAGCGGCAGGAGCCGCCGCGAAGCTTTGCAATTCGCTCTTGAGAGCGACCACAGAGGGAATGAAGAACCATTTATCTATTCGCTCAAAGTAGAGATCCAATAACCGTCTATTGATGGCGCTGCCTGAATACAGCCCGAACCTTAGACGAAGCGGGCGGCTGCCTCTTTCATACTCATGAAGATCGAGCAGCGCTTTACGCAACGCGTCGAGTGCGCCCAGTTCTTCGCGTGTGAGTTTCGCATCCTTCGCCGATGCATCTTTCTGTCTAATTGCATTGACGCGGTTGCCTGCCTCAGACGCTTCGGCAATCAGACTCTTGTTGTTGAAGAAGGAAATAATCGTCCCGATGAAGAAAACCGAGACCAGCGCCGCCGCCGCCGCAAGCAAGGCATTGCGCAGCCGATGCGAGCGTTGCTTGCTCGCCTGAAAAGAGGCGGCAAGGTCTTTGTCGCGCAACAACACCTCGTTGAACAGGTCTTGCGTAAAATAGCCTTGACCGACTGACTGATACTCTCTTGGCGCATCGTTGGCTGACAACAAACTCGCCGCCGCGCCACTCGCCTTCTGCGGATCGCGCATGGCGGCAGCCTTCGCGCCCTGATCATCCGCAAGGCTGCTGGTAAAGTAGAGGCCGCGCAATAGAGGGCTCTCGCTGAACGGGTTCGGCCTGAACAGCGTTGAGGTAAACAGGCCGAGCTTGCGACGCGCATCCTGAAAGCGCAGAGGGAAGTCGAAGACGCGCAACTGTTCGTCAGGCAGACCGGGCGTGCTCATGCGCAAAAGCCTGCGCTGCATCAACGTATCGTGGAGATAGTCGAACTCGACATCGAAAAGCGCATGCGCGTTGGCGGCCTGCTCAAGCGGAAACGTCGTGCCCCATGCCTGTTCGCGCTCTGAAGCCGTGAAAGGCCGGAAGAAATCCGCGAAGCCCTCGATTGAGTCGCTATGTGTAAAGACCAGATAGACAGGAAACCGCGCTCGCACGCGCGCGATGACTTCATCAATCCGCGTTCGTAAGAGCTTCGCCTCGCGTTCAATTTCCGCCTCGCCCGACGCCGACAGGCGAGCGACGCTGACCACCATCAAGAGCCCGTCAAGCGGGCGATCCTTGCGAAAGCTCTTCATCGTCTCGATCAGCGCAGACCATTCGTCGCGATCAGGCCCTTCGGTTGTATAGCGGCCCGACGTATCCAGCAGCACGGCTGAACGGGTGACGCGCCATTGACAATCGCGCGTCGGGCGGACGACATGCAGCTCGGCATTGCGCTGGCTCGGCAGGGCATGAAAGTCCAGTCCTGATGAAAGCACCAGACTGGTCTTGCCGCTCGCCGGCGGCCCGGCAATTAAGAACCAGGGCAGCCTGTAGACCGCGCCGCCCGGCTGCTCTGCGCCAAGCTTGGTGTTGCGCAACCACTGCACGGTCTCTTCTGCGGCGCGGGTCAGTTCGTCATAGCTGCGCGTCGGCGCGCTCATCTCTTGCGCCGGTGGTGCGGGCTTTTGTAAGGCTGCGCGGCTCGCGCCCGCCGCTTTTTTTTCGTTCTGCTTTTTGCGCAGGTGAGCGATCAACACAGCGAGCGGCAAGGTCATGAGGATGAGCGCAATGAGGATGATGCGCACAGACATATCATCAGGCCCCAGGGCCCAGACCAGCAGGGTGACAATGCCGTAAAGCGACACCACCGCCGTGATGCCCAGAACGGTCTTGAGTTGTTGCCCGAATGCAGACACGGTTTGCTCCAGAGCGTCAGTTGGAAGGCGTGTCAAAACTGGCCGCCGATGGCCTGCGCCTGCGCGCCAGTCGAGTGCCAGTCGAGTGCCAGTCGAGTGAATGCCCTGAACCGACTTTGCAGAGTTAGCGCAGGAGCGTATTCATCGCTTCATTCAAATCACTGCTGAGCCAGAAACTCAGAACGATAAAGACTAATAGAACAAAGCCGAGCGCGACGCCGCCGCCCAGCGTGACCCATCGCGGCAGGCCTGGATCGGGGATGACCTCCGGCTGATCGGTCATCTTCCAATGCGGTGAAAGCGCGCCGGCGCGCAGCCGGTTGGCGCGCTTCAGGTAGTCGGCAACGTTTTCGATGACGCCTTCAAGCTGGTTTTCATAGTACCTTTTGTATTTCCCCTTATAACCCAAGAGCAGGCAGAGGTAGTAAACTTCCAGCGCATCGGCGTCATTGTCTTTGTCTTTAAGCTGTTGATCGAGCCGCTCAAAAAACTTCACGCCGGCCAGTTGCTCGCCGAAGTACTCAAGCTGGAGGGGATACTTTTCCCACTCTTCGCGCAGTGGAGAATCTGTGGTCAGTACCGTCTCGTCAACGAAGGCGACGAGCGCGAACTTCGCCGCCTGCACCTGCCGCTCGCCGTAGCCCAGGGCTTCCGCACGCTGCTCGATCTCCTTGAATCGTTCGTCAATTGACCGGCGTAAATCTTTCGAGGGCGTGATGAAACCGGCATGGAGTTGCATGATCAGTTCGAGCACAGGAGTAGCCAGCGCTAAGAGGCTGCTCTCCGGTCGCGTTTGCCCCCGATTGACGGCTAATTTTTCGTAGACCATATTCTGCATAGGTCTCCACAGGCGTTGCCGCAAACAGAAGTGGTTCAGTTAGCAGTGATTCATATCAACCTGACATGATAGACCTTGATCGCTAAGGCTTGATCGCATACATCTCTAGTTTCACATCGGGGAACTCCTGGGGCACATGGATCGCCAGGTTCTTCGAATCGCATATCTCCTCCCAGGAAGGGCCTCTATTCTCCAGACCGAAATAATGAAACCCCAGGCGCGTCGGGATCGGCGCAGGCGGCGGCGACGCGTGCGTCAGCATGACGCCGGGCAAGGCTGCGCCGACCACCGTATTGATCACGTCTAAGGCGGCGATCTTAACGACGCGCGGCACGCGCTCGATCAAGCGGTTCTCAGCGATCTGCGCGCCGACGCCAAGAAAAAAGGTCGCATTTTTGAGCAACTGGTCGTCATGCACACGGCCTACATACAAGGTTTCGCGCGTTTGTTCGAGCGGAATCGCCACACAGCGCGTCGGGATCACTCTTTCGAGCAGGTCGCGAATTTCAGCATTCAGGCGGCTGAAGGTCAAGAATAAATCCTTGTGATCATAGGCGACAATATCGCGCGGGTGGCGGTCAGTAGCAAAAGTCATCAACTCGCCTTCGACCCGCGCCATCTCAAGATATAAACGTTCGGGATGCACCAGCGGCGTGTGGAACAGGTGACGCAAGGTCGGGATAGCCGAATTGACCGTGTGCAGCAGCCAGAAAGGCGCGACCTCGCCCATGTTGAAGACGCCAAGCGAAGCGGCGCTCTGGCGGCGTTGTTCGCCAAGCGTGCTGCTCTTCCTGATTAATATCTCAATGATCTGGCTCAACATGCCGAAGAGCCATTTTGAGGCAGAGAGCTTGAGAACCGGGGGAATATACTTTTCCGATAAGGCGAGTTGGCCGGTCGCCGTCCGTTCAAGCCGGGCGATCTTGATGGCGCTGTAACCGTCGCGCAATTCATCGGCAAACAGTATGCGAAAATTGCCGCGCGCGAACGCCATCTGCTGTTCGTTCTCGCCATTGGTTTCGTCAACCACGACGCCAACCTGTTGCAAATAGCGAGGCATCTGCCCGCCCTCGCCGCCGTTGGCTTGAAAGTTGATCGCGCCGACACGTTTGGCCGGGATGGACAGATAAACATCAAGGCTCTCGGCGGCGGCGTCAAAGCGGCCTTCGATGGGTCTGGCATCGGGAGCCGTATCGGCTTCAGGGATATTCACCACCAAGCCGTCAGGCATGACGGCCTGGCAGTGCACGATTTCGAAATAGCCGTTGGCGATGGCTTCGCTGTTGATTTGCAGTTCAAGTATCCCCCAACCGTAAGGCACAACCGAGTTGAGCCGAGAGTTGAGCAACTCTTCCTGGTAGTTGTCCGATTGTTGGAAGTGATGAGGGGTCAAAAGCATTCCCTCATTCCACACAACCTTACGATAACGGCTCATTGCTGGTTGACCCTTTCCCTGCGGCTGGCTTAAAACCTGTGATGATCAAACGTGCCGCGTTTCAAGAGATACCGTTGCGAACATCTCGCGGGGTTGGGGCCGCCGGCCTGTTCGTGATAAGAGAGCGTGCTTCCCAACGCAGAAAGAGAGGCGGCCCGGGTTCATTACCTTGAGAGATCTGGTTCCTCAAGTGAAGCGCCTTGATTTTCTTCCATCATCATTTATTTGTCAACAAGTCTTACCGGCGCGGCCCACGCCGGCTGTCAACGGGATGCGGGAGGGGCGCGTAGCGCTCACTTCGTCACAGTCGATCTGCTGGAGTTCTCATTGCTACCGCCCGCCTTCCTAATGGTGATTTGAGACATGTCCCTCGACGATGCGGATTAAGACGTCCAATCGTTCCTGTTGATCTTTGCCTTGCTGCTGCAATGCGTTGATATGTTCATTGTGCAAGCGGGCGACTTGAATTAAACCGGCGATGGCCTCTTGCATGGCTGCCATATTGCGGTCGAATCGTTCCTGTCGCTCGTCAAACTGCGCCTGTCGCTTGTCAAACTGCACCTGTCGCTCAACAAACCGCGCCTGTCGCTCGTCAAACTGCGCTTGTCGCTCATCAAACCGCGCCTGGTTCTCAGCGATGGTTGCCAGTTGATTGTTGATGCGCTTCACAAGATCGTCGCTGCTCATGTGGCAGATTATGGTGCGGCGGCGCAAAAGCCGTCAAGGAAATTGCGGGATCACAATTCAAGCGCGGCCACGCCCGCCGGCCTTCAAAACTTGAGGGCCTGAGCCTGCACGTCGAAGCCCTGCGGATCTTGCGCGATGATGGCGAGCGCCAAAAATCTCACAACGAAATTATAAGGCGCTGGCTTAATCGCACTGACTTTATAGAGAAACCAGACGTTGCGGTCGGTATCGGGATTCTTGATTCTCTCGGTCATCGCTGAAAGCAGCGGATGGGACTTCTTCGTGCCAACCCCCATCTTGTAGGCCGCGATGACGATCAAGCTGCTGTTCGCGTCGCTACCGAAGGTGGTCTGCAACCATAGCAGATCATCTATCATACGGAGCGCGGTGGCCCCTGCATCGCGGCCCGCCCCTTCGTCGCTGGTTTCGGCAAGGGCCGCATAAGCGACCAGTGCGGGTTTGAGTCCTTTGCGTTTCGCCTGTGCGGTAATCTCTTCGCGGCGCTGATTGATGGAGCGCAAAGCGCTGACCAGCGCGGCAGAGGCGGCGCGATATTGCGCGACCTTTTCACTGATGTCGTTGATCGCGTCTTTCTCAAAGACGTAAGAATCACCGTCGCTGATGCGTGCCATCACCTCCTTAGCCGTCTGCTCAATTCGCCGCTTCAAGGTTTCAGCCTTGTCGGGTTTGTCCGCTTGCCGGTTGGTTTGGCCGCTTTGATCAGTCAGCGGCTGGCCTTGCCGGTTCGCAGAACTCATCACGTTTTGAGGATGATTATGATTGAGCAGAAAAATGGTGATTCCGGCGGCGAGCGGAATCATCACGGTCGCCATCACGGCAAGCGTCATGGGGCTGAACCTCAGACGCGGCATCCGCTGGCCCGCGCCCCGCGACGTGCGCCGCGCCGAGTTGATCCCGACAGCCGCCTGCGCCGCATAGTCGTCGAATGAAAAGGCTTTGTCCGTTTGATAGGCGGCGGCGATTCGTGTGGGCTCGGCCCGACTGATATGCACAGTAATATCGCAGGCCGAACCTAAAGAGATGACATCGCCGTCACCGAGCAGAGTCGCCTGATGGAGCGGGCGGTCATTCAATAACGTGCCGTTTTGCGATCCGCAGTCTGAAACCTGTGCCATGCCTTCAAAGCATTCGATCAAGGCATGACGGCGAGACAGTTTCAGGTCATCGATGATCAGATCGTTATCGGCGTCGCGGCCTATGGTAAAACGGCTGGAGCTGACTGCAAGCGTCTGCACGCGTCCTTGCTTATCGCGGAATGTGAGTGTGACTTCGGGTTGCATGGTAATGGCGTGTTACTGCGGCGGCTCGGTTTCTCTGGTGTAGGTTGAGAGAGGGCGGAATGACAATCCGAAGACCTCCGGATTTTCGCAGACAATCGCGGCGGCGAAAAACTTGGGCACGTACTTCATGTTTTCCTGAAAGAAGTGATCCAGTTGACCAGAGTTCGCCACCAGTGTCCAGAAGCTGCGCTCCGGGTTTTCGCTGTTAATGACATCGTGCAGATCGCGGCGTACCGAAGCGGGACTGCGATTGTAACCCGCAATGGCCAGCGCCACACTGGTCGCATCCGTACCGAACTCTGAGATACGATCTTTCATGTACCTGGCGGCGGCTGGCGCCATCTTCTGTGGGTCGCAACGGTCGGATGGACTCAGCCCGTATCCCCTGGCCGTCCCGGCAAGAAATTGAAACATCCCCATAGCCCCGGCGAAGTTGTCATAACAGTGCGGCTTGTATTCGCTTTCAATCATCGCGACATAGAGGCCGACAGCCGGTTGCAAGCCCTCCTGGTTGAATGAGCGAATGATTAATGGCGCGTACTGCGCGGCCCGCTTAAAGACGACATTGAAATCTTCTCCCCAGGTGACCGTGGATCGGTTGCCGACACGGCGGGCGTAGCCATCCACCCAGCCTTTAATCATCTCTTTGACCTGTTCAGTAAACTGGCATTCGCGATTGCCCATCATCAACGAGACGCGCCGACACTCTTGCTCGACGTAGGCTTTCTTTTCCTCTTGAGACATATTCTTATAGAGTCTACTTGCCAGCAACGGTTCGACTTTTGGTTTTTGCTGTGAGTTTTCGTTCGCGACATTAGCGTTCGAGTGGTTCTCATTATTATTGACAACCGCATTCTCATTGCCGACTCTCGTGTCCCTGTTTACAGCCGCCCCGCCGCTGCCTATGACAGGAAGTTTGACGATTGCCCATCCGAGAGCGGCGACCAGGGCCAGCACCAGGCTCACCGCCGCCACCTGCTTCAGCCGCGCCTGCCACTCGCCGCCGCCCTTGCCCTCTGCCGGCTTGCCCACTCCTGCCGCCGCCCCGCGCCCC
>JBBWZK010000153.1:0-5312 GCA_039648975.1 Blastocatellia bacterium
GTGAACGGCTCGCCCGGCAACGGCAGGTCTACGACATTGTCCGCCGTCAGTTGGATGAAGACGCCTGATGGCGGACCGCCTTTGTGCAGTTGTCCGGTCGAATGCAAAAAGCGCGGGCCGTAACCTGTCGTCGTCGCTACTTTCAATCCGTCGCGCAGATGTGTGCGCAGGGCTTGCAGCAACTCATCGTGCGCATCGGTTTCCTGAACGTAGCCGAGCAGCGCAATGTAATCTCCGCTACCTGCACGCTTCAAGTGCGCGATGACGAAATCCGCCAGCGACGACGCGCCAAGCGCATCGCGCGTTTCAGGTTCGCAGTAAACTTTCAGGCCATTATTCTCGGCGGCGAGTTGCTGTTCAGGCAGCGCGCCATTTTGCTTGTACTCTTCGAGCAAGCGCCGAGTGTTGTCTTTGCTCTCCTGCACGTTCGGCTGATCGAAGGCGTCGATGCCGAGCACCGCGCCTGCTACTGCCGTCGCCAGTTCCCAGACGTAGAACTCTTCACCGAGATCGAGCGTGCTCGTGAGCTTGCGGCGCACCACCGGATGGCCTGCGGCTTCGAGCGCCGCAAGTTTGCTTTCCGTAGACGGATCGGCATTGCCGATGCTGATATGGACAAACAGGCGATCATCGCCGTAGACCGCAGGCGCGCTGAGCGGCTCGCCGACAATCGGAATGATGCCGCGCCCTTCCTTGCCTGTGCTTTCGGCAAGCAGTTGTTCGATCCAGAGCCCAAGCGAAGCAATCTCCGCAGAGGTGATGAGCGTCAGCTTATCGCGCTTGGCGTCGGCCAGCGTGCCGATGATCGCGCCGAGCCGCGCCGCAGGATTATCTGCCGTCGGCACTGCCGGCGCGCACGCATGCATGGCGCGGGCGGCGCGATCAAGCAAGGTCTTGAAGTCGAAGCCCTGCAAGCAGGCCGGCACCATGCCGAAGAACGACAGCGCCGAATAGCGCCCGCCAATGTCAGGCGGGTTGAGGAAGATGCGGCGGCAGTGATCGCTGGTCGCCGTCTCTTCCAACCAGGAGCCGGGATCGGTGATGGCGACAAAATTCTCGCCGGCGCGCTCGCCTTTGATCTCGCGCAAGCGCTCGAAGAAGTAACGATAGAACATCACAGGCTCGGTCGTCGTGCCTGTTTTGCTGGCGACGATGAACAGCGTCTTCGACAGGTCGACGCGCTCTTCAAAGCTCTTGACGGTCGCCGGGTCTGTGCTATCGAGGACGTGCAGCGTCGGGAAACCTTCCGTCTTGCCGAAGGTGCGGCGAAAGACTTCGGGGCAGAGGCTGCTGCCGCCCATCCCCATCAGCATGACATCTGTGAAGCCGTCGTTGCGAATGCGCTGGCTGAAGGCCGCAAGCTCGTCGCAATTGGCTTCCATCAGATCAATCACCGTCACCCAGCCGAGCGCGTTACGAATGATCTCCTGGTGATTTTCATTACTTTTCCACAGCGCCGCGTCTTTCCGCCAGATGCGCCGCATCCAGTCCTCTTTCTCTATGCGGGCGAGCATCTGCTTGACCTGATCGCTGTACGCGCCAAGCGACGCTGACTGGCGGTCGAGCAGGCCGCTGGTGATGGCCGCCTGCTTGGACGTGATGCTGTCGATCAGGCTGCGGAACGAATCGATGAACGCCTGTACGCCTTCTTCCTGCAATTGCTGCATGACGGCTGGCAGATCAATGCCGGCATCTGTGAGTTGTTGAATCACAGCGCGCGCGCCGTCAAGATCTTCTTCGAGGCTCAAGCGCACAAGACCGTGATCGCGCGCCGCCGTATAGGTGGCGGGCGGCACTGTGTCGACGGTGTCGGGGCCGATCAACTCTTCAACGTAGAGCGTGTCTTTGTATGTCGGATTCTTCGTGCCGGTCGAGGCCCACAACGGGCGTTGTGCCTGTGCGCCGCTGGCTTTTAACGGGACGAAGCGCTGGCCATTGAAGATTTGCTTGAAGCGTTGATAGAGCAGCCGCGTGTTGGCGATGGCCGCTTTGCCGAGCAGGGCAGAGAGCCTGGTTTTTTCGGCGTCATCGTCGAGGCGGCGCATGCGGTAGGTCAATTGATTATCGACCGCCGAATCAATGCGGCTGACAAAGACGCTGGCGACCGAGGCGATATGATCTACCGCGTGGCCTGCGGCGGCGCGCTGTTCGAGGCCAAGGATATAAGCCTCGGCGACTGCCGCATAAACTTCTTCCGAGAAGATCAGCGTGACGTTGACGTTGATGCCGCTGGCGATCACTTCGGTGATGGCCGGCAAGCCCGCCGTGGTCGCCGGAATCTTGATCATCACATTCGGACGGTCAAGCGCCGCCCATAGACGCTTCGCCTCGGCCACCGTGCTCGCCGTATCGTCGGCAAGCAGCGGCGAGACTTCGAGGCTGACGTAGCCGTCTACTTTATTGGTGCGCTCATAGACCGGGCGAAAGAGATCGGCGGTGCGCTGTATGTCTTCGATGACCAGGGCGTCGTAAATCTCGTTGATGTCTTTGCCTTCGGAGATGAGTTGCCGCATGGCGGCATCGTAATCGGTGCTGCCGGCGATGGCCTTCTCGAAGATTGACGGATTCGAGGTGACGCCGCGCAGGTCGTCCTCTTCGATCTTGCGGGCGATGTCGCCTGTATCGATCAAGGCGCGGCGAATATTGTCGTACCAGATGCTCTGTCCAAGTTTTTGTAGCTCAACAAGTGGGTTGCCCATAACACATCCTTTCCATGAGGACGAGAGACTAGAGGCTAGGGGCTAGAGAAAACCTCTGGTCGCTAGCCTCTAGTCTCTAGCCTCTAGCCTCTTTTTGCCGCCCTGACGTTTGGCTAAGATTTACTTTCGGCAATCGCTGCTTTAGCTTCGGCGACGACTTTTTCAACCGTGAAGCCGAAATGCTTGAGCAGGTCTTTCAACGGCGCTGATGCGCCGAAGTTGCGGCGCGCAATGATGCGGCCCGCGCGTCCGACGAATTTCTCCCAGCCGAGATTGGTGCCGGCTTCGACGGCGACGCGCGCATTGACCGCTGCCGGCAGCACGGCTTCGTGATACTCCGGCGATTGGCGCTCGAACAACTCCCAGCACGGTATGCTGACGACGCGCGCCTTGATGCCTTCGGCGGTCAACTGTTCGTAACCTTCAACACAAAGCTGAAGCTCTGAGCCTGTGCCGATCAAGATGACCTCGGGCGTGCCATCGGAGTCGGCCAGCACATAAGCGCCGTGCTGCACGCCTTCAGCCGAAGCGTACTTCGTGCGATCAAAGGTCGGCAGCGGCTGGCGGCTGAGGATGAGCGCCACCGGATGATTCTTCATCGTCATGATGACGCGCCAGGCTTCGCTGACTTCGTTGGCGTCTCCCGGACGAATGACGTGCAGATGCGGAATGGCGCGCAGCGACATCAACTGCTCGATGGGTTGATGCGTCGGGCCGTCTTCGCCGACGCCGATGGAATCGTGCGTGAAGATATAAGTCGTCGGCAACTCCATCAACGATGACAGGCGAATCGGCGCGCGCATGTAATCCGAAAAGATCAGAAAACCTGATCCGTAAGCACGCAGTTTCGAGAGCGCCATGCCGTTGAGGATTGCTCCCATGGCGTGTTCGCGTATGCCGAAATGGAAATTGCGCCCGTCATAGGAGCCGGCTTCAAAGTCGCCTTCTTTGGTCAACCGCGTCTTGGTCGACGGCGCCAGGTCTGCCGAACCGCCCAACACCCACGGCACGCTCGCCGCCAGGGCGTTCAAGATTTTGGCGCTCGCGTCGCGGCCCGCGACGCCTTTCGCGTCGGCAGGAAACTCTGGAATGGCAGCTTCCCAGCCTTCCGGTAACTCGCCGCTCTGCATCACCTCCCATTCAGCGGCAAGCTCAGGGTAGGCTTCTTTATAGGCCGCAAACTTGGCGTTCCAGTCGGCTTCGTATTGCGCGCCACGTTCGATGGAGCGTTTGGTGTAGGCGCTGACTTCGTCGGGCACCAGGAACTTAGCGTCGGGCGGCCAGCCATAACGCGCTTTCGTCAGGCGTATCTCTTCTTCGCCGAGTGGCTCGCCGTGCGCCGAATGCGTGTCCTGCTTGTTGGGCGCGCCCCAGGCGATGTGGCTGTCGACGATGATCAGCGTCGGTCGCTCGGTCTCTTTCTGCGCCGTACTGATGGCTTGATCGAGCAGTTGCAGATCGTTGGCATCGCCGACTCTGAGCACGTTCCAGTGATAAGACATGAATCGCGCCGCCACATCGTCGCTGAAGGCCAGCGACGTGTTGCCTTCGATGGTGATGTGATTGTTATCGTAAATCCAGACCAGGTTGCTGAGTCGCAGATGGCCGGCGAGCGAGGCGGCTTCCTGTGATACGCCTTCCATCATGCAACCGTCGCCGGCGATGGCGTAGGCGCGAAAATCAACGATCTCATGGCCGGGACGATTGAAGCGCGCCGCCAGCCAGCGTTCGGCAATCGCCATGCCGACCGAGTTGGCGACGCCCTGGCCGAGCGGCCCTGTGGTGGTCTCGACGCCGGCAGTCAAGCCGTATTCGGGATGGCCGGGCGTCTTCGATCCCCACTGGCGGAAGCGTTTGATCTCTTCGAGCGGCAGATCGTAACCGCTGATGTGTAGCATGGCATATAGAAGCATGGAGGCGTGGCCGGCAGACAGCACGAAGCGGTCGCGGTTGGGCCACTGCGGGTTGTGCGGGTTGTGGCGCAGATAGCGATCCCATAACACATAGGCGACCGGCGCGAGAGCCATCGGCGTGCCGGGATGGCCCGAGTTGGCTTGCTGCACGGCATCCATCGCCAGCGTGCGCACCGTGTTGATGCACAACTCGTCAAGTTTGCTATCGTTTCTAGGGGTATCGGTGGGCATCGACGCTGTACTCATAATCTGTTGTTCTCCTTGCTGAGAAACTCTCTGAAAAAGTTCTGGAAAGAGCCGTATACGCCGGCTATCGAAACGGCTGATAGTGTATCACCCGGAGGCTGTAGTCTCGAAAGCCTTTTTGACATTTATGCCGGTGACGGACGGCGCAGACGAAAGGCTCATGCTACGCCCGCTTCAGAGATGTCGCAAGCGCCGCCGTTTATTCCATGAGGTTGAAAGAGGGAAGCGAATTAAATGTTAAAACGATCTGCAAAAGCGCTTTCCGTGGTTTCACTTTCCTGCGCGCCTCATAAAAGGATGTATGCTTGCCTTAAGATGTGAAATACAACCTAATGTGCGACTCTTTCGTCGCTCAAATCAGGAGAAGGCCATCCAAATCAAGCGAGGGCCTCCCCAGTTGGAGATTGAGAAAGACGCCGACTGTATGCGCCAGCACCTTACGGATGATGCGACT
>JBBWZK010000156.1:0-3153 GCA_039648975.1 Blastocatellia bacterium
CGGTTTTGAAAGGCGGGCATGGCGACGATGTCAGCGATTACAACGAGCACTTTCATCGTCTCTATCGCTTCACGCATGAGCGACAGTCGAAGCTGCTGCCCATGGTGCCGAAGCGCGGCACGACCGCATGGGAAGCTTCATTAAAATTGTTTCCCAACGCCGGCGGTTATCACCGTTTTCTGGCGTTGTCGGAGACGGTGGCGCACCTCGATTATGCGGTTGCCGAGAACAAGCTGACACTCGCGCGCAAGGACGGACTCGACATCTACACGCCGCTATAAATATGACTGCCTGGAATGCGGCGCGCGCATAGCATATAATCGCGGCGCTATGAGCAGCACGGACTCTTTTAATCTCTACGACTATTTTCTCAACTCATCCCGCCTTTCAATCATCGGCAACGAGACGGCTATTGCCTATCGCGGCGAGCGCCTCTCTTATAATGACCTGCGCCGGTTGGTTGACGCCTGGACGGCAAGGCTTGCTGAGAGTGGGATCAGCGCGGGCGACCGTGTGGCGCTGTTGCTTTATGATTCGCCTCTCTTCATCGCCGCTTTTCTTGCCGGCGCGGCTATCGGCGCGGTAAGCGTTCCCATCAATACTGCGCTTTCGTCTGATGAAATTGAGTTCATTGTTGCCGATAGCGGCGCGCGGCTGGTTATCTGTGAAGCTGAGTTGCGGGATAAGCTAATCCGGCTCAAGACAGAGACGATCCAGTCGCCGGCGGTCACCTTTATCGATGCGCGCCGCTGGTCGCGCGATGAAATAGAGGAAGACGCGGGCTGCATTGGGTCCGCGCCAACGTCGAGCGATTCGCCCGCCTTCATGCTCTACACGTCGGGCAGCACAGGCACGCCAAAGGGCGCGCTGCACAGACATCGCGCGCCGCGCGACACGGCTCTGACTTACGGCGCGAAAGTATTGCAACTCACAAAAGCGGATAGAGTTTATTCATCATCGCGATTGTTCTTCGCCTATGGGCTTGGCAATAGCCTGACCTTTCCGCTGGCGGCAGGCGCGACGGTCATGCTCGATTGCGAGCGACCGACACCCGAACGGTTCGCGCGCCTGCTAGTCGAGCAGAGGCCGACGGTTTTTTTCGGCGTCCCGGCGGTCTATCGCGCCCTGCTCGATTTCAACACCGGCCATGCGCTTGATACGACGTCACTGCGATTGTGTGTGTCGGCGGGCGAAGCCTTGCCGGCGCGCATCTTTGAAGAATGGCGCGATAGGTTCAATCTGGAAATCCTTGATGGCATCGGCTCGACAGAGATGCTGCACATCTTCATCTCGAATTATCCAAATGAAGCGCGCGCCGGCGCGAGCGGTCGCGTCGTTGACGGCTACAGCGCCCGCCTGCTTGATGACGCAGGGCAGGAAGTCGGGGCTGGTACGCTAGGCAACCTTTGGGTGAAAGGCGCGAGCGCGTTTGTTGGATACTGGAATCGCCCGGACCTGACCGCCGCGACGATTCAAGATGGCTGGGTGAAAACCGGCGATCTCTATCGATGTGATGACGATGGCTTTTATTACCATGTCGGGCGCTCGGACGATTGTTTCAAAGTCAGCGGCTTATGGGTATCGCCCATTGAAGTCGAAAGCGTGCTGGCGGCGCACCCTGCGGTCGTCGAAGCGGCGGTCGTTTCGGCAACCGGCGCAGATGGACTGGCAACGGCGCGCGCGTTCGTGGTCATCCGAACTGAAGATGACGCCGAAAAGATCAACGCGGAATTGAAAGCCTTTGCCGGTGCGCGGCTGCCGCGCTACAAAGCGCCGTCGGAGATACGTATTGTCAAGACGCTGCCGCGCACGGCTACAGGCAAGGTACAGCGATTCAAGCTCCGGCAACTCGGCGTCGACTCGACAACGGAGGAACAAGCATGAGCAATCGCCGAACAACGGCAGTGATGATCCGGTCAGTGGTTTGGATTACGATTTTGCAGGTCGCAGTTTTTGCGCAGCAGGGATGGTCGCGCTTGACGATCATCAAGGCGGACGATCAACCGGCGGTGATTAATGCGGTCACTTACGATGGCGACGACATCTGGGTTGTCGGGGCAAAGGGGCTGATCGCGCGTTCAGCCGATGAAGGCCGCACCTTCAACGCCGTGCCTTCGGCAGTTGATGTCGGACTGAATGATGTGGCCGTGCGCGGCGAACGCATCAGCATCGTCGGCGACCAGGGAACGATTCTGCGCAGCACAGACGGCGGGCGCAGCTTCATCCGCAGTAACTACGCGCTACGTTACCGCGAAGGGCAGCAGAGCGGCGTTGTTGATCTCTACTCTGTGCAGTTCATCGATAAAGAGACAGGCTATATCGTCGGCGACAGGGGCTTGATTCTGGCAACCAGCAATGGCGGCGCGAGCTGGCGTGAGCTATTTAGCGGCAGCGATGCGCAACTGTTTCATCTATGCTTCCGCGACACGCGCGGCTGGGTCGTCGGCACGGGCGGCAAGATTCTGCATACGACGGATGGCGGGCGCAACTGGTATCCGCAGCGTTCGGGCGTGCAGGAGGATTTGAATCGCGTCACCTTTGTCGATGATCGCGTCGGCTTGATCACTGGCGACAAAGGCGTGCTGCTGCACACGGAAAACGGCGGCGCGACCTGGGAGCGCGTCACCTTGAAGGTCGCTGAACCGTTGTTCGGCATGAGCTTCGTGGATAAGAAGACCGGCTGGGTCGTCGGCTACGGTGGCCGCATCGTTCGCACATACGACGGTGGGCGCAACTGGGTTGAGCAGGACAGCGCGACGACGGCGGATCTGTTCTCTGTGTCGTTCTACAAGAATCGCGGTTATGCCATTGGCCGCGACGGACTGGTAATGCGCTATTACGAAAAGCGGTAAAGACTACAAAGCGTGTAACGGTCGGCCTATAGAATGAGCGGCGAAAGATCGCCGCTCATTTATCCGCTGCCAGAAATAAAAAGGGCCAGCCTTACGACTGGCCCTTTGCGGTTGGTTAAGGAGGAGTTACTGGACACTCTGCGTGGCGGCACCGTCGAAGGTGGGTGCTGCCACAATGAAGTTGCCGACACGCTTGAGGCGCAGGATGGTCAGCCCGCAACCCGGATTGGTAATCCGGACGATGCGTGTAGCGCCATCAGGCCAGAAATCACTGATCGCCAGATTGTTAGTCGTCCCTTTG
>JBBWZK010000175.1:0-7515 GCA_039648975.1 Blastocatellia bacterium
GGGTAAGGGTCTAACGCCCCGGTTCAGCGGCAATGGCAATAAGTTAAGAGAATTTTGGAGTGCGGTGACTGGTCACCGCTTTCAAAGCGGCGACCAGTCGCCGCACTCCAAAGGCGGTCGCCAAACTTTTCGGCTTAACTTCATGTCATTGCCCCAACCGGGAGCATAACTTTGCGCTTAACTGATTCGGCAAAGTCATTGCGCGAACGGTGAGGCGCGACGTAGCATTGCTGAGGTGCGGGTTGTCTATCGCTGCCGCCTTGCGAGCCCCAGGCCGGGTGATGCAGGTTGACCAGATCAGCCATTGCGATTAGTTTCTGGCAGAGGGCGCAAGTCTTAGCGACAACTCTCTGCCGAGAAATCCGCTGACGGAGGAGCAATGGCAATAACCGGCATTCCACCATACAGCCATGCCACGCCGATTGAATGCTCTGTGCGCTGCGCTTGCGGCAGGCGTTACCTGATATTCAATCCCGGCGCGCAATCAATCGGCGACGCTGAAGGTCGAGCCCGTGAGCGCGCCGCCGAGATGCATTGCAGCTTTATTAATTCGGCGCGCGCCCCGTTCAAGCTCTGCGCCTGCGGCGCGTGCCTCGATTTTTCGCCGGGCGAATCTTACGAGATGGTGATGTGATGGTCAAAGAGATGAGCGAGAAACAGTTTCGCGCTGCGGCGGCACGCCACGGCTTCACGGTAACCGGCTGGTCGCTCACGGATCAGGAATTGGGCGTTGCCTATTCTTTCATCTATTCCATCGGGCCGAAGGGAGTCAGGGTTCATTATCGCGAATGGCTGGCCAGCGCGATTCAACAGCGAGCGCGCGAGCGCAAGCGACGCGTGAAAGTTGAAAACTCTGCCTGATTCTTTGCGATCACTTCTTTGCGTTGCAGCCGTTGGGGCACTTCCAGTAGCCTTTCGGAAACCGCAGCCCGCGCTTGACCACTTGCCATACGGCATGGCACTTGGCGCATTGCAGTTGGTGCGGCTGCTGGTTGAGAAGAATGATCCCAACCTTTTGCATCTGACTCTTTGAAAACTCGTATGGATACTGCATGACCCTATCCCCCTGCTCGCTGTTTGAAACGTCTCGGCCACAATCATCCCTATCGTTCAGCCTTCCGGCCTACCCTGTTTGCCGCTATCGAACGCGACAGCTTCCGAACCACCAGAGGCATTCCCGGCGGTTCTTAAAATTTTCATGCGAATCTCATAAATAAAGATGATTTGTCTGCCGCAAACGGGATGATTGCAAATTGCTTGCGATCACGCTTAGGCGGTTTTCAAATCAGTTTCCAGGTAGCGCACGGCGGTTTGCTTGTGCCGACGCTGCGCAAGCTAACCGCTTTGCGCTACATCGTTCATTATTTTCCCTCGGTGGCGCATACGCCTTGGGCAATGCTAGGATTAAGGATAGGGGACGGGTGGTTGATTCCCACAAATTCAGCTTAGGAGATACGCATGAAGTTTCAGAAGTTAATGATTGCGGCAGCCGTTTTGTCACTGCTGATTGCCGCCGGCCTGTTTGCCGCACCGAAGGCCCTTGCCACGGCAGATGACGCCAAACACGAGATCACCGCGCAGGAACTCAAGCAACGTTTGGATAAAGGCGAAAAGCTCGTCATCCTTGACGCGCGCCACGACCTCAACGGTCAAATCATCAAAAACGCGGTTCACGTACCAATGGATAAGCTGGAAGATTGGGCCAAAGGGATTGATAAAAAGACCGTCATCGTCACCTATTGCACCTGCCCGCATGACGAGGCTGCCGAAGCCGAAGTGAAGTCACTGCAAGGGTGGGGCTACCAGAGCGCCTATTCGCTGAAGGGCGGCATGAATGCGGCGCGCGAAGCCGGCCTTGAGATTGTCGCGCCTACCGAATAAGCCGCGCCGCTTGCCTGTAGCAGCGTCTTCGCATCGGTTGAAATCTGGTACAGTTGTCAACCTCTTCAACAAGAGGCCGCTGGTCTGCTCGGCGGCCTCCTGACTTATTGCTTCGCAGAGGCGTTGCCCGGCAGTTGATTCTCCGATAATCTCACAAACGGATGACCGTTGATCAAAACATCAAGCCGCGCGCTGTGCTCTGGGACGTCGACGGCACGCTGGTCGATTCGCTCGACTATCACTGGTTGAGCTGGCGCGCGGCGCTTGCCAATGAAGGCTACACGCTCCGGCGCGAGCAGTTTATGGCGACCTTTGGGCGGCGCAATGACGAAATTCTACGCACCTACTTCGGCCCGCAGATTCCGCCGGAGCGCATACGGCGCATCAGTCTCGACAAGGAAGAACAATATCGCGAGATGGTGCGCCGGCACGGCATCGAGCCGCTGCCCGGCGTGCGCCGCTGGCTCGAACAGTTGAAAGCGGCGGGCTGGCGACAGGCGGTTGCCTCATCCGCGCCGCCGCTTAACCTCGAAGTGATTCTCGCGGCGCTTGAGGTCAACGCGTGTTTCGACGCCATCGTTTCTGCCGAAGAAGTCGAGCGCGGCAAGCCCGACCCGCAGATTTTTCTGACCGCCGCCGCTAAACTGCAAACGCCGCCGGCGCGCTGCATCGTCGTTGAAGACGCGCCCGCCGGCACAGAGGCCGCGCGCCGCGCCGGCATGCGCGCCATCGGCGTGCTGACGACGCACGCGGCGCTTGAGGCAGACCTGGTCGTCAACACGCTCGATGAGTTAGACGAGACGGCCTTCGCGGCGTTGCTTGTAGCGGCGCGTTGAAGGTCAGCCGGGCACGCGGAATTGAATGGAGTTAAGGTTGCTGAGAACATTCCGGGCGGTCGCCGAAGCCGGCTCGTTCACGCAGGCAGCGGCGCGCATCCATTTAACCCAGGCGGCGGTCAGCGTACACATGCGCCAGCTCGAAGAAGAGATCGGCACGCCGCTTTTCCTGCGCGTCAACAAAAAGCTTTACCTGACGGAAGCGGGCCGCGCGCTGCTCGGGCACGCCGAAACCATCCTGCGCGCCCACGACGACGCCAAGGCGGCGCTTTCGAGTCTCGGCCAGTCGTCGCGCGGGCGCTTGCGCATCGGCGTCACCTCGACGACCTTCACCTTGCAGCCGCTGCCGGAAATTCTCAGCGAGATCAAGCGCCGCTTCGCGCTGCTTGACCTGACGGTCGTCGGCGGCACCAGCGAGCGCATCGTCGAGCAGATCCTTGCAGGGCATCTCGATGTCGGCATCGTCTCGCTGCCGGTCGAAGCATCGGACTTGACGACCGAAACGTTGCGCAGCGACCGGCTGGTGTCTGTAATGAATCCCACACACCGGCTGGCGGGCGAAAAGAGTGTGACGATGGACATGCTGACCGCCGAGCCGTTGATCCTGAGCGAGCACGGCGGCAATACGCGGCGCTTGCTCGATCTGTTTTTCGAGAAGCACCATCTGGAGCCGACCATCATCATGGAATTGCAGCGCACGGAAGCCATCATCAAGATGGTCGAGTTGGGCTTTGGGGTAACGATTCTGCCGCAGGGCGCGGTGCGCACCAGCGTGGCGCGCGGCACGCTGCGCGCCGTGCCGGTGAAGGAATTGAACGTGCGCTGGCAATTCGGCGTCGCCTACCTGAAGAGCGATTACATCGCGCCGGCCCTCGAAGCCTTCCTGAAACTCTGCCGCGCCTACATCGCAGGGGCGCGCGGGCCGCACACCGGCGAATGATGGCGCTGATGCAAAACCAGATGACCTGTAATGCATGCTGTTTTGCGCCGGCTTCGTTGCCTGCGTTAGAATGTTAAGCAGTAATCCGGTGAAGACTGAGGCAAAGAGTGGCGAGTGAATCAATGACGCGTGACCGCAATAGCCGTTTGCTGAAAGACCTGAGAATCTCTGTCACCGACCGGTGCAATTTTCGCTGTACCTATTGCATGCCGGATGACGAATACGTGTGGATTGCGCGGCGCGAGATTCTCAGCTTTGAAGAGATCAGCCGGCTCGCCCGCTTGTTCGTGGCGCTCGGCGTCGACAAGATTCGCCTGACCGGCGGCGAACCGCTGCTGCGTCGCGACCTCGACAAGTTGATCCGGCAGCTCGCGGCAATCGAGGGCTTGCAAGACTTGTGTTTGACGACCAACGGCTCGCTGCTCGCGGAAAAAGCCGATGCGCTTGCCGCCGCCGGCTTGAAGCGGTTGAACGTCAGCCTGGATACACTCGATGCAGAGAAGTTCGCGCGCATCCGCCAGCGCGGCGATCTCGGCGCAGTCGTCGACGGCCTCTTTGCCGCCAAAGCGGCGGGCTTCCAGGCGATCAAGCTCAATGCCGTCATCGAGCGCGGCGTCAACGAAGGCGACATTCTGCCGCTCGTCGAGTTTGCCCGCCAGCACCGTTTCACCATGCGCTTTATCGAGTACATGGATGTCGGCAACGCCAATCACTGGATATCCGAGAAGATGGTCCCCAAGCGTGAGATCATCGACACCATCCATGCGCGCTATCCGCTGCGCGAGGTGGGGCGCGATCAATCGAGCGCCCCGGCGGTGGATTATAAGTTTGTCGATGGGGGCGGTGAAGTCGGCGTGATCGCTTCGGTGACCGAGCCATTTTGCGGCAGTTGCACGCGCGGACGCCTGACCGCCGACGGCAAGCTGGTGACCTGCCTGTTCGCCAGTTGCGGCCACGATCTGAAAGCGTTGTTGAGAAGCGGCGCAAGCGACGACGAGATTCGTCAATTGATCATCGGCGTCTGGAGCCGGCGCGATGATCGTTACTCGGACGAGCGTCTGGAAGCCATGCAATCGCCCGGCGGCTATCAGGCGAAAGCACATCGCAAGCTCGAAATGATCACCCTCGGCGGATAGCCAGTTAAGCCAAACAGCCTCAGAGGCTCAATTCAAGGGCCGGTTTGCCAACCTCAGTCAGGTTTACAAATCCCATCTCCGTTTCATATTGAACCTACCCTCCTTCTTTAAGGCGTTTTAAGAAATTTTAAGGTGCGCTTTAAGAACAATTCCTCGGCTTTCATTGATGATATGCCCCATCGCTGAAAAGTATTTCGCTGGCCGCCGGATGCGCCGGGCGATGCGAAAAGAATGACGGGGATGAAATGAGCAACAAAAATAAGACCGAAATCACCATCGACACTCAGGCGATGCAGCCACGGCAAGCCGACGCAGCCGCCGACCGACGGCTGCCCGTCGAAGAAGGAACGTGCTGAAAGAATACTGGGCCTCGCCGGAACGCGAGTTCGCGACTTTGGACGCGCTGCCGCCGCTGGTGCATCCGCATACAGAGACGCTCAGAGATCAGGAAGCCGAACGCCAGTCGCACGTCGAACGCCGTCTCAACTGGCTGGCTGGCTGTCTCAGCCAACTGCCGGCGGAAAGCCGTGCCCTGATCCTCGACTACTATCAGGGCGAAAGGGGCGAGCGCATACGCCACCGCAAACAGATGGCCGAACGCCTCGGCATTCCGCAAAACGCCTTGCGCATCCGCGTGCATCGCATACGCGAACGTCTCGAACAGAGTTCCAGCAAGCAATTCCGCCAGTCGCATGCTTTGTGAAATAAATTATCTATAACGACCATTAGCAGGCAGGAAGAAGTTAGTAATTTTTTTCACAGAAAGCTGATGGCCCGTGATAGACCAGAGCAACGACGCGAAGAGGCTTACCGCTTACCTGCTGGGCGAGTTGTCGGATGCCGAACAGGAAGAAATTGAAGTCCGGTACTTTACTGATGACGCGCTATTCGAGCAGCTTCTCGACATCGAAGATGATCTGATCGACCGTTATGCGCGCGGCCAGATCAGCGCCAGCCAGCGACGGCGACTCGAACGTCACTTCCTGAAATCGCCGGCGCGACGCAAGCGCGTGCGCTTTGCCGAAGCCTTGCTGCGCCACGTCGGCGCGCTGGCCGCTGAGGTGCGCCACCAGCGGCGGTCGTGGTGGCGCGAGTTAATGCGGCTCTTGCGACCGAAAGGGCCAGGCTGAGGTGCGCGGCGCTCCGTGTGCGGGGCCGCACTGACCGGACGAATGGCTGCTCGTGTGGCAGGCTGATCGAGCCGCTACCTGATTCACTAGAAACATTTTTGCCGGAACTGCATTAACAACCGAAGGACAAGTGCCCCAGCGGGCCTGCGCATTGCCCTACCCCGGCACAACTGTATTGAGGGAGAGTTGATGATGACCGAGCAAGAGGAATTTGCACGCATCCACCAGACAGACGCTTTCACCAAACACCTTGGCATGTTCATTGAACCCGAGGGGGCGCATCTGACCGAGCGCACCAGGCCTTTGGGCGAGTGGCTGGCTGAACGCACACAGTTCAACACCTGGCCTTATGCGCGCGCCCTCGAACAAGCGCCCGCGCCGACCACGCGCATTCGCAGCCAGAATGACCGCGTCGTCGCCGGTTACAATTTCGGCTCGCAGGATTATCTGGGCCTGGCGCAACACCCGGCCATCCACGAAGCCGCCATCCGCGCGCTCATGGAGTACGGCCCGCACGCCGCCGCTTCGCCGATGCTGCAAGGCAACACGCAGCTCTCGCGGCGGCTGGAAGGCGAGATTGCCGAACTGGTCAACATGGATCATGTGCTGCTGTTTCCGACCGGATGGGCCGCCGGGTTTGGCGTCATCGTCGGCCTCGTGCGCAGCAACGATCACATCGTCATCGATCAACTGGCGCATTCGTGCCTGATGCAGGGGGCGCGCGCCGCGACCCCCAACGTGCGCTTCTTCCGTCACAACGACGCACAGGAGTTGCGCCGCAAGCTGCGCCGCATCCGCGAAAAAGACACGCGCCATGCCATCCTGGTGGTCTCCGAAGGCCTCTTCTCGATGGACTCGGATAGCCCGGACATCGCCGCCTTGCAAAATGTCTGTAGCGAATACAGCGCCGTGCTGATGATCGACGTCGCCCACGATCTCGGCGCGCAAGGGCCGGGCGGCACCGGCCAGATCGGTTTGCAACGCATGCTTGGCAAAGTCGACCTGGTGATGGGCAGCTTCTCGAAAACCTTTTCGAGCAACGGCGGCTTTGTCGCCACGCATGATCTATCGGTCAAACAATACCTCGGCATCTACGGCGGCTCGCACACCTATTCCAATGCCATCTCGCCTGTGCAGTGCGGCATCGTGCTGGAAGCCATGCGCATTGTTCGTTCCGCCGAAGGCGATCACCTGCGGGCCAAATCGAAGGCCAACATTCATCAACTGCGCGACGGGTTCAACGCGCGCCGCATCGAATGTCTGGGCGAGCCGTCGAATGTGGTGCCGGTTACAGTTGGCGACGAACGCCTCGCCAAGTGGACGAGCCGCTTCCTCGAAGAGAACGGCTTGATTGCCAACCTCGTCGAATTCCCGGCGGTCGCACGCAACCGCGCACGCTTCCGTTTTCAGGTGATGGCTTCGCACACGCCCGGTCAGATCGACACCGCCATTGACATCTTCTGCGACTCCATCGCGGCTGCGCGCGAAATGTTCAGGGCCTGATATAGAGCGACGCGGGTAAGAGTCGCGGGGACAGGGCGACACGGCGACGCGGCGAGAGGTGGTGTGCCTAAGTTATCTATCGTCTTTGG
>JBBWZK010000186.1:0-15735 GCA_039648975.1 Blastocatellia bacterium
GAAAGAGAGAAGCTGTGACAGGCAGTCCGCTTGGTTCTCTCTCCGCGTCGCCGTGTCGCCGCGTCGCCGCGTCGCCTTTGCGGCGCAGCCGCCTGTGCCTCTGTGGCAATTCCATCTTCAAACCCAGAATTCGATTTCGTGCGTCTTGTCGGGCAACTGTCGCGGGTCGCGGCCTTCGGCCAGCGCCTCTCTGATCGACTCGATCATCAGGTGAATCACATCGGCGGCGGTGTGGTTGAACTGCGCGCCGTGCTTTTTGATTGTCATCATCTGATGGTTCAAAATCTCGATGTCCTGATCGATGATCGTCTGCGCCTGTCGGCGGATGATTGGCCGCGCCAGGTTATTCCACGCGCCGTAATTGTACGTCAAGTCCGTATAGACCAGCGTCTCATCGTCGCCGAGCGGAATCGATTGCGACGTGATGACGAAGCGCCGTCGCGGGCCAAAGTCATAGTCGACGCTCGTCACGTTCGGCATGTGAAACACATCGGTGTGACGAATCTCGCGGCGGCGCGGATTCAAAAACCATGAAAAGATGCCGAGATTGGCGCGCTCGTTGTGATACTCGACGACAACCGAACCATTGCGGCGCGTCACCTGTGCCGTGAAGCGTTCGTTTCGTGTGACACGAAAAATTCGCGGATGCACGAACGCCGTATGCGGAATGTCGACGAAGTTCTCGACGCAGTTGGTCACGTTGTTGCGAAAGGTATTCTTCAGACGAATCGCCGCCCAGCCGCGCTCGCGATAATGCGGCAAGGGAAACGGCGACAAGTCGTCTGTGGCCGCATCGCTCAAGCGCACGTAAACGTAATCGTCCACCTCTGCGGTCGCAAACCGGCGCGCGCAACGCTTCGTGCTCTTCAATCCGTTTGGCCCTTCCGACGGTACGTGAACGACACAACCTGTGCCTGCATAGGTCCAGCCGTGATAAGCGCATTGCAAGCGACCCTGACGCACACGGCCTTTTGAAAGGGGCGCGGCGCGGTGCAAACAACGATCTTCTATCGCTACGGCTTGGCCTGTCTCGTCGCGAAACAGCGCCAGAGACTCGCCGAGCAGGTGCGCGCTGATCACGACGCTCTGCCGCAGGTCGCGGGAATCGGCAATGGCATACCAGAAGCTCCTGTAGTCCATGTCAGGCAGGCCCGATGTAACGAATGCAGAGGTCGGCGCGCATCGCGATCTGACAGGCGAGCCGCGCCCGCTGGTTTTCCGGCGCGATGATTTCGAGCAACTCCAACTCGTCAGCCGCCGGCTCGCCGAGTTCGCCATTGGTTGCTGCTTCGACTTCGATCAAACAGGTTCCGCAAATCCCCGTGCGACAGCCGAACAGCAGCGGCGAGTTCTCGACGCTCAGATGTTCAGAGAGCATCGCCCCATAAGGCAAGCGCACAGGCGGATGGCTGGCGGGCGAAAAGCTGATGCAGTGCTCGTCGGTGTGCGAACTCATCGTGATCCGAAATCAATAACCATTGCATGTAGGGGAGGCCCTCTGTGGCCTCCCCAGATTGCTCAAGTTCCACACTGGGGCGACCACAGAGGGTCACCCCTACATGTCCTTACAAACGATCTGATTGCCGGAAGAATTTTTTCAACTCGCGCCGATTGGTGTCGAGATGCTGCCGTGTGGAGTTGCGCGCCATCAGCGCCATCTCTTTGTTGGCGCGGTCAACGTAGTCTATGCCGGCGAGATATTCTTTGTAAGAGTTCATGGCAATCTCGCGGCTGCGGGCGCTCTGCTGCAAGCCTTCGCTTTCGCCGGTGAAGCAATCCCACATCATGGCTTTCGCTTCGTCGGGCGACATCGCGAAGATGGGCGAACGGAGGATTTTGTAAATCTTTGGATAGAGCGCCGGGTCGTACCAGAACAAACCGTTGATGGCGGTCGAAAAATGGAAGTGATCTTTCTGCGTGCCGTGCAATGTAAGATTCGCCACCCAACGCTCGAACCGGGTCGGCGGCGGCAGTGACCGCAACACGTCATGCGAGATGATCGTCGAGCTATTGAAGTGAAATGATTCATCAAGAAAATGGCAATAGCTGATGTGTGATGGAATCGCCGCTTCGTCTTTGTTCGGCTGCTTCGAGTAGAACTGGCTCAGTTGATGTTGAATCAATTTGCCGTTGAGCGTGCGCACGCCGCGCACGGTGAAATACTGGCAGCCGATGAAGGCATTGTCCGACGACAGGCTGGCGTAAGCGTGCAATTGAATCCAGCGCCAGAACTGTTTCACGCGACTGGCGTGGTGATGAAGCATGGTCTCGACGAACGGCCCGCGCATGCTGTAAGTGAAGAGGCGCTCGCCGAAGACCGATAGCTCGAAATCTTCGCCGACTTTCTTGAAGGCGTTGATGTGTGCGCGCTCCTGCGCCGATTCCAGATCGAGCGTGTCGCAGACGAGGCGAAAATCTTCGATGGAATAGAGCCCGGCGGCGCTCGTCTGATTGAAAAAGATGGTGGCGATTTCCGCAGAGACGATCTGCGAATAATAGGCGACCCAGTAAATCTGGTTGAGCTTGATGCGTTGCGATTCGCTCGCGCCATCCCATAGCGGCGTGCCATAGAGCAAGGAAAATTGCGGCGGGTTCCAGTAAACGTCCTGGCAATCCGTGTAACAAAACTCGCGGGCAAGCTGATCCATCGCCGCCGTGTTGTCCTGCGTTTTGTTCTTGCGGTAATTCAGATCGAGCTTGCGAAGCGTCTTTTCGTCGTCGAGCAGAGACTTTTCGCACCTCTGCGCCAGCCCTCGATTCATCGTTCACCTCTGCGGCAAAAGCGGCGAAATTATATGGCGCGGCGACTGGCCGCGCAAGCAGGCGGTCGTGTGTGGAAGGACTGTTGAGAATCGTTGATGACCATGTAGGGGCGACCGTCTCTGGTCACCCCAGACTGAAAAGCATCGAGATTCAGGTTGCGACAAGCTCCCAGTCTGGGGCGACCAGAGACGGCCGCCCCTACATGAATTTTTTTTCAACTTCAGTGCATGAGGAGTTTGTGTTTGACCAGGAACGCTTGCAACGTCCGGTTGAACTCCTGCGGCTTGTCCATCATCAGGAAGTGGCTGACGCCTTCCCACATGACAAACTCCAGGTCTGGCGCGAGCGAACGCAAGAACGCTTCAGTATCCGCCGCCCAGAAGGGAGACTTGGCCAGGATTGCCAATACAGGGACGTTGATAGGGTCTGGCGCATAAATCTTTTCGTCGGCCATGCCCGTCATTGCGCTGAGGGCGACGTAATCCGGCGTGCCGAGCATCACGGCGCGGATTTCGCTTTTCATCTTTTCGTCTTTTACAGGCATCAGCATGCCTTCAACCATCTGCGGAGCGGCGGTTTTATAATTGGCGCGAAGCTGTGCGGCGAAGGCGTCCATCTGCGCTTTCGGCATGAACAGGCGCAGCGCGCCGTCAACGATCACCAGGCCGAGCGTCTTTTCAGGGTAAAGCCGGTAAAATTGCCGCACGATGGGCGTCCCCATGCTGTGACCGACGAGCACTGCGCGTTTGACTTGCGCATGACGCATCACGGCGTCGATGGAGCGCGCGAAATAATCCATCGTGTAATCGGTTTGTGGCTTGCCGCTCTGCCCGTGTCCGGGCAAATCAACGGCGATCACCCGCATATTGGGAAACGCTGAGGTCTGGCCGCGCCAAAAATCGGCGTTGCACGTCCAGCCATGAACGAAGATCAAAGCGTCTGCGCCTTTGCCGCTCATCTGATAGTGAACGGTTGTGTTTTCGAATGGCGCAACGCGGCTTTCCAGATCAGCGCCTTTTGCCGCGTTCGTGTTGAGCAGCACGAAAAGCAACGCGCCAAATACGGCGCTGTTACTGAAGAGAGAAACAACGTCGGCGAATCTTTTAACGTTCATATGTTCTCCTGAAGGCTGACCAGAGGGATGATAAAGAAATCTCTGTGGAGAAGCAACGCGCGGCCTGACGACTGAACTAAGGACTTGGGGCGTTGCCCCAAGCTATTGAATTGCGCCCCTCTAGGGCTTTTCAGAACGCTCTATAGATGCGGCACACTGAGGACGCGAACGAGTTTCGTCGTCGCTAACGATCAAGCCACCGCCAGAGCCGTCGTGACTTCAAGCGGACTGGCATCGATGTCCAATCGCGATCTCTGTATGCCATCGATCAATCCATAATCGAGCGCTTGCTCCGCACTGAGAATCATCACACGCTCGATGTCGCGCTCAATGCGCTCGCCGCTCTGGCCGCTGTGTTTTGCCAGTATGCCGCTGATCAGCGAGCGCAGCCGGAGAATCTCCCGCGCGTGAATTTCAATATCGCTAGCCTGACCGCCGATCTGTTCTAAAGAAGGCTGCGTAATCAGCAGCCGCGCATTGGGCAGCGCGTACCGTTTCCCATGCGTGCCCGCCGCAACCAGCATCGCGCTGGTGCTTGCCGCCTGGCCCAGACAGATCGTGCTGATGTCGGGCATGACGTATTGCATCGCATCGTAAATGGCCAGGGCGGCGGTCACTGAGCCGCCCGGCGAATTGATGTAGAGCGAAATCTCTTTGTCAGGGTCTTCGCCCTCCAGATAGAGAATCTGCGCGATGATCAGGTTGGCCAGGTCATCATCAATCGGCCCGCTGATGCAGATGATATTTTCAGCCAGCAAGCTGGAGAAGATATCCATGCCGCGCTCGCCGCGCGCCGTACGGATGATGACTCTTGGTACAAGCATATGATGACCTCAAAACTGTTGAATGAGCGGCTTCTCTTCTGCCAGCGCCGGCTTGATCTTTACTTTGATCCAAGCGGTCGTTCGCTCGCAACGCTCGCATAGTCTATAGATGGGGCGCGTCTCTTCCGTCATGCCTTTGGCCTCATCTCCGGTAATCAACTCCAGCTTTGTCGCTCTGCATCTGGCACATTCGATAGTCCATCGGTGCTCCTGCATACTCTTCTCCTCATCACCTCACAAGCCGCCGCTTAACTTTTTACAAACCATATTCCCGTAACCGTCGCGCCTCTTTGATCAGCGTACAGGGTGGCCTCTTCGATACTTTCGGCGTAGCGTCCTTCCGTCCGCAGGCGTCTCAGATGTTCCGTTCCATAGCCACAGGCCGGCCCCACCATCGGTATACGGTCGCTCATTTCAAAGGCGTAGGGCTGCTCGCCAGCCGCGAGGCGTTCTCCAGCGTCTTCAATATCCACCAATCTGGTAATCATGCTTCCTGCCATGTGATTTGCCCGTTTCCGATTTGTCCGGCAACGAGCATGTCTCTCTGGCGCTCGGCGGACAATTGCAGAATGAGAGTCCTGCGAATCCGCTTCCGCCTCGACGGCTCGATCCGGCTAGACCGCAATGCCCAGGGCTTGCTCCTGTAGCGGCTCGCGGCGCTTCTCTATTGCGTCAGCCGGCTGCCCGTCACGTGCCGATGATTTGCCGGCGCGCGCGAGACCTCTCCTGGTCGTCGCGCCGCTTTGCAGGTCTCTTGGCCGCGCCTTGAGGGCATCTTCCAGTTGCTCTTTAACCGTTTCTCTAGTCGCTTCCAACACCTCGGCGATTTCGCAAATCAACAAACTTCTCGCTCTTTCCAGCGACTTGTGTTCGCTAATCGACAAAGCCTTGGTTTCGTTCTACTAGGTCTGCGATTCAACGATCTCAGCCAGGTCGAAGGCCGACCCGGAGGCGAACAGCTTCAGGTTGTTCAGGGTGCGTTGCTTCCAGCCATCGGCGGGTTTGGCGGGCTGCATTAAATGGTCCAGCAGCCTGGGAATCTCGGACTTCTCCAGAAGCAGCCGTATGCCAACGGCGGCGACTTTATCAACCGGAACGAACAAATCGCCGCCGCCTTCATTAAGAACGATCAGTTGATAGAACATCAGCGGCTTGCCATCAATAATTCGCTGGACCACAGGGCCAATCAGGCATGGCCCTTGAGCAGGATAAACGATTTTGCTACCGGCAATCAGTCTCACGCGAATCTCCCTTCCCGTTCAGATGGCCGTGATCAGGTTTGGCATTCTCGAAGGCGCGACCGTTGGTCGCCGCTTGATTCCGTATTCAGTTAAGGCCAGCGCGGGCCGCCATAGCCGGCGCTGTTTTTGAACTGAGTTTTCGGCTTGGCATCGTTGACTTTGAGGGCTTGCCCATGCAGGACTTGTCCGTTGAGCTTTTCTTTGGCGGTGTCGGCTCCCTCCAGCGTATTCATCTCGATAAAAGCGAAGCCTTTCGAGCGCCCGGTATCGCGGTCGGTGATCAACTGACACGATTCGACGACGCCGACTTCGCTGAAGAGGTTGCGCAGTTCATCGCCGGAGGTATCGTTTGAAAGATTTCCAACAAACAATTTAACAGACATAAATCGAAGCCCTTTCGGTAAAGCTAAAAGCCCGACAGGCGCTTTGTTTAATCAGCTGTTGGATTCAGATGGACTGGAAAATTCCAGAGAAGCTGAAGAAGAGAGTGAGCCAGGCTCAGTTCCTTTTGATCCTATAGTTAAGCAGTGGCCTTGTCAAGAGAAGCCTCTGAGGTCTCAGGGCGATTGCAACGTCAAAGGTCTTAGTCAACCGCTCCTTTGACAAGCGCGCGGGAATTGGTAATCTCTCATTGCATTTCAGCAATCTCGCCGCGCCCGTCGCGCTAATCTGATTCGAGGAGGAAACCGATGACCCTACGTCTCAAGCTCGTGCTACTTTGCTTGATCGCCTTATCGTTTGCACCAATCGCACAGGCCGAAGATCGCGAGACCGATCACAATGAATTGCGCGCCCTGCTGCGCACCGCGACCGACGCGATGAACACAGGCAACTTCGACGCTCTGCGCCCGCTCTTTTACGAGAAGTTCTCGATCACCACAGTTGATCAGAAACTCTTCACCAACCTCGACGACTTCAAAGCTTATTACGAAGGTTTGTTGAAAGGCGGCAGTGCGCAGCTTAAAAGCATCGGCATCAAGCCCGAAGCCGACGCGCTGACGGAATTCGTCGGCGACCAGATTGGCCTCAGTCACGGCACATCGACCGACACCTTCACGTTTGCCGACGGCGATGTACGCACGATGACCAGCCGTTGGACGGCGACCGTCTACAAAGACAACGGCAAATGGAAAATCCTCAACCTGCACATCGGCACCAACCTGCTCGACAATCCCGTAACCGCAACGCTCAAAGGCTACGTCAAGAAAACTGCCATCGCTGCCGGCGTCGGCGGCTTGATCATTGGTTTTATCATCGCCTGGTTGATGCGTGGCCGGCGCAAACCACAGATGAACACAGATTAGGAAGAGATGAACACAGATGATTTGACACATACGATCATTGGCTGTGCGATGCGAGTCAGCAATGCGTTAGGTGTTGGCTTCAAGGAAAAAGTTTACGAGAACGCATTGGCGATTGAGCTGAAAAATGCTGGGCTAACAGTCGAACAGCAACAGCCCATCTCTGTGACTTATATGGGGATCGTCGTTGGTGATTTTATCGCTGATCTTCTCGTAAATGGCATCGTCATCGTTGAACTCAAGGCCATGCGCGAAATCGATGAGTTCCACCAGGCACAGATTCTAAATTATCTGAAGGCAGCGGGACTAAAGATCGGATTGATCTTAAACTTTGGGACACGCAAGCTGGGAATTAAGCGAATGGTGGTCTAGTCTAATTCTCGCCATCTTATCTGTGTTCATCTATTTTCTAATCTGTGTTCATCTGTGGTTTATGCTTGATCTCATCATCAAAAACGCGCTCTTCTTCGACGGTCTGGCGTCGCCTGCCGCGCAACGCGATGTCGGCGTGCGCGATGGGCGCATCGCAGAGATTGCGGCGAACATTACAGAAGCGGCGCGTCAGACGATTGACGCCAGGGGACTGTGGATCGCGCCCGGCTTCCTCGATATTCATACGCATTACGACATCGAGCTTGAGATCGCGCCGGGGCTTGCCGAATCCGTGCGCCATGGGGTGACGACCGTCGTGATGGGCAATTGCAGCCTGTCGCTAGCGATTGGCTCGGCAGATCAGCTTGCCAACATCTTCGAGCGCGTCGAAACGCTGCCGCGCGTGCTGATTCAAAAGTGGCTCAAGGCTTCGATTGGATGGCAGACGCCGGGCGAATACGTCGCTCACTTGAAGCGATTGCCCGTAGGCCCGAACGTCGCCGCGCTGTTCGGCCACAGCGCCTTGCGGGCTCATGTGATGGGTCTCGAACGGAGCTTGAAAGAACCGGCGACCGATGCAGAGCTTGAAGAGATGCGGCGCATCGCTGGTGATGCGATTGACGCGGGGATGCTCGGCGTTTCAATAGACATGGTTCCCTGGCACATGATGAGCGGCACACATCGCGGGCACACCATTCCTTCGCAACACGCCGACCTGCGCGAATACCGAATGCTTGCCGATGTCTGCCGAGCGCGCGATGCCGTCTTTCAAGTGACGCCGAATCCGCAGCGTTCGATGTCGCTGCTGGACATTATGCGCATGAGCGTCGGCATCTTTCGCCGGCCTTTGCGCGTGACGGTGCTGGCGGCGCTCGATTCGGTGGCGGATCGCCGGCTGTGGCGCGTCTTTCGCCCGCTGTTGTTCGTATTGAACACGCTGCTGCGCTGCAACATTCGCTTTCAAACGCTCACCGAGCCGTTTACGGTTTATTCAGATGGGCCGCTGACCCCGCTCTTTGAAGAGTTCGCCTGCGGCGTGCGCTTGAACGATTGCGAAACCCGCGCGGCGCGCCGTGTGCTCTGGCAAGCCGACGGATTCCGCGAGCAATTCCGTCACCAATGGACGAGCGGTTATCGCAAAACATTTCACCGCGATCTCACGTTAATGCGTATCGTGCGCTGCCCCGATGCGGCGCTTGAAAACCAGATGATTGGCGATGCGGCGCGCACGGCAGGACGCGAGGCCACAGAGTTTTTCATGGATTTGCTTGAACGCTACGACACAGACTTGCGTTGGGTAGCGACGGGCGCAAATGATCGATTAGCCGAGCGGCTGGCGTTGATGAAGCAGCCTTATGTGCTGCCGGGCTTCACCGATGCCGGCGCGCACGTCCGTAATCTAGGCTACTACGACGGCGCGCTGTCGCTGTTGAAGCAGGCGGCGACGACCGGGTTCATCCAGATGGAGCAGGCCATTGCGCGCGTCACCGGCGAAGCGGCGCGCTGGTTTCGCCTTGATGCGGGCGTCTTGCGCAAAGGCGCGAAGGCTGACTTCGTGTTGATTAACCCGGCACACTTGCGCGCCCCCCTGAGCGAGCAGATTGAAATCAGCGACGCGGTGCTTGACGGCGCGCCGCGCATGGTCAAGCGCGGCTCCGAGCGGATAATCGAAGCGGTCTATATCAAAGGCTGCCCGGTCGTGCAACGCGGTGAGATCAGCGCCATGCTTGGCCAGAAAAAACTCGGCGACGTGTTGTACCTTACTAACACGCCTGACGCGCCGCGCCGTAGCGAATCAGCCAATCGCAATCGCATCAGCGATACGGTCGCAGATCATCCGTTCACAGATTACTGGGACATCTTCGTGATGAAGCATCAACACACGGCCAACATCGCGCTGCACTTTGTCGGCGTCATCATCTTTTATGGGCTGCTGGCGCTCGTGGTCTTGACGCGCAACTGGTGGTTGCTCGGATTGCTGCCGCTGTCGCAGGCGGTCGGGCTGCTGGGGCATCACTTCTTCGAGCGCAGCCATATCGATTTGCAGGATGCGGTCTTTTCCGTGCGCGCTTCGCGTTGCTTGAATCGCATGTTCCTGCGCCTGCTTACAGGCAAGTACGCCGCCGACATCCAACGGGCGAACGAAGCGCTCAAAGCCTATCAACTTGCACACGGTACAGAGGCGATGCGGCGCCGCGGCGACACGGCGCCGCGGCGAAAGAGGAAGGGTTAAGCAGAACGCCGATTCCCATGTTTCTCCCTCGCCGCGCCGCCGCGTCGCCGCGGCGCCGCGTCTCTCTTTCCCCGCGCCGCCGCTCTGTGCGATTCTGTTGTTTCGACCTGCGCGGAGGTTTGAGCGATGCCAATGAAAGAAGCCCTCTGGGCGACCGAAGATCAAGCGGCGCGGCTGGCTGAAATGATGAGCGACGCCCCACGGCTCAAAGAAGCGCCGCTGCGTCGCGATGTGCGCTCGCTTGGCCGCTTGCTCGGCGATGTCTTGAAAGAACAGGCTGGGCAAAGCTTGTTTGATCGCGTCGAACATCTGCGCCTGCTTGCCATCGATCACCGCGTGTTGCAGACGAAAAATAAAGCTCAGGCAGAGCGCGCCGCTGCGCCGCCGGCTGAAGTTCAGCCAGCCAAGCATCCGGCAGATGCTTATCAGTTGATGGCCCAGGCGCGACAGTTCGTCGCCGAGATGAGCGTCGAACAGGCGCACCAGTTGAGCAAAGCCTTTGCGACTTACTTCGAGCTGACCAACCTGGCCGAGACCAATCATCGCAAGCGCCGCCGCCGCGCCGCTGAAATCCTGCTTGATCGCCCGCCGCAGCCCGGCTCGATGCGCGGCACATTTGCGCGAATGCGCGATGCCGGCCTGACCGCTGAAGACGCGCTTGGTATCCTCCGCCAGATTAAAGTCATCCCCGTCTTCACCGCACATCCGACGGAAGTCGCGCGCCGCACCGCCTTGTTCAAACGCCAGCGCATCACTGCCGAACTCGAACGGCTCGATCAACTGCCGTTGCCTTACGCCGAAGCCCTGCGCGCCCAGGAAGCCATCGCCGCAGTCATCACTGCCATGTGGGACTCCGCCGAAGTGCGCCGCCGCCGTCCGGTGGTGCGCGACGAGATCAAGATGGGCCTGGATTATTACCCCTCTGTATTGATCGCTACATTGCCGAAACTCTACGATGAGATCAGCGATGCGCTCGGCTTCGCTTACGGCATTGAGATCACGGCGCGCGACTTGCCGGTGATGGTGGAGTTCGGCTCGTGGATCGGCGGCGACCGCGACGGCAATCCTTTCGTGACGCCCGACGCGACGAGCGCCGCCCTCGAGATGGCGCGCGGCGTCATCCTCGATCATTACGTCAACGCGACGCGCGAGTTGATTCGTCAACTCAGCCCTTCGGACATGCAGGCGGCGATCTCTCGCGAGTTGAGCGCGGCGCTCGATACCTATCAGTCGCGCATATCGCCGGATGATCCGAGCGCCGCGTTGCGCGCCCAAGACGAAATCTATCGCCGCTTTCTCGTCTTCATCCTGCATCGCCTGCTGCACGCCCGCGATTATCCGCAACACGCGGACGCCTACAGGGATGCTCGCGAGTTCAGCGACGATTTGCGTTTGATGCGCAATAGCTTGGCCGAAAACAAAGGCGAGCGGCTGGCGACGCAATTGCTCGATCCGCTGATTCGCCAGGCGCAGACCTTCGGCTTTCACCTGCACACGCTTGATATACGCCAGCACGCGCGGGTTCACGCCGAGGCGGTCCGCGAGTTGTCACGCGGCGCGGAGACGCAAAATGCGACGAATGTTACATTGCCTGCCGCGCCGTCAGAAGAGACTGCCGCGCTGATTGATGGGCTGCGGCGCGTCGCGGCGTTAAAGCGCAGCTATCCGCCGCAGGCGATTCAGAACTACGTCATCAGCGGCGCGCGGGCGGTCGAAGATGTGTTGTCGGTCGCGTGGCTGGCGGAGCTTGCCGGCATTACGGTTGCGGCATCGGCTGAAGATCCGGGATTGATGCCTGTGCCGCTGTTTGAATCTATCGAAGACCTGCGCAACTGCCCGGAGATTTGCCGTGCGCTGTGGACGAATGCCGATTACGCGCGGCTGCTGGATTCCTGGGGTCGCCATCAGGAAGTGATGCTCGGCTATTCCGACTCCAACAAAGGCGGCGGCATGCTGACGAGCACCTGGGAGATTTATAAAGCGCACCGCGCTCTGCACGCCACGGCCCGCGCGTGCAACGTCAAGCTGCGGCTCTTCCACGGCAGAGGCGGCACAGTGGGCCGTGGCGGCGGGCCGACGCATCGGGCTATCGTCGCGCAGCCTGGCGGCGCTTTTAATGGTGTATTGAGGATTACAGAACAGGGCGAGGTGCTCAACTGGAAGTATTCGGACGACGTGCTCGCCGAGCGCAATCTGGAATTGATGATCGCCGCGGCGCTCGAAGCCCTGGCACGGCCCGGTAGAACCGACGTTGACGAAAGCGAATGGGAAGCGGCGATGGAAGAGATGAGCCGCGACGCCTTCGCTTTCTACCGTGAGCAGATCGCCGAGAATGACGAGGTGTTGACCTATTTTGAGCAGGCGACGCCGGTGTTTGAATTCGATGAAGTGAAAATCGGCTCGCGCCCGGCGCGGCGCAGCAGTCGGCGCGGCATCGAAGATCTGCGTGCCATTCCCTGGGTCTTCGGCTGGATGCAGAGCCGCCACGTCTTGCCCGCATGGTTCGGGGTCGGCTGGGCGATGGAACGGTTCGCGGCGCGCGGCGCGCGCGAAGCGCGCTTGCTCGAAACCATGATGCAGGAGTTTCCGATGTTCGGCGATTTGATTCGCAACATCGAAATCGGCATGGCGAAAGCCGACCTGACCATCGCGCGCCTGTACGCCGATCTGGTTGAAGATGCAGGGGTGCGCGAGCGCGTCTTTCAGATGATCGTTGAAGAGTTCGAGCGCACGCACGCGATGGTGTTGCGCGTCCGCCGCCAGGCCGAGTTGCTTGAAAACAACTCGGTGCTGGCGCGCTCGATTCGCTTGCGCAATCCTTACGTTGACCCGATGAGCCTGATACAGGTTGATCTGCTGCGCCGCAAACGCAGCGGCGACAGCAACCCGGAATTGAATTACGCACTCGCCGCGACGATCAACGGCATCGCCGCCGGCCTGCGCAATACGGGGTGAAACGTGATGCATGATGCGTGAAGCGTGACAAGATGGAAAGAGTGACCGATGGCGTTTCCGCTACAATGCGTAAAAGGAAGCCATCGCCTTTTCACGCACCACGTTTCACGCATCACTTGCCACTCTTCACTTGCCACTCTTCACTTGTCACCCTAAAATCAATCTTTTTGCTGCAACAGCACCGGCATCATAAAGGGAGATCACGGCAATGTCAGCGCCACGCAAGTTAGCTATTCTGGTCGGCGGCGGCCCCGCGCCGGGCATCAACGCGGTCATCTCGGCTGCCGCCATCGAAGCCATCAACGAAGGCTTTGCCGTCGTCGGCGTGCAGGAAGGCTTCAAGCATCTCATTCGCGAAGATACTTCAAAAATCCAACCGCTCAAGATCGAAGATGTCTCGCGCATCCATCTCGACGGCGGCTCCGTGCTCGGCACGGCGCGCGACAATCCGACGAAATCCGACAAGGCCATCCGCTCGGTCGTCGACACCCTGACCACCGTCGGCATCACCCACCTGGTGACCATCGGCGGCGATGACACGGCGCTGTCATCGAGCTACGTCTATGAACGCTCAGGCCATCAGATTCACACGGTTCATGTGCCGAAGACGATTGATAACGATCTGCCGCTGCCGCCACACATTCCGACGTTCGGCTATCAAACGGCGCGGCACGTCGGCGTCGAACTGGTGCGCAACTTGATGGAAGATGCGCGCTCGACCAAACGCTGGTACTTCGTCGTCGCCATGGGCCGCAAGGCCGGCCACCTGGCGCTCGGCATCGGCAAAGCTTCGGGCGCGACGCTGACAATCATCGGCGAAGAGTTCAAGCGCGAGACGGTGCCTTTTGCGGACATCTGCGACATCGTCGAAGGCTCGATCATCAAGCGGCGCGCTCTGAATCAGCCCTATGGCGTCGCCATCCTCGCCGAGGGCTTGATCGAGAAGCTCGATCCACAGGAGTTGTCTGAATTACAAGACGCCGAGCGCGACGAACACGGCCACATACGCTTTGCCGAAGTCGATCTGGGCCGCAAAGTTAAAGCCGAAGTGCAGAGCCGCTTTCAGGCGCGCGACATTCGCTTGACGCTGACCAACAAGAACATCGGCTACGAACTGCGCTGCGCCGATCCGATTCCTTACGATGCCGCCAATTGCCGCGATCTCGGCTACAGCGCGATTCGTTATTTGCTGGCGGGCGGCAGTGGGGCGATGGTCAGCATACAGGGCGGGCGGCTCGTGCCGCTGGCCTTCGCAGACATACGCGAGCCGGGCACAGGCAAGACGCGAGTTCGCCTGGTGGATACCGAAAGCGAAGGCTATCGCGTCGCCCGCGAGTACATGATACGGCTCAATGCGCAGGACTTTCAGAATCCCGTATGGCTGGAAAAACTGGCGCTGGCAGCCAATCTGACGACCGACGAGTTCCGCGCTAAATTCGGTCATCTCGGCGGACTCACCGCGACGAAAGAATAAGAACAGGGACAGGGGTCAGGGGCCGGGACCGGTGATAAGAGGCTGTTCTTATCCCACCCCGACCCCCGAAAAGATATGGCAATCAAAAAAATCGGCATCATCGTGGGCGGCGGGCCAGCGCCCGGAATCAATGGCGTCATTGCCGCAGTGGCGATTGAAGCGATCAACATTGGCTGTACGCCGCTTGGCTTTCATGATGGCTTTGAATGGCTGGTTGAGCGTTTCACAGACGAGCAGCATGAATTGACGATTGACGAAGTGTCGCGCATCCATCTCGATGGCGGCTCGCTGCTCGGCACGTCGCGCACAGACATCACGCGCGACCGCCGCAGTCTCGAAAACGCTATCGCCGCCTTCGACAAACTCGGCGTTGACGCGCTGGTCTGCATCGGCGGCGACGACATGATTCGCAGCGCCGTTGCCATCGAGCAGGAAACCCACGGCGCGATCAAAGTCGTTCTGGTTCCCAAGAGCATTGATAACGATGTCTGGATGCCGCTGCCTGTGCCGACGCTCGGCCACGAGACGGCGCGGCACATCGGCGTCGAGTTGGTTAAGAACTTGATGGAAGACGCGCGCACCACCGTGCGCTGGTATTTCGGCGTCACCATGGGACGCCCGACCGGCCACCTGACGCTCGCCATCGGCAAAGCCGCCAGCGCCACCTGCACGATCATCCCCGAAGAGTTTCGCAAAGAGACGATCACGCTCGACGACATCTGCGACATCATCGAAGGCGCGATTATCAAGCGGCGCGCATCGGGGCGCGACTTCGGCGTCGTCTTGATGGCCGAAGCCCTGGCCGAACACTTGCCCGAAGAGGTTGTCAAGCGTCAGGGCATAGATCGCGACGAGCAGGGCAACATCCGCGTCACCGAGATTGATCTGGGCCACAAGGTGAAGACCGAAGTGCAGGCGCGACTCGAACGACGCGGCTTCAAGGTGACAATGGTTGACAAGACGATTGGTGACGAATTGCGCTGCGCCTCGCCTATCCCCTATGACGCCGAGTACGCCCGCGACCTCGGCTACGCGGCGGTCAGCTATCTGAAGCAGGGCGGCTCGGGGGCGATGATGACCTTGCAAGGCGGCGAGGCGCAGGCGGTGCCGTTTGCCGATCTGATTGATGCAGAGACGGGTCGCGGTCGCCGCCGCGCCGTTGATGTCGATACAGAGAGCTATCAGGTCGCGCGCGATTACATGGTTCGCCTTGGGCCGAAGGATTTCACCGACGCCGCATGGTTGAAGAAACTCGCCGAAGTCGCCAGGATGTCGGAAGCGGACTTCAAAGCGAAGTTCGGCAAATTCGCGCATTGAGAGCGGATTTTGAAATTCCCAGCTACGTAGGAGCGCAATGTTTATAGATCGAGGTGAGTGATTGAGGTCAAGCTGCGTAGGAGCGCCATGTCGACATGGCGCTCCTACGCAGCTTGACCTCAATCACTCACCTCGATCTAT
>JBBWZK010000194.1:0-19005 GCA_039648975.1 Blastocatellia bacterium
TGTGCCTGGGCGGAACTTGATCTCCTTGACGGTGATGAAGGTCTGCTTGGCTTTGGACTCTTTCTGCTTCTTCTTTTGCTCGTACTGCCACTTGCCGAAGTTGATGATGCGGCAGACGGGCGGCTGCGCCTGCGGCGCGACTTCGACCAGATCAAGCCCCTTGTTGCGGGCGATCTCCAGCGCCTGCCGTGGCGGCATGACTCCAAGCTGCGCGCCGTCGTCGTCAATCACGCGAATCTCGGGCACGCGAATGCGCTCGTTGATGCGCACTGACGGGCCACGGTCGCGCCGGTCACGAAAATTCCTTCGTCCTTGAAAGCTACTAATAGTCGCTCCTCCTGAACCGTACAGGCCGGTTCCATTCGATCCACGCCTCAACGCAAGCCATCAGCCGTTGCCTCAGCCTGCGCCATGAACCCCTGCGAACGATTGAAAGGCTGGCCGCAAACGCCGCGCGCATGATCGGGCAGCCCGGTGCAGGTCGCTGCCTGCGCCGGGAAAACCCCGCTTGATACAGTCTGCTGCGAACAACGTTCTGGCGTCATCGCCACGCTGGTCGGATCTTGCGTCAGCGCCCCCGGCATCCGGTCGGCTACAAGGCGCCGGCCATCATGCAAATCGCCAGAGGTCTTCAGGAGCTGGCGCAAAATAACGAATTCAGAGCTCTCTCGTTTAGAGAGCCTGAAACGGATCATAGGCACCTGGGGTTTGAACCCCGGCCCCACCGTGTCAAATTCCAAATCGGAATAGTAACAAAGGCGATGTGTTAGGCGCAAGTTGGACTTGATCGTGCGGCTTGCGGCTTGCTTCGCCTATGATCGAGCGCGGCCTGGCTGATCCTGGTGATTAGCCAGCTTACGCCTCGGTGTCTATAAAACTCTTCCTTCAGCCTCTATCCAGTTTATAATCTTTAAGTCAGCCCTTCCACTTCATATAAGGAAATTCACTAATGAAATATTTACCTGGGAAAACACCGCTGCTCTCGTTTGTAATACCCGCCCATAACGAAGATGCCCTGATCGGGCAAACCCTCCGCATCCTACTCGCTTCCGCCCAGGCCTTTGGGGAGCCTTATGAGGTGATCGTTGTTGATGATGCCTCAACGGATAGGACAGCCGATGTCGCCCGCTCGCTTGGGGCGGCGGTTGTCCCAGTCAACCTGCGCAATATTGCGGCAGTCCGCAACGCAGGGGCACGGGCCGCACAAGGGGAGACGCTGATCTTTGTAGATGCCGATACCCTGGTTCCAGCCAAGGCTCTCGCCTCTGCGATGGAGGCCATACGGCAGGGCGCGGTCGGCGGCGGGGCGCGTGTGCAGATGGATGAAGGTGTCCCTTTGTGGGCTCCGGCGCTAATGACTTTGACCTCTTGGAGCCTTAGCCGATTGCGGCTGGCGGCTGGCTGCTTTCTATTTGCGCGACGTGATGCCTTCGAAGCCGTCGGCGGGTTTAACGAGGAATATTATGCAAGCGAGGAAATCCATTTGAGTCGTGCACTGAAGGCGAAAGGGAGGTTTGTGATCGTCTGCGAATCTGTCATCACATCAGGCCGAAAAGCTCGCCTGTTTTCAGGACGCCAACTTCTTCGACAGATGGCAATTTTAGCGAGTGGTGGACGAACTGCGCTCAAGCGCCGGGAGAACTTAGGTTTCTGGTACGACGGACAACGGGAGCAGGTGAATCGCGGCTCTCAGCCGGAGGAGAAGGAGGACTGGCGCTAAAGAGAAACGCGGCAAGAAGGTTCACAACGGTGATATAGAACAGTTCGCAGTCCTTCAAGGAAAGAGGCCAGTCACGCCGACCGTAAGGTAAGAAATTGAGTTGAAGAGTATCGAGCCCTTAAAGGAAAAGAGAGCCTAAGCCTTGCTTCTACCCTGATATCCAATCACACCAAAGAAAACGTCTCAACCGTCTGCTGGTGGGAGCCTGAAAATCGCATAGTAACGTCCGTTACATCAAACGACCCCGCGCCAGTGCTCCCACCCTACCTTGTCCCAAAGCTGTTACTCCTATCACCTTGTTTTAGGAGTCAGCCTTTACTTTGGGCAATGTATTCTCTCACACGGCGCTTTAACCTGATCGTCATCAGGACAACACACTTGATAGCATTGCCCGTCGCTTGGATCAATGTAAGGTTCGCTACAAGTTATGCCGCTACCGCCATTCGCTTTAGCAGTCGGCGCGGATTGAGCGCCGGCAAACACCAAGCAGATTGTCATCACCGCCAACACCAATAGGCGTTTCATCACATTGCCCTGCCTGGTTGAAGAATAAGAACTGAAATAATCCTTACTGTCTGTTTCTCGCTCGTTGTTTGTGCTTGCGTACTTCATTTGACCCTCCCTGGTTCGTTTTAACGTCCGCAATAATTATGATTGCAACTGATATGCCATCTTTGCTCCAATTCAACCTTCTATCAGCCAGTTATGGCAGGGATATTCAGTAAGAGAAGTAGCCGCGCGAGCTTGTTCTAATTAAAGCAGCGGTAGGTTGACCAAAAGAAAAAGCCACCGCGAAGGTGGCTGTAAGTTACTGAAAATCAAATAGGCACGTGGGGATTTGAACCCCAGACCCCTACCGTGTCAAGGTAGTGCTCTACCCCTGAGCTACGCGCCTGTAGAGTCAAGTCAAAAAACTAGCAGACCGCATGAAGCAGTGTCAACCCTTATGCAATTCACCTGATGCTCTGCCGTGCTAAATGCATCTGCTTTTGCGGCATGATATAACTGGCATCGGCCTATCGGCGCAAGTTGATTCGATTCGATGCTTCCAATACATCTATGATGCGTGGGGTTGATGGATAGAATCTGCGTGGAGCCAGATGAAGGGATTCGCTTTTTGATTCGTCACTGTCGCCCAGCATCACTGGAACTATAGTTAAGAATACCCATGTCTTCATCTCAAGGCGTTCCAGACGCTCTGCCATAGCCCGCGCCCGGTCAGCATCCTTCTCGGCGACGCCACTGATATGCGAACTGATCTGCTGGAGCAGTTGATTGAGCGGGTTGCCATTTGACAGAACGAATTCGTTGTTGCGGAAATACTGTTGCACATCGAAGCCGTTGAGCGTCACGGCTGCCGCCGACAATTCATTGAGACGATCAATGGCCGATTCAATAATCGTGTAGCCTTTCGGCGGATCAAGCGAGCGAAGGAGGTTGGCAATCTCCAACTGCGCGTAAAGTATCTGGTAATTCTCTGCACGGTTGCTGACTTGCGCCTGCGCCTCATTCAAGAGTTGCTGGGCTTCGTTCTTATCGCCCTTATCCATAGCGGTGGTCGCAAGCCGCACGAGATAGGTGACACGTTCAGCAGCCGAAGATAGACGCATCAAGAGCATTCGGGCTTCCGCAAGCTTTCCTTCGTTTATCAGTCGCTCAGTCGACTGACGGTCGATATTCGCCTGCATGTCCTGGCGCACTCTGGGGTCGGTGATCTTCTCCTGGATGATCTGTCGCGCCAGGTCGCTGTTGCCTTCATTGAACGCCTTCCAGGCCGCCGATTGGAGAAGATGATTCCGCACATCCGGCGGCGAGTTGCCGGCGGCGGTGAGCAGGTCATTGACCGGCGCAGTATTGATCATCTCCTGCACCTTGGCCCAGGGGCCGTTTTGCATCTCGACAAAGCGCTGCATCTCGGCGAGTCGCCCTTGCAGCATTGCGGCCTGTGACGGAACCAGCTTTTCAATCGCCGGCAACATGGGCTGCAACTGACGCAGCAGGTCGAAAGCGTTGCCCCAGGGCGCGCGCCCGCTCGTACTCGCGCTTGTCGAGTTATCCAGTATCGCATGCAAAATCGTATTGCAAAGATCACGAGCAGCCTGCTCGCTGAAATTCAACTGCTGTATGCCAGCGCCCTGCGGCTCGGTTTGCACATCCGACGCGTTGTGCCGCTGAATCCATCTCTGCAAGAGATTCAGCGCGACATAGGCGGCGGTCGGATTGGTTGCGTAATTCTCAGTGCGCAACCGTGCCAGCATCTCATCAAAGAGTTTCTGCGCGGCATCGCGGTTCGTCACGCTCAAGGTGCTGATGATGTTGAGGACTTCCTGCGACACCCCGTTCGCTAGTCCATGCTCGGCCAGTTCCAGGGCTTTTGTCGCATCTTTTGCGGCAAGCGCCTGTGCCAGTTGCAACTCCATTTGCGCATCGAAGCTGGCCTGCGCGCCGGTCAGTTGCCCGGCAGAGTTCTGTCCCGTCGCGTGCAGCACTTCAAGCGCTAACTCAGGGTCATGCTGCGCCAGCGCGTAGAGCATCTCGGAGCGAAGCTGGGAAGCGAGGCCTTCCAGATTCGCATACTGCGGATCGTTATCATCAAGCGCCGCCTGTAATTCTTTGAGACTCTCCTGCGCACTCTTGAAGAGTATGCGCGCGCGCTTTTCATCAAAGGGCCAGACCGCGTTGGCGGTCTGAACGAGGAGGCGCAGGCGGTTTTCGGGAAGCCGCAGTGACCCGGCATCCTTAATGATCTCGTCAATCACGGCCAGGGCTTTCTTGCGGCGCTCCTCGCGCGCTTTAGCTTCCTCTTCCTTCTTAGCCGAATCCTGCAAAGCGGCAACCGGCGCGACCGCAATTAACATGACAAGGAGCATCAGAAATACGATGGGCGGCTTTAAGGTCATGCTCTCCTCCAACTGGTTTGGTGAATCTACTGAACCGAGTTCGCCCGCCAGTCTGTAATAGACATCACAGCGGGGTAAGAAAGCGTGCCACGAATGTTGAACGGCCTTGCTCGCTTGATGATTAGACGCCGACTCAACGGGTTTGTTCCAGAACCCGCTGCGCCTGTCGTGAGCCTTTCTGTCGCTTGCGAAGAATGAACGAATCACCACTCGGCCTTTGCAGAGGATTTCGCGGGTGGTTGATTTGCAGCCGATGCCGCAATAGACTGGCAAGCAGAAATCATCTGGAGGCAGGGCATTGAACAAGATCGAACGCTTGACGCATGCGCTCAGGGGCGAGGACGTGGATCGTCCGCCCTTCAGTTTCTGGTATCACTTCGGCTTGCAGCACGGGCCTGGCCGCAAGCACGCCGAAGCCGAAATCGATTTCTATCGCGCTTATGATCTCGATTTCTTAAAAGTGATGAACGATTATCCGTACCCGCTGCCCGCAGGGTTTGAAGCCATCGACAGCGCAGACGACTGGCAGCGCCTTGAGCCGATCAGCGCAGACCACCTCTGCTGGACGGAACAGCTCACGGCGCTGTCGCTGATCAACGATCATCTGGGCAAAGAAGCGTTGTATATCGACACCATCTTCAGCCCGTGGACGACGGCACGCCGGCTGACGCGCACAGGCAGTATCAAAGAAGTCTACGAGCGTCACCCCGAAGCCTTGCTGGCGGCGATGGCGGCAATCGCCATGTCGCTTGCGAATTATGCGCGGGCGGCGATTGAGCGCGGCGCGGCGGGGATTTTTCTTTCGCTCGGCGCGGCGACCGATGAGGTGATGAGTGAAGAAGAATACAAAACCTGGGGCCGCCCGTTTGACTTGCAGATCCTTGACGCGGTGCGCGCCGCGCCCTTCAACGTATTGCACATTCACGGCAGGCAGCTTCACTTCGATGCGCTGCTCGATTATCCGGTAAGCGCGATCAACTGGTCGCACAGGTTGACGCCGCCGTCGCTTGCTGAAGGTCGCAGGCGTTCGGGCAAAACCGTGATGGGCGGCATAGATGAGACGACCGCCGCGCACTTCGCGCCATCGGAAATCGCCAGGCAGATCACCGACAGCATTCAGGAAGTCGGCGCGCGCGGCCTGATCATCACGCCCGGATGCTCCGTGCCGACCGACACGCCGGTTCGGACATTGCAAGCGATCAAGACGGCGGTCGAGCAATTTCAGTGAATCAGGGAATCGCCGCGACGCCAAAAGAAAAGGGGCCGAATCTTCGGCCCCGCGATCAGCTAGATTAGGCTGGTCATCCTCATGATGCGATGGCTGTGCCGTCGAGAAAAGCGCGCAGCCGGCGCGAGCGCGACGGATGGCGCAGCTTCGCCAGCGCCTTCGCTTCAATCTGGCGTATGCGCTCGCGTGTGACGTTGAAGTGCTTGCCGACTTCTTCAAGCGTGCGTTCTTCGCCCGATTGATCGAGGCCGAAGCGCATCTTGATAATCTCTTTCTCGCGCGGCGTCAGCGTCGAGAGCACGTCTTCGGTCAACTCGCGCAGGTTGTTGGTGATCGCCGTCTCGGCAGGGTTCGCCGAGCGCCGGTCTTCGATAAAACTAGCTATCGTCGTTTCGCCGTCGTCGCCAATCGGCGTTTCCAGCGAAATCGGCTGCTGCGCGATCTTCAGCGCCTTGCGCACCTTCCATGCGGGCATATCGACGCGCCGGGCCAGCTCTTCGTGAGTCGGCTCGCGGCCCAGTTCCTGCACCATCAAGCGCTGCGTGCGCAGAATCTTGTTGATCACTTCGACCATATGCACAGGCACGCGAATCGTCCGTCCCTGGTCGGCGATGGCGCGCGTCACCGCCTGGCGTATCCACCACGTCGCATAGGTCGAAAACTTGTAGCCGCGCCGCCAGTCGAACTTCTCGACAGCGCGCATCAAGCCAATGTTGCCTTCCTGAATCAGATCGAGAAAGTGCAGGCCGCGATTGATGTAGTTCTTGGCAATCGAAATCACCAGGCGCAGGTTCGCTTCGATCATCTCGCGCTTCGCCTGCTCGACTTCCATTTCCGAGGTGACGATGGTCTGATGCGTGCGCTTGATATCGACCGCCGAAGCCATGTAGTGATGCTCGACTTCGCGTATCGTCTTGCGATGGACGCGCTGCTGTTTCTTCAGATCATCAATGTCCTTGCGGCGCTTGTTTTCAAGCGCCCGCTCGATGCGCTGAAGCTCCATCTCGGTTTCCCGGATATGCTTGACGACATACTCGATAGCTTCCATGAAGCGACGGCGCATCTCTATGCTGAAGGTGAAGCGGCGGACGCGCTTCGACATCTCGATGAGCAGATGCGCATACTGACGGCGCATGCGCTTGAGCTTCTTGGAAGACTTCGGTTCGTCTTCGATCTTGACGCCGAGTTTCAGCAGCTTGTCGTGCGACTTCATGATCTGCTCAAACTCGGCCAGCACGTGCAAACGAATCTCTTCGCGCTGCTCTTCGAGGGCCTCTTCGGCCTCCGGGTCTGTGGCGATGTCGACGATGTCCTGCGGATTGATCTCGCCCGCCTGCAGCTGTTCGAATAATTCTTTGATCTCTTCGATGGTGATGAATGACCGCGACAGCGCCTTGTAGATGCGCTTATTGCCGCGCTCGATGCGCTTGGCAATGCGGATTTCGTCTTCGCGCGTCAGCAGCGGCACCGAGCTCATCTCACGCAGATAGAGTCGCATCGGATCAAGCGACTCGTCTTTGCCCGGCTCCAGGTCAACATCGACGTCGTCGGAAGCCTCTTCGGCAACCTCCGGCGTTTCCTCTTCTTCTACGGCAACACTTTCCCAGAGGGACTCTGCTTCATCCTCGTCAATCTCCGCGACGATGCGCTCAATGCCGACAGCGGGGCCGAAGTCCTCGTGCCCCTCTTCGGTGGTCTCCAACAGTAGGTCTTTGTCCATCCTGCTTTTCATTCTGCCTTTCGCCTGTTTAGCCGTTATCATGCCGAACTAAAAGGCGCCCCTTGCGGTAAGCGGCGCCTTGTTGGTTTGTCAACAGCAAATAATGGTTGACATCCTGTAATGCACTACATAATATTATCATCTAAAGCCATATCATACAACATAATTGTCCGAGTAGCTAGATGCAAGGAGCGGTTTATTTGGATGTCCAGGAGTGAAAAGTTAAACGGGTCGCAAACCGATATATACGAACAACTTACGACAGCGCGGAATTACCTGCGGACGGTGGACGATTTTTATGCGCGGGCGGCGGCGGCGCACAATACGACGCTGGAGCATTATCAGGTGCTGTTGGCCGTCCATTGTCTGGGGGAATCGGCCTTGCCGCTCAGGGTTTTAGCTGAACATCTGGTGCGCGACCGCACGGCGACCGGGCAGCTTTGCAAGCGTATGCAACAAGCGGGCTTGCTCGATCTGACTTACGAATCGAATTCGCACCGCCCGCAGTTACTCGTCTCTTTGAGCGCGCGCGGCAAAGAAGTCCTGCATGCCATCACCGAAGACGGCCTGCGCAACCGCGACCGCTATTTGACTTCGCTGCCGCCGGATAAGCGGCTCTATCTGGCCGAAGCCGTGCGCTTTTCATGGCTCGACGGCCTGGAAGAAGAGCAGGCCGCGCCCGGCCAGGCGAACCTTACCGGGCATTGAAAGAAAACCCGACGCGGCGAATGGGCGACGCGGCGACGCGGCGAGAGATTCAGTCAGGCGATCGGTCCCCGCGTCGCCCATTCGCCGCGTCTCCGCGGCGCCGTAACAGGTTGAGAACGAACCGTGCGAATATTTGAAATCAACACGCGCGTTCACTGTCAGAGCTTTGATGACATCACCGAAGACGAAGTGAGGGCGCTGGCCGAGCTTGGCTTCGATACCATCTGGCCGATGGGCGTCTGGGAGATCAGCAAAGGCGCGCGCCGCATCTCCAAAATCATCAGCGAAGACTGGGAAGGCTCGCCTTACGCCGTGCCGCAATACAAGTTCAACAAGTCGTTGGGCGGCAAGGACGCCTTCGCCGCCTTTGCCAAACGAGCGCACAAGGCGGGGCTGGCGGTCATGGTCGATTTCGTCTCGAACCACATGGCGCTTGATTCGCCCTGGATAGACGAGCAGGCCGATCTCTTCATCAACAGCTTTCCGCGCGCTCGCAAACAACAGACGAGTGAATTCTTCCTGCATCCATCGGGCGAGGTGTTGGCCTTCGGGCGCGATCCCTTCTTTCCGCCCTGGAACGACACGGCGCAGCTTGACTACACCAACCCTGCGACGCGCGAGCGCATGATCGATATGCTGCTGTGGATCAGCCAGCATGCCGACGGCGTGCGTTGCGACATGGCCATGCTCGTCTTGCGCGATTACTTCCGCCAGCAGTGGTATCCACTGGCTGCCGACGATTGGGTCAAGGCGCGCATGCCCGGCGAGTTCTGGGATGAAGCGATCAACACGGTCAAGAAGCGCCGCCCGGATTTCAAGTTCATCGCCGAAGCTTACTGGGATCAAGAACCCTACCTACACACCCTCGGCTTCGACCTGTGCTACGAGAAAAAACTGCTTGACGCGCTCGTGGCGCGCAATGCGGCGCAAGTCATCGAGCGCTTGACCGAGGACGATGCGACGTTGCGGTCATCGCTCTTTTTCATTGAAAACCATGATGAAGCACGCGCCGCTGCCATCTTCAACAATGCCGATAATCTCGCGGCGGCAGCGCTGATTCTGGCGCTCCCCGGCTCGGCGTTGATCCACGAAGGCCAGATGGAAGGCAAGCGTGAAAAGCTCCCCGTGCAGCGCATCAAGCCGCTTGTCGACGAAGCGCCCGACCTGGGACTGCGCGAAGCTTATGAGCAACTGCTGCGCATCACTTCTGCGGAGGTTTTCAAGAAGGGGCGGCTGGCCTTATTCGATAGCCGCGTCTGGGGGGCGGTCGCCTTTCTGAGACAGGATGCTGAACGCACGGTCGGCTATCTGGCGCAAATTTCAGAAGCGTGGCATAAATTCCATTCGACTGCCTTCGACATAACGCCGATTGCACGAGCCATCGGCGTAAGCCAGCAGATCACGGTGACGAACCTGATGACTGCAAGCTCGATTCGCATAGACGAACAGGACGGCGCATTCAAACTCCAGCCCGAACGCCTCGGCGTCGGCGAAGGAACGCATTTCTGCCTCATTGCCGTGGCCAATGTTTAGCCGATAATGACTGGCATCGGCTCCCTTCCAAGTCGCGGTTTCTTGACTGCGCAGGGGCCGGGGATTATAGTCGCCATCTATGGCGAAAAAATCTTCTGAGACGCGACCGCGCGTGCGCAGCACCACGATTCTCGCCGTGCGCCGCAATGATCACGTTGCCGTTGCCGGCGATGGTCAGGTCACTTTTGATAAGACCGTAATGAAGTCTGGAGCGCGCAAAGTGCGCCGGCTTTACAACGATAAGATCATCGCCGGATTCGCCGGCTCGACCGCCGATGCCTTCACACTCTTCGCGCGTTTTGAAGCCAATCTCGAACAGTACCACGGCCAGTTGCAGCGCGCCGCCGTCGAATTGGGCAAGGAATGGCGTACAGACAAATACCTGCGCCACCTCGAAGCTTTGCTGATTGTCGCGGATGATAAAACCTCGCTGGTGATCAGTGGCGGCGGCGACGTGATCGAGCCGGATGATGGGATTGTCGCCATCGGCTCGGGCGGCCCTTACGCGACCGCCGCAGCGCGCGCATTGCTGCGCAACACCGAGCTATCGGCTAAAGAGATCGCCCTCGAAGCCATGAAGATCGCCGCCGAAATCTGCATCTACACCAACTCAAGTTTGCTGCTTGAAGAGATTTAAGCGGTCGTCGGCAGTCGGTGGCCGGTGGCCGGTTTTTAACAAACGGCGATGCAATGGCGCAGGGCAGGAAATAAAACGCGAAGCTAAAAAACGACTAACGAAAACCGGACACAGACTACCGGCTGCTGAAGAATCGCCTGCCTTGTCCGCCTTCGGCAAATCCTTTATAGTTCTGATTGCGCGGTTCGCCTTCGTTTTACCTACTCTGGCGCGAGCGGCTTGAAGACTTGGTCTAACATCGTTGCACGTCCAGTTGTCAAACCCGTTGTCAGGCGACGTGAACAGTAAATGCGATAAGCGGTGGACTGTTAAATAAACTATGGTCATCTATCTTTCAGGTGAAGTCAGCGACGCCAAAAAGCTCGATGAAATGACGCCGCGACAGATCGTCGCCGAACTCGATAAGTATGTGGTCGGCCAGCACGCCGCCAAGCGCGCCGTCGCCATTGCTCTGCGCAATCGCATACGCCGGCAGAAACTGGCGCCGGACATGGCGCAGGATGTCATCCCGAAAAACATCATTATGATCGGCTCGACCGGCATCGGCAAAACCGAAATCGCCCGCCGTCTGGCGCGCCTTTCGAACTCGCCGTTTCTCAAAGTCGAGGCCTCGAAGTTCACCGAAGTCGGCTACGTCGGGCGCGATGTCGAATCCATGATTCGCGACCTGGTTGAGATCGGCATCGATCTCGTCCGCGAAGAAAAGATCGCCGAAGTCGCCGACAAGGCCGAGCAAAATGCCGAAGAGCGATTGCTCGATCTGCTGCTGCCGCGCTCAAAGCAGGTAGAGGAACCCGCCGATGGCTCGTCATCACTTGAGGCTTTCGAGCGCACGCGCGAGAAGCTGCGCCAGCAGTTGCGCGAGGGCCGCTTGAATGCCCGCATCGTCGAGATCGAAGTCCAGGAGCGCAATGCGCCGGGCCATTTTGAAATCATCACGCCGCAGGGCATCGAAGAGATGGACATCAATCTGCGCGATATGTTTCCGAATATGTTCGGCGGGCGGCCCAAGATGCGCAAGCTGCGCGTCGATGAAGCGATGGAGTACCTGATTCAGGAAGAAGAGCAGAAGCTCATCGATATGGATCAAGTGGCGCGTGCCGCCATCGAGCGCGTCGAATCGTCAGGCATTATTTTCCTCGACGAGATTGACAAGATTGCCGGACGCGAAGGCGGGCACGGCCCCGACGTCTCGCGTGAAGGTGTACAGCGCGACCTAGTGCCCATCGTCGAAGGCACAACGGTCAACACGCGCTACGGCATGGTGAAGACCGATCACATCCTGTTCATTGCGGCGGGCGCGTTTCACGTCTCGAAGCCTTCCGATCTGATTCCTGAATTGCAGGGCCGCTTCCCGATTCGCGTCGAATTGAAGCCGCTGACCGTCGAAGACTTCAAGCGCATTCTGACCGAGCCAAAGAATTCGCTCACTCGGCAATACGAAGCCTTGCTGGAGACCGAGGGAATCGACATCAAGTTCACCGTGGACGCCATTGACGCCATCGCGCGCTTTGCTTTTTCGGTCAACGAACAGACCGAAGACATCGGCGCGCGCCGCCTGCACACCATTATGGAGACGCTGCTCGACGAATACTCATTCGAGGGGCCTGACCTCGAAGATAAAGACGTGACGATTGACGCCGCCTACGTACAGAAGCAACTGGCCGAAATCGTCAAGAACGAAGACCTCAGCCGGTACATCCTGTGAGCACGACGCCAGCCGTTCGCTCTTTGCGGCAAGAAAATCCTTGTAGGGGCGACTGTCTCTGGTCGCTCCTGACTGCAATATCGTCAACATCAGTAGAAGCGCATGAACCGCAAGCTGGGGCGGGCACAGAGTCCCGCCCCTACAAGGTTTCTTCGCACTTGCCGACGCATGTCGGTTTTTATAATTACCGCCACACCGCCTTCCGTTTCATCTTCATCATTGCTTTTGTTATAAATCTTACAGCCTGCGGCAAAGTCGGTGCGCCGGTGCCGCCAGCGCGCTTCACCGAGCGCACGGCGGACTTATCAGCCATTCAGCGCGGCGGCAGAGTGATGCTTGCCTGGCCCGTGCCGGCGCTTACCGGCAAGGAGGGGAATCGCAACTACATCGCCCGCGTCGACATTTTTCGCTTGAAGGAATCACGCGATCAGGAGCCGGTGCTCGATCCCGATGACTTTGAGGAGAAAGCACAGGTGATTGGCTTTCTCGACCGCGCGCAGATCGAAGCGCAGGTGAAGCAACTGGGCCGCCTTGAATTTACCGATGTCGTCAACCTCACTGATGTCCGGCAGATGGCGAATACGCGATTGCGCTACGCCGTGCGCTACGTCAACAAGCGCGATCAGGCGGCGCTCTTCTCCAACAGCGTCGCCATCGAGCCAGCCCCCGGCATTGCGCTGCCGCCTGCCGAATTGACCATTGCCAAACAAGATCAGGACGCCGTGACGCTTTCGTGGTCGGCTCCTGAAGCCAACGTTGACGGCACACAACCGGCTACGGTCGTCGGCTATAACCTATATCGCCGCAATGCGAAGAAAGCCAACATCGGCGCGCCGCTGAATGCCGAGCCGATCACAACAACAACATTCAGCGACACGAAATTTCAATATGGTGCGGATTACATTTACGTGGCGCGGGCATTGTCGCAGGGCGCGAATGGCTTGATCGAAAGCGCCGACAGCCAGCCGCTGCGCTTCACGCCCAAAGACACCTTCCCGCCGTCAACGCCGGAGCCCGTAACGATTGCCTCGGCCAATGGCGTCATCAGCCTCTTCTGGCCTTCAGCGCCTGAACTGGACGTTGTCGGCTACAACGTTTATCGCGCTAGTTCAGCCGATGCGCCGCCGGATCAATGGATCAAGCTGACGCCGCAGCCCATCACGCCGGTTACTTTCCGCGACGACCGCGTGCAGATCGATCAAACCTATTTTTATCGCGTGACGGCGATGGATCGTTTCAATAACGAGAGCAAGTCGTCGCCTGTGGTCAGCGAAACCGCGCACCCTTAGTGCAGGCCCGACGCGGCGACGCGGAGATGGGGCAACAGGGCGAGGGACAAGAGAACAAATTACTTGCTTCAACTTTTCGCCGCGTCGCCGCGTCGCCCCATCTCCGCGTCGTTTTCTCCATCACATGGATTCGCCGGCGGCTTGTCGGTAGAAAGCCAACACCCAGCAAACAAGTAATCAGCAAAACGCAGAGGAGGAGCAACGATGAGCTTGAAGCGTGTGGTCATCACTGGTTTAGGAGCCGTCAGTTCAAACGGCATCGGGCGTGAGGCTTACTGGAACGCGACCCGAAATGGCATCAGCGGCACCGGCCCGATTACTCTCTTCGACGCTTCAAAACTATCGTGTCGCGTGGCGGCAGAGGTTAAAGATTTTGACTTCGACCGTTTCATCTCCAAGAAGGACAAAGACCGTGTGCAGCGCGCCGTGCCCATGGCTTTTTATGCCACCGAAGAAGCGGCTGCGGATGCCGGCATCCAACTCGAATCGCTCAACGAAGGGGAACGCGAGCGCATCGGCGTCGTCATCGGCACAGGCGCGGGCGGCATTGAATTCGCCGAGCGACAGTACAAACAATACTATGACCGCGCCGATCACGACGCCGCTTATCGCCGCGTCAGCCCTTACTCCATCGTCGCCTCTTTCGTCGGCATGTTGTCGAGCGAAATCAATATGCGTTATCAGATTCACGGGTGCAGCCACGTCGTGTCGACCGGCTGCACCAGTTCCAGCGATGCCATGGGCTACGCCTGGAATGCCATACGGCTCGGCCAGTTCGAGACGATCATCACGGGCGGTGTCGAAGCCTGTATCACCTTCGGATTGATGACGGCCTTCTGTCGCATGGGAACGGTGACCACCCGTTGGAACGAGCAAGCGGAGCGCGCCTCGCGCCCCTTCAATGCTGACCGCGACGGCTTTGTGCTCGGCGAAGGCGCATGGATTCTCATCCTCGAAGATCTGGAACACGCCCGCCAACGCGGCGCGAAGATCTATGCCGAACTCGTCGGCTACGCCTCGACCTGCGACGCTTATCATCGCGTGCAGATCGCCCCGACCGGCCACGATGCCGCCCGCGCCATGCGCATGGCGGTCGAAGGCGCGGGCCTGGCGATGGATGAAGTGGATTATCTCAACCTGCATGGCACAGCGACGAAGATTAACGATAAGACCGAATCGGCGGCAGTGCGTATGGCTTTCGGTGATCGCGCGCGACAGATTCCCGCCAGTTCAATTAAATCCATGATCGGCCATCCGCAAGGCGCATCGGGCGCTGCCAGTGTTGTCGCAACGTTGATGGCCATGCAGGATAACTTTACGCCGCCAACCATCAACCTCGAAACGCCGGATGCGGAATGCGATCTCGATTACATTGCCAACACAGGCCGCCAACTGCGCATCGACACGGCGCTCTGCAACTGCATTGCCTTCGGCTCAAAGAATTCGGCGCTCGTATTCAAGAGATACGATGAGGGCGCTGCCTGATGGCGACGCGTGTTTTTCTTTCATACGCGCCGTCATGATTTCATACTGACATCCACCTCCTGCCGCTCACGGCTCGCTCTAAAGCTTTTAATTTTTCAAGGCTTGCGGTTGTGCGCCTGAATCAATCGCAATGGCACGCACTTTGCCATCTGGATGTGCGTCTTTGAGTTGAGAATTGGAGAGGGGAAGCTTGAGATTTGCACTGATCACATTCTTGATGGCGCTGACGCTCGGCGCAAACGGTTGTGCTGACGCCGGCAGCCGTTCAAACAGCGATTCGACGCGCGTTCAACAAGGCAGCGCAGGGCGTCAGGCAGACGGGTCGACCATCACGATTTCAACTTCGCCGGACGGCAAGAAGACGGAAACGCGCACCTTCGCATCGACAGAGATTGCCAGCGCCACGCGAACGACCTACCCTGACCAAACACAGCGCGGGATGGTCGAGTACAGCGATGGCCGCACGGTCGAGATCAAGGACAATCAAGATATCGGCGCTTTGATGGAGACTTCAGTTGACAACATCAAGGCTGCTGCGAGCAAAGCTCTGTCGGCATCGAAGGATTTCGGTGAAGAGGTTGCCGATAAAACTAAAGATTTCGGCGACAAAGCTGCCGACAAGACGAAAGAAGGATTAGAGAAGGCGAAGGATGTTGCGGCGGATGCGGCTGAAGCGGCAGGCAAGGGGATAAAGAAGGCTGGCGGAAAGGTCAAAGACTAGGTTTTTCAATAGTCTCGCTTCAGGTATTTCGGCGAGACGCAAACCCGCTTCAATGGCATCTGGGGGGAGCTTTGGAGCGGGTATTTTATTGTCTGCTGTAGCATAAGGCGGTTAGCTTTCGTCGATTGATGCAAGCTAACCGCTTACGCTATAGGGCTACACGCATTTGCAAACCGGCTTGATGGGTTATAATCAGCTCATGTCTGAAGACCGCAACGTTCTTGCCGAGTGGCGCGAATCCGCGCCTTATTGGGAAAAGCATGCCGCCACCGTGCGCCAGTTGTTGGCCCCCATCAGCGACGCGCTGATTCGCATCGCCCAGATCACCACAGGTCAGCGGGTGCTCGATGTCGCCGGCGGCACGGGCGAGCCCGCGCTTGAGATTGCTGGCATCGTCGCGCCGCAGGGCCGCGTCGTCTGCACAGACGCCGCCGCCGAGATGGTCGCTGCTGCCGAGCGACTGGCGCATCAGCGGGCGATTGAGCATGTCGAGTTCAAGCAATGCGCTGCCGATTCCCTGCCCTTCGAGGATGACACATTCGATGCGGTGGTGTCGCGGCTCGGCGCAATGTTCTTTGACGATGGGTTCGCCTCGCTTGGCGAGATGCTCCGCGTCGTGAAGCCTGCGGGGACTATCGCGCTCGCGGTCTGGAGCGACCCGGCGTTAAATCCGTTCTTCAGCATCGTCACCGACGTGATGGCGCGTTATATAGCGTCGCCGCCCGAAGACGCCGATGCGCCGGGCGCATTTCGTTTCGCCGAGCGCGGCAAGCTCGCCGGTCTGCTTGAACAGGCGGGCGCGGTCAATGTGCAGGAGCACGTCGCCGACTTTCGCATCGAAGCCGCGTTGACGCCCGCGGAGTTCTGGCAGTTGCGTAGTGAGATCAGCGATTCGCTGCGCGCCAAAGTCGCCCGCCTCACTGCCGACGAATTGCCGCAGGTCGTACAGGAAGTCGAGCAGCAGTTTAAGAGATTCTTCAGCGCAGGCCGGATGAGCCTGCCGGCACAAGTCATCATTGTCAGCGCCAACAAGCCACAATAGCGAAGTCGTCAGCGTTGCGTTGACCAGGCAATTGCCAACACGGCATCTCTGCGATAGAAGCGATAAACGAATCCCGGCACAGATCATCCGGCAGATGGGCTTCGCCCTGGCAACCAGGCGGTTGCAGAAAAAAGAGACGAGTACTCAAGGTTGATCGCTCGGGGTCGGCTGAGGAGTTCAAGATCAAGACACAAGCGCGCAAGTGCCATCAAGCGTTGATGGCAATTGCGCGACCTGAGGTTGATTGCAAACTTTAAGCGGGTCTTAGTGGCGTGAGCCCAATGCTAGTAGTCTGAAGACTATCGTGCCATCTGATTGGCGAATGACTGAGGCCTCACCAGTTGCACCTCTGAAGGCACCAGCGCCTCCGGTTATGGCAATGAGATCATCAGTCGGTTCCAGCCCACTGGTAACAACATTGAATAATGTGCCTTGGGCGGTGATTAATCCACCGAAACCACCGAGTTCCAGGTTCATGTTCACGACAAGGACACCGTTGCCACCACTGACGCCCCACATTCTCCACGTTCCAACCTGATCTCCAGCCTGGAAAAAGGGCTCGGTCGTACTGCGACCCGATACTTCAGATATAGGGCCTTCCCTATAGAAGGATGTGCCCGCAGCGAGGCTGGTCAAACCGGTTAAACTGCCAGGGGCAATGATTACCTTCAGGCCATTAAATGAGCCAACGGACTGTGCCTGCCCGGTGCGCACGCTCACCTGCCAGATACCAATTGCTACAAGAAGGGTTAAGACCATCCCTACGCCCAAAAGACGCTTTCCTCTGATTCTCGATTCAAACATTGTTCTCTTTCTCCTTTCCAATATTTGGATGAAGCTTTGCGGTAATACTTAGAAAGAGCTTCGCTTGAAGCCCTTCCCCTATATGGTCTTCATGAGCAATACATTTCTGCGATACTGCAATATTGAGGAAGTCAGGCAGGCGATCCTGAATTTCAACAACCGATTTAGAACCCCAGCAACTTCCGATGCAGGATTACAGCAAGAGGTGGCAACGGTGAACCAATTGATCTTACCTCAATAAGGATTGGTTATTTCCTTGATTAACCTAGTGGCTTGCTCGAAAAGGACCAATTATAGAACTGTGGCGGTTCGATCTGAATACCGCTAAACGAACGCGCCATGACGGCACATACCATCGCGGCGCATTATATCACCGATTCGATGGATTGCAACTTTTTTTTGCGCGCCTCACAGGATAAAGTGAGATTAATGATTCGCTGTGCCAGTTCGCCTGTCATGCGACGGACGAATGGGCGCAGGTCGTGCAGGAAATCAAACAGCGGCCCAGGGAATTTCACGACGAAAGCGATGTGCGCCTGCCGGTCTGGCAAGCATCCGCAGAGCGCATTTGCCGATTCGATTATTCGCCGCGCGCCAGTCTGCCGAGCGCGCCGCCCGGATGCCAGCGCGCGTACTGCTCGCGGGTCAGCCCCTTGTGCGCTTCCAGGGCCACCGACAGCGCGCACAGCACATAAACTTTCGCCAGGATGCTGGCGCGCGGCACGATGTTCAGCGCCCCGCCTTCGTTATCCACGCCGGCATAGAGTATCACGTCGGCCACACGCGCCAGCGGTGAATCGGCGTCGCCTGTGACGGCAATCACTTTGATCTGGGATTCGCGCAGCACGTCAAGGGCATGCAGCAGTTCCGGCGTCGACCCGCTGTTCGAGATGGCAATCGTAATGTCGTTGTCGCAGACCTGCCCGACTGAACCGTGAACGCACTCGGTGGCGTGTAGGAAGTAAGCCGGCGTGCCTGTGCTTGAGAGCAAGGCGGCAACGTAGCGCGCAATGTGCTCGCTCTTGCCGATGCCCGTAACCTGAACTCGCCCGCCGAGCGATTCGCTTTCAAGAATCAAATCCGCTGCGCGCTCGATGGCATCGGCTTCAGCGCGCGTCCGCAGGGCGAGCAGTTCATCGATGGCCAGATCGAAAAACGACTGAATCTCTTCGATGGGGCTTTTGCGTGGTTCGATTGCCGTGGCTTCTTTCATAAGTTCGGGTGATTGCAACTGGCCGGCGGCAGGGTCAAGCGCGGCATCCAGATCAGCCGGTTCCGCAGACACCTCGCCGAAGGTCTTCAATTCGCGCATGGTTGCCATAAAGCATCCTAAGGGTCATTACCTGCAAGCGGCTTGATAGCATAGGGGGTCAAAACGCGCCGCGTCAAGCGAACTGTGAAGGCAACGGGGGGGGGACGCGGGGACGCGGGGACGCGGCGACGCGGCGAGGGGAGACAGGGGAAAAGAGAAACATGAGAACGTAGCTATAGAATTCGATGTTCTTCTTTC
>JBBWZK010000202.1:0-20212 GCA_039648975.1 Blastocatellia bacterium
CCGAGTTCAAGCGCGCCTGGGAGTTGTTCCCGAATCTCGAAGAAGTCTTCTTTGACGATGACACCTTTTCGTGGGGCAAGCGCCGCACCATCGAAGTCAGCGAGGCGCTGAAGCCGATCAAGAAGACATGGTCGTGCACGTCGCGCGTGCATGCCGATTACGACATGCTCAAGGCGATGCGCGACGCCGGTTGCCGTTTGCTGATCGTCGGCTTTGAATCAGCCGACAACCAGATTCTCAAGAACATTAAGAAGGGCGCGACCGCCGAGCAGGGGCGCGAATTTGTCAAGAACTGCAAGAAGCTCGGCATACACGTGCATGGCGACTTCATCATCGGCCTGCCCGGCGAGACGCATCAGTCGATTGAATCGACTGTGAAGTACGCGCAGGAACTCGATTGCGAGACGATTCAGGTCTCCATCGCGAATTCGTATCCCGGCACAGAGTTCGACGATTACCTGCGCCAGAACAATTACCTGCTCGACGAAGAGATGACCGACGAGATGGGCCATCAACTGCCGGTCATCCAGTATCCAGGGCTGTCGCGCGAAGAGATCGTGCAGGCGGTCGAACACTTTTATGATCGCTACTACTTTCGCCCGAAGGTCGTCTTCCGCATCGTTCGCAAAGCGATCTTCAACGGGCGCGAGCGTCGGCGGCTCTACAAGGAGGCGCGCGAATTTCTCGCCCTGCGCGCCAAGCGCAAGGAGTTTGTCGCTCAGGCCGCGAAATGATCCGTCGTGTAATCTCTTTAACCAATCCACCTCGCGCTGCTACGGCCACAAACCGTAGCAGCGCGAGTGCATTTGACGCACAGACCGATGTCGCGCCGTCGGCGACTGGCGTGATGCCACATCGCCGGCTGATCGTCAACGCCGACGACTTCGGCATGTCCGAAGCGGTCAATGAAGCGATCATTCGCGCGCATCGCGAAGGCGTGCTGACGAGCGCCAGCCTGATGGTGACGGGCGCGGCGGCGGCGCAGGCTGTGCGGCTGGCGAAAGAGAACCCGCAGCTTGCCGTGGGCCTTCACCTGGTCGCCGTGATGGGTCGCAGCGTGCTGCCGCAGTCGGAGATTCCCACGCTGGTTGACGAGGCGCAGAATTTTTCAAACAACCCGACAGCGGCGGGGCTGAAGTATTTCTTCTCGCCGCAAGCGCGCCGCGAGATTCGCCGCGAGATCGCCGCGCAGTTTGCGAAGTTTCATGAAAGCGGCTTGCGGCTATCGCACGTTGACGGCCACCTGCATCTGCACGTCCATCCGGTGATCTTCAACGAAGCGCTCAAGCAAGCCATCAGGTACGGCGCGCGGCGCATGCGCGTCCCTCAAGAAGAGCGCGATCTGGCGCTCGGCTTTGATCGCTCGCATCGTGCGCAGAAGACCTTCTTCACGATTCAGTTCGGCGGACTGGCGCGATATATGAAAGGCAAGCTGAAAGCTTTCGGCTTCACCGTGCCTGAGCGTGTCTACGGCAACCTGCAAAGCGGGGGCATGAACGAAAGTTATTTTCTTTATCTGCTCGACCACCTGAAGGCGGCGACGAATGAAATCTATTTTCATCCGGCGACTTATCCGCCTGACCGCGCGCTTGACGCTTCTGAGCAGCAATGCCAGATCGAGTTCGAAACCTTGTTGAGCGAGCCGGTCAAACAACGCCTCGCGCAGTTGAACGTGCGGCTCACGAATTACGCCGAGCTTGAAATGAATGGATGAGACGTTGTTGAGATGCAAGCTACCAAGCAATTGCTCGTTGCTAGAGCGGTTTTCAATCGGATGTAGCGCAAGCTAACCGCTTGCGCTACATGGCAAACGCATTTGAAAATCGATCTAAGTCCCGTTAGGGACGAAATGTTTATAGAGATGATACGCTACAAAAGTACAAGCCCCGTAGGGGCGTAATGTTGACATTGCGCTCCTGACGGAGCTTGAGATTCAATGCTGATTCGATGCTATAAACATTTCGCCCCTACGGGGCTTGTTGCGAAGATTACTTCTTAACAGCGACGGAATTAAGAAAAACAATCATGAAGACCGGAGCCGTATTGATTATCGCCATCGTCGCGCAGGCCGCCGGTAATGTCTTTTTGACGCGCGGCATGAAGGCCGTGGCGGCGACGACCAGCAGCGACGGCGGCGGCTTGATGCAGACGATTTCGCAATCTCTGCACGCCGCCTTGCAGGCCATGCAGAGTCCTGAGGTGTGGCTTGGCACGCTGCTGTTGATTGTCTTCTTCGCGCTCTATTCGGCGGTGCTGTCGTGGGCCGATTTGAGTTTCGTGCTGCCGGCGACGGCCTTCGGTTATGTGCTGAACGTCGCGGCGGGCTATTACTTTCTCAATGAAGAGGTGACCAAGGCGCGCTGGATCGGTGCGGCGGTCATCACGCTCGGCGTCGTCTGCGTGTCGCGGTCGGGCGAGCGCACGACGCCTGCGCAGGAAGCGCAGCAGATCGCCGCAGGAGACGGGCAATGATGACTGCGCTGATGATTGCGCTGGTGGTGCTGGGCGGTTCCATCGGCGATGTCTTCATCACCAAAGGCATGAAGCAAGTCGGCGAGATTGCGACGCTCAATGCGCGCGAGTTGTTGCGCATTGCCGGGCGGACGCTCGCGAACAAATGGTTTCTGGTCGGCCTGTTCTTCATGGCCGTGAGCTTCTTTTCATTCCTCGCCGTGTTGTCGTGGGCCGATTTGAGCCTGGTGCTGCCGGCGACTTCGATCAGCTTCGTCATCACGACCATCGGCGCGAAGTTCTATCTGCAAGAAAAGATCAGCCCTGTGCGATGGGCCGGCATCGTGCTGGTCTGCATCGGCGTCGCGCTCATCTCGCTGCCCTGATGTTCAACCTGACGACGATCATCGAATTTCTGCTCGCCGGCTGCACGCTGGCGGCGGCGGCGTTTTATCTGCTGTCGATGATTGCCGCTTATCGTTTCTTCGCGCTCGCGCCGCAACCCGACGCGGCGACGCGGCGACACGGCGACGCGGCGACACGACAAGACGACCACGTTGAGCCGATCAACCTGCCGCCGGTGTCGATTCTGATTCCGCTGCATGGCGCAGACTTCAACGCCTATCAGAACTACGCGCGTTTTTGTAAGCAGGATTACTCGCGTTTTCAACTCGTCTTCGGCGTGCGCGAAGCGACGGACTCGTCAATTCCGATTGTCGAGCGTCTCAAGCGCGACTTTCCCGGCCACGATATAGAGCTGGTGCTTTGCCCTGAAGTGATGGGCACGAACCTGAAGTTCAGCAACCTCGAAAACATGCTGGCGCGCGTCCGCCACGAGCACCTCATCATCGTCGACAGTGACATCCGCGTCGAGCCTGACTATCTGCGCCGCGTCATCACGGAGCTTCAAAGGGAAGGCGTCGGATTGGTGACCTGCCTGTATCGCGCCGCCGCGACCGCAGACTTCGCTTCAAGGCTCGAAGCCGTCGGCATCACTGCCGAGTTCGCCGCCGGCGTGCTGATGGCGCGCATGCTTGAAGGCGTGAAGTTCGCCTTAGGCTCGACGATGGCGACGACCCGCACACGGTTGCAGAGCATCGGCGGCTTTCGCGCCCTCAAGGATTATCTCGCAGACGATTTCATGCTCGGCAATCTCATCGCCGCCGATGGCTATGAAGTTCGCTTGTCGCACGTGGTGGTCGAAACACTGATGCCGCCGGTCGGTTTCATAGGCATGCTGCGCCACCAGATGCGCTGGGCGCGGTCGACGCGCATTTCGCGGCCCGCCGGCTATCTCGGCTTACTGCTGACCTACGGGACGGCGCTGGCGCTCATCAACGTCACGGTGGCGCGAGCCTCTTGGTTCAGCCTCGCTCTGCTGGCCTTGACGCTCATCGTTCGTCTGTTGATGGGCTGGCTGGTCGGCGTCCACTATCTCGAAGACCGCATCTTGAAGAAGTATTTTTATCTCGTGCCGCTGCGCGACCTGTTGAGCTTCGTCATCTGGGCGGTCAGTTGGTTCGGGCGCACGGTCGAATGGCGCGGGCGGCGGTTTGAAGTCAAACGCGACGGGCGCATGGTGCAGGTCGCCGGTCAAAGCATTCTGCCGCAGGCCAAATGAGCGCCACAAACAGTCTTCACCTCAACCCTCCGCTGCCACTGGTTTTGCCCTTGACTTGCACTGCAAACCCAAATACTATTGCGCCCCATCAAGGGTCAATTTCAAGGTTGGGTTCCATCGCGGGGGAGTCTTTTCAGAGCAGGCGGACAATGAGGCTTTAGACTGTCTTTTCTCACTTAATCATCGCAGCACAAAGTAAGTGCTGGCGAAACGTCCAACTGCCTCGGTAAAAACCCCTCGATCAGGCAAGCATTTATTCCGATTCAGCAATCGTCACAGGGTTGCGCTGCAATTGGCTGCATCCTGAGCGCATATGTTCTTGTTGAAGTGCGGGCATCGGTCGTTCGATGCCTGCCAGCCCCAAGAGTCCGTTTTAACAGTGGAGTTCACCATGAAGAAAGCCCCCGCTCGCCCCACCTCTCACCTTATTAGCTTTTGTTTGATCATCGCCATCGCGATGACCGCGTTGATGGTTGCGACGCGAAGTTCGTGGGCCGCTAGCGCTTACTCAACCATTAAATCCTGGGCAGTTACTCCTCAGAAAAAAGAAGCCCCTTTGGTGGGCGAGGTGACGCTGACCGCAACCGCCGGAACAGCGGCAGGCTCTTTCACGACACTCAAAGGCGCATTTGATGCGATCAATGCCGGCACGCACCAAGGCGTGATTGCCATCAGCATTAATGCCGACACGACAGAAACGGCAACCGCCGCCCTGAATGCGAGCGGCAGCGGTTCGGCGTCTTACACTTCGATAAGCATTCAGCCTGCGGGAGGGGCAGCGCGAACAATTTCGGGCGCGATTGCCGCCGGCAGTCCGTTGATTAATTTGAATGGCGCGGACAATGTAACGATTGATGGCTTGAACACGGGCGGCAACTCTTTGACGATTTCCAATACGACCATTGGAACAACTACTGGAACAAGTACCATTCGCTTTATCGCAGATGCGACGAACAATACGGTAACGAATTGTTCGATACTGGGTTCGTCAACATCTACGTTGGCTACGGCAGCCGGAACCATCGTCTTTAGCACGGGGACGACGACAGGAAATGACAACGATACAATTTCCAATTGTAATATCGGGCCTGCGGGAGCCAACCTGCCTTCAAAGGCGATCATGGCAAGCGGCACAAGTTCAGCAATTGAAAACGACAATGTGATGATCACCGGCAACAACATCTTCGACTTCTTTCTTCCCGGAAGCAGCCTTTCAGGTATCAATATCCTTACGGGTAACGAAGGCTGGACGATTTCAAATAACAAGTTTTATCAAACCGCCACACGAACATTTACTACAACCACTTTACGCTATGCGGCGATCACCTTGAACAATTCAACCGGTTCCTTTACGGTCAGCGGCAATACTATCGGATTCGGCGCAGCCAATGGAACGGGGACCACCACGATCACAGGCTCATCAAACGAAGTCAGAGGCATTGACGCGGCCAGCGTCAACACGACGGTTGCTACCAGCATTCAGGGAAATACGATTTCCGGCATTAACCAGACCACCAGCCGCGCTTCGACAACGACAGCCAGTTCAGTTTTTATCGCTATCGCCATGGGTACGACCGACGGTTTGTTTAACGCAGGAAATGTGACTGGTAATACCATCGGCAGCCTCGACGGTTCTTCCACCATCGTGATCAATGCGACTTCAACTACAGCTAGCACTGCTCCGGTTATTGGCTTCTATAATTTCAGCTTTTTCAGCACCAATGTTTCCAATAACAACATCGGCGCGATCACCATACAAAGCACGGGAACCGTCGTCGGGTTTCGAGGGATTCTTGTCAATACGACTTCAGGTGTCACTGCGACAATTAACAACAACACCATCGGTGGGACAAATGCCGCCGGGGCTATTGTTGACACGCAGGTCGGCTCTTATGCGATGTACGGAATTCAAACCGCTTTACCCAATCTCACTGCTACCGGAAACATTGTTCGCAATATGAGCGGCGCTTCTAACGGGGCAAGCTTGATCGTCGGGGCAGGCATCCTCACATCAGGCGCGACGGGCGCAAATACCATTTCGCAGAACACCATCCATTCTTTGAGCAATGCTTCAGGTGCGGCAGCCAACTCAATTTATGGTATGTCGCTCAGCTTACCCGCGACCGCCAACGTCATTGAGCGGAACTCGATTCACTCGTTCTCCATAACTTCAACCGTAACCGGCACACAGCTTTGGGGAATTAGCGGGGGCGCGACCGGAACGGCCACTTACAAGAACAATATGATTCGCCTTGGGCTTGATGCGGCGGGCAATTCGGTGACCCTTCCAACTTCTATGATCGGCATTAGAGATGCGGCAGGCTCTACTAATCAGTTTTATCACAACAGCATTTATATCGGCGGCACGGGCGTGCTCGCCACACCAACTGCCGCGAATTCCTATTGCTTCTTTAGCGACGTGGTCACCGTTACACGCGCTTATCAGGACAACATTTTCTGGAATGCGCGCAGTAACGCCGTTGGCGGTGGAGTCGCCCACCTGGCGATCAGAGTCGGCGGAACCGCAGCGAATCCCGCAGGGCTGACCAGCAATTACAATGACCTCTATTTTAGCGGAACCGATGGCGCGACCGGTGTCTTTAACGCCACCGTTGTTCCAACGCTTGCCGCGTGGAGAACCGCCACAGGCCAGGATGCCAATAGTTTCGCATCCGACCCGCAGTTTATTGCTCCGAACGGAACTTCTGCGACAGGTGATTTGCATATTCATCCGACCAACCCGACTCCGATTGAAGGGGCGGGCGTATTGATCGCCAGCGTCATAGATGATTTTGACGGACAGACGCGCAGCTCTCTAACGCCGGTTGACATCGGCGCGGACGCGGGTAACTTTGTGGTACTCGACATCTCGCCGCCGTCAATCACCTACACGCCTTTAGGCAATACGACGCTAACCACCAATCGCACGCTAACCGCGACGATTACCGATGCGAGCGGAGTCGCCGGCGGCGGCAACGCACCGCGCGTCTACTATCGCAAGAACGGCGGCAGCTATGTGTCGACGCAAAGCGGCCCGCCGAGTGGCAGTATGTATCCTTGTACGATTGATTACACGCTGGTCGGCGGCGTAACCGCAGGCGATGTGGTTGATTACTTCGTCATCGCTCAGGATTTAGCCGGCAACATCGCCTCGAATCCGGCGGGCGTGGTGGCGAGCAATGTCAACGTCGTGACAACGCCGCCTGCTGCGCCAAACAGCTATATGATCGTTGCCGCATTTGCGTCTTCGGTGAACATCGGATCAGGTGAAACGATCACTTCGCTTACCAACGCCGGCGGCCTATTTGCGCAGATGAACAGCGCCGTGTTGATCAGCAACGTCACGATCAACCTGACCTCTGACCTGACGGGCGAAACCGGCTCGGTGGCGTTGAATCAATGGACTGAAGAAGGCGCGGGCAATTACACAGTGACCCTCAAGCCGAGCGGCGCAGCCCGCAGCATTACCGGCACAGTGGCGGCAGTCTCGGTTATCAAGATCAACGACGCCGACCGCTTCACGATAGACGGTTCTTTGAGCGGCGGCACAGACCGCAGCCTGAGCATCACGAGCATCAATACAGCGGCCAGCACGGCAGTCATCTGGGTCGCCAGCGCCATCAATGGCGCGACCAACAACACCATCAAGAACACGATTCTGACTGGCGGCGCAGACCAGAGCACAGGGACTAACTCCACCTACGGCATTATCTCGTCTTCGAGCGCGGCGATTCTGACCGGCGGCGCGGATAATGACAACAATACCTACAGCAACAATCTGGTGAAGAAAGTCGGCACAGGGATTGCGACGCTGGCCGGATTGAGCACGAACCCGAACCAGAGCACAACGATTTCCAACAATCAAATCGGGCCGGCGGCGTTCGGCGCGGATGAGATCGGCACGTGCGGCATTCTGCTGTTCAACGAAAACGCTGCCAACGTCACCAACAACGAAATCCGCTTTGTCGGCGACCTCGCCACATCGGGCGGCGGCAGCGGTCGTGACCGCGTCGGCATCGAAATCGGCAGCACGAGCGGCAACTGGTCAAGCTCCACAGCAGGCACATCTGTTCTCGTCACCAACTCCAACATCAGCGGCAACCTTATTCACGACATCGTCGACCGCGGCACGTTTTCGGCAGTCGGCATCGCCGAAAATGCCACCAACAGCGGCAGCGCAACGGCCAACACCATCGCCAACAACATGATCTATAACATCCTGGCCAACGGCACAGCGCCTGACCAGGGCGTCGGCATAGGCATCTCTAACGGCAATGGCGATAAGCTGGTTTACAACAGCGTCTACCTGACGGGCGACATCGACCCGGCAGGGGCGACTACGGCAGATCGCGGCACGTTCGGCATCTCCGTCATCAGCACAGGTGTGCTCAATCTGGACTTGCGGGACAATATTTCCGTGATGGATATTAACTCAAACACGGGGACGCTGTTGCACGCCGCGATCAACATTCCCACCAGCTTCGTCTGGGGAACCGGCGGCTCGAATTTTAATGACTGGTTTGCGCCGGCAGCCAATACGCAAGCGCGTGTCGGTTGCGTCGGCAATACGCCGAGCGGAACCTTCCATGCCACACTGGCGGCGTGGAAGACCGCGACCATCCAGGATGCCAACTCGATTTCGGCTGATCCGGTCTTTGTTTCGGCGACCGATCTGCACTTGCTGGCGACCAGTCCGGCGCTCTCTGTGGGAACGCCGGTTGTCGGGGTGACCAACGACTTTGACAACGACCCGCGCCCGGCCAGCAATCCAGACATCGGCGCAGACGAGTTGGTGCAAGCCGTAGCTGGTTCGATTCCCGCCGGAACCTACTATAACGTCAGCGCCAATGACGGCAATACGCTCGGCGGCAATGTCACCGTCACGAACATGCTGACCTTGAACGGTGTCCTCGATGCCGGAGCCAACACGCTGACGATTGGCTGCAACGGTTCGATAGCCGGAGCCGGGACGAACAGTTATGTGGTTGGCAATCTAAAGAAAGTCTTCTGCGGCATCGGCAATTTCAACTTCGCCGTAGGGACTCTCGGTAACAATGCATCTAACAAACCCCTGGGAGTCGTCGGTACTGAATATTCTCCCGTCCAGGTCAATCTCACCGCAGGGACATTCCCTGCCGACTTCACCGTCAAGGCAGTGAAGGGGCCACAGCCCAATATCGCAACGCCGACACGCGCGCTGCAACGTTACTGGACGCTCACGGCTACCGGCGTGACTGCTGACCTGACGTTCAACTATCTCGACCCGACAGACATTCCGGCTGGCGCCACCGAGGCCAACTTCGTCATCTTCAAGTATGACGGCATGTTCACGATGCCCGGCGGCTCGGTCAACACCGTTGCCAACACGGCCTCGATTACCGGCGTCACCTCCTTCTCAGACTGGACGCTGGCCGAGCCGAATGCGCCGACCGACGTTGCATTAACTGGCTTTTCGGCTGAAGGCCTGGCGGCTTCGCCCAACGCCCCGCAAGGCGGCGTCCTGCTGCGCTGGCAGACCGGCTTTGAAGTCGCCAACCTCGGCTTCAACCTCTACCGCGACGACGCAGGCCGTCGCACACGCGTCAATCCGAACCTCATCGTCGGCTCGGCCTTCTTCGTCGGTGCGAACACGGTGCTTGGCGCGGGCCGCTCCTACGTGTGGCGCGACCTGCAAGCCATGAATCCGGCGGCGCAGTACTGGCTCGAAGAGAAGGATCTCAACGGCAACAGCTTCTGGCATGGGCCTGTGCTGATGTCTTCAGCGGCCAAGCTGGCGGCGGATTCCTATGAGCCGAACGCTCGGCTGCTGAACGAACTGAGCGACGATCAAAACACCGATACGGCGACCCACACGGTCGAACGCTTTGCGACGCAGCGGCGCGCAACGGCGGCGGCGCTGGCCACGCAGCAGGCCCTGACCGGCAATACGACGATCAAGCTTGCGGTCAATCGCGAAGGCTGGTATCAGATCAAGGTTGCCGACTTGATCGCCGCCGGCCTGGACGGGCGCGTCAATCCACAACTCTTACAACTCTTCGTTGACGGGCGCGAACAGCCGATCAACGTCACGATCAACAAGGACGGCTCGCTTTCGGGCATAGAGTTCTACGGCACGGGTGTTAATAATGCCTATACCAATGAGCGGGCTTACTGGCTGCTGGTCGGCGCGACACAAGGCAAACGCATCCCGAAAGTGGCGAGCCCCGGCAATGCTTCGCCGGGCGGCAGCTTCCTTACTACCGTCGAACGGCGCGACCGGACGCTCTACTTCTCGGCGCTGCGCAACGGCGAGCGCGAGAACTTCTTCGGCGCGGTCATCCATGAGGCGGTCGATCAAATGCTGACGCTGGCGCGCGTCAACAGCAGCGCGGCGACGGCGGCGACGCTGGAAGTCACCCTGCAAGGCGCAACCAGTCAGGCGCACAGCGTCCGTGTCGAACTCAACGGCAGCGTCGTCGGCAGCCTGTCGTTCGCCGGCCAGGCGTCGTCTTCGGCTAGCTTCAATGTCGGGCATGCGTTGTTGCGCGAAGGCGCGAACACCGTGCGCCTCGTGCCGCTTGGCGGCCCAGGCGATGTCAGCCTAGTCGATGCCCTGCGCTTGAGTTATCAACATTACAATACCGCAGACGGCGAATCGTTGCGGTTGACGGCGACCGGTCAGCAGGCGTTGACCATAGACGGCTTCAGCAAGCCAACGATTCGTGTGTTGGATATTACAGATGCCAACGCGGTGCAGGAACTGATCGGCGTCGTGCAGCAACAGAAGAGCGGCGCTAGCGTGTCGCTGCAAGTGCCGGGCACGGGTCAGCGGACGCTGCTGGCTTTGGCCAGTGATCTGGCAAGCCCTGTCAGTGTTGCCGCGAGCGCCGCTTCATCATGGCGGCAGCCGCTTAATGGCGCAGACCTCGTCGTCATCACGCGCAAGGAGTTCGCGGCGGCGCTTGATCCGCTGGTCACGCTGCGCCAGGAACAGGGCCTGAGCGTTGCGGTCGTCGACATCGAAGCGGTCTATAATGAGTTCAGCTTCGGGCAGAAGACGCCGCAGGCGGTGAAAGATTTACTCTTGTATGCGGCGAGCAGTTGGAAGAAGAAACCGCGTTATGTGCTGCTGGTCGGCGATGCCAGCTATGACCCGAAGGGGTATCTAGGATTGGGCAATAGTGATCTGGTGCCGACGAAGCTGTTCGACACGCAGTACATGGAGACGGCGACGGACGACTTTTTCGTCGACTTCAACAACGATGGGGTAGGGGAGCTGGCCATCGGGCGGCTGCCGGCGCGGACGGCGAGCGAGGCGCTGACGATGGCGGCGAAGATCGCTCGCTATAACAGCCAGACGCCAGCCGATACGCTGCTGCTGGTGAGCGACCTGAACGACACCTATGACTTCGCCAGCGCCAGCGAAAGCCTGCGCGGGTTGATCCCGGCGGATGTGCGTGTGCAGTCGCTGCATCGCGGCGATGCCGATGATGCGACGACACGCGCACGCTTGATCGCGGCGATCAACAACGGCCAGCGATTGGTGAATTATGTCGGGCACGGATCAGTCGAGCTGTGGCGCGGCGGCCTGCTGACGTCCGCAGATGTAAGCAGCTTAACCAACAGTGACCGGCTGGCGATATTCGTGATGATGACCTGTCTGAATGGTTACTACACCGATCCGGCGGCGGGCAGTCTCGCCGAAGTCCTGCTGAAGTCTGAGCGCGGCGGCGCGGTGGCGGTATGGGCATCGAGCGGCATGACGTTGCCGGATGCGCAAGCCTTGATGAACCAGGAGGCCTATCGACAGATGTTCGGCAGCCAGGGCTTAACCATAGGCGAAGCCATGACGCGAGCGAAAGCGGCGGTCGCCAATGGCGACGTGCGGCGGACGTGGATACTGCTGGGCGACCCGACGATGAAACTGCGTTAGCCACGATTGTCTCCTTGATGTGAGGAATGCCGGGGGCGGTTTTTGTGACTGCTCCCGGCTCTTTTTGTCTGCGCATTGATTCATTGTCTCCCACCTATACCAGTTTGCAAATGGGTGTGCCATGTAGCGCAAGCTGGTAGCGTGCGCCGCCCGAAGCGCAAGCTAACAGCATGCGCTACATCCAATCGAAACCCGCTATCTCAGTTGCCGGTAACTTGACTGGCGATTTTCAGTACGGTTAGGATAGCCATTGGTCGGGCGAGTTGCTATTTGCAAACCGCCGCACTCATCATAGGGCGCTCCGGCTCATCCCCAACGCTGGCGATCACGGCGTAATGCGCGCACATCCCCCCAACTTCACCGGTTTGAATATCAGGCGGTTCGCTCATGGGAGGCGAGATGAAAAGGCAGCCCATTCGCTCAGGGCGCAGGACAAAGAGGATTCTCCGGGCCGGCGCGGCGCTGATGCTGGCGCTCGTCTTGCTCGGCTTCGGTTATTACCGCATCGTCGCGGCGCAGAAAACTGCGCCGGGCGATTTGCGCGTCGAAGTCGACATCCTGCCCGGCGAATCGGCGAAAGTAATCGATGTGATGACCCGCGCGCTGGTGCCTGTGGTCATCTACGGCAATGCTGCTGTCGATGCCGCCAGCCTGCGGCCCGCCAGCGTCGCGGTTGCCGGTGCGCCGTCGACCAAGCAGGCAAACGGCCAGTTGCGCGCCGAACTCAAAGACTTGAACCACGACGGGCGCGACGATCTGCTGATCACCGTCGCGGCGCAATCCTTGCGAGTCAGCGACGGCGATAACCGCATCACGGTTACCGCCTTGACCAGAGACGGGCGGCGCGTCAGCGGAACGACGCGGGCGCGCATCGTTCACGCCCGGCAGTTTAATGCCGGCAGTGTCGAAACCAACGGCATGGTCTTTTCCAACAGTGCGCCGATCACGATCAACGACAGCGCCTCGCCGCCGACTGCCGCGACGCCCTATCCGTCGAACCTCGCGGTGTCAGGCTTGACCGGCAACCTTGTTGGCATGACAGTGACGTTGACGAACCTGTCGCATACTTTCCCCGACGACATCGATGTGCTGCTGGTCGGGCCGACCGGCGCGAGCGCCTTGCTGATGTCGGATGTCGGCGGCAACACGCCGGCATCGAACATCACCCTGACCTTTGATGACAACGCTGTCAATTCGCTGCCCGACAATGGCCCGCTGGTTTCAGGCACTTTCAAACCGTCTAACATCGAAACGGGCGACACCTTCCCCGCGCCCGCGCCTGTGCCGACAGGCAACACGCTGCTGTCGATCTTTGACGGCACCAACCCGAACGGCACCTGGACGCTCTACGTCGTCGACGATACACAGAATAATGCCGGCGCCATCGCCGGCGGCTGGAGCTTGAACCTACTGACCGCGCCGCAGACCTGCAATCCGGCAAACATCGACATCAACGACAGCGATACGCCGCCGACCGTTGCTTCGCCTTATCCTTCGCAGATCGAGATCTCCGGCCTTACTGGCAATGTGGCGAAGGTTACCGTAGACCTGAAAGGCTTGAGCCACACGTTCAGTGACGATATTGACATTCTGCTGGTTGGGCCGACCGGCGCCACCGCCGTCATCATGTCGGACGCCGGCGGCAGTTGGCCGATCTTTAACCTCAACCTGACGTTTGACGACAACGCGGCGACAGTGCTGCCCGATAACAGCCCACTCACATCGGGCACCTACCAGCCTGCGAATTACGAACTGACGCCCGATTCGTGGCCGTCGGTTTCGCCGCCGCCGTCGCCTAGTTCGGCGCTTTCGGTTTTCAACGGCACGAATCCGAACGGCACCTGGAAGCTCTACGTCGTCGACGATGAGGGCGGCGATGCCGGCAACATCGGCATGGGCTGGTGCCTGAACATCGGAACGACCGAGCCGACCCTGGCACGCCTGTCGTCGCAGACCGCGACCATAAGCGATGACGGGCGAGTGTCGGTTGAATGGAATGCAAGCTACGAAACCGATAATCTTGGATTCAACGTTTACCGCGAAGCCGGCGACAAGCGCCGGCGCGTCAACCGCGAGATGATCGCCGGCTCGGCCTTGTTCGCCGGGCCGGGCATCGAACTGGCCACGGGCCGCACCTATCGCTGCTTCGATCAATTGCCTGCGGGCACGCGCTTCGCACGCTACTGGATCGAAGCGGTTGGCCTCGATGGCCTTAGCGACTGGCATGGCCCTGTCACGACCATCACCGCGCCCGGCTTGAGCCTGGACGCCGCCTCGCCATCGCTTGCCGAGCTTGGCGATGATCGTCGCAACGACGATCAGAAAGATAATGTAGGCAATGTTACGCTTGCCGCTGCGCCGCAAATTGCGCAGGGAACGGCGACGGCGCTCAAGCTTTATATCAAGCAGACGGGCGTCTATCGCGTGACGCAAGCGCAATTGCTGGCCGCCGGGCTGAATCCGCAGATTGACCCGCGCCTGCTGCAACTCTATGAAGACGGGCGCGAGCGGCCCATCGCGGTGCCGGGCGAACAGAACGGCAGAGTCGAGGCCATTGATGCCATCGAGTTTTACGGGACTGCGCCTGATAGTCCTTACAGCGCCGCGCGGGTTTACTGGCTGGTTGTCGGCAATCAAACAGGCCAGCGCATAGAGCAAGTGAAGTCGAAGAGTGCGACGCCGGGCGCGGCGAGTTTCCTGGCGACGGCGGAATTGCAAGAACGCAGCATCTACTTCGCCGCGCTGCGCAACGGCGAGCGCGAAAACTTCTTCGGCGCGGTCGTCAGCCTCGCCGGTGTGACGCGCAGCCTGCGTTTGTCGAGCGTCGTTCCGGCAACCCCGGCAACGCTTGAAGTGACGATGCAGGGCATCACGCTGGTGCCGCATCGCGTCAGCGTGCTGCTCAATGGTGAAGCGGTTGGGGCGCTCGCCTTCGATGGCCAGTCGCCTGCCGCGTTGCGCATCCAACTTGCGCCGGCAAAGATTCGCGAAGGCGACAACGTTGTGCAGTTCATCGCCGAAGACGGCAACAATGATATGAGCCTGGTTGACACGATTCGCCTGAGCTACTGGCGCGGCTATACGGCAGACCAGAACGCGCTCGCCTGCACCGCGCAGGCGTCGCTGCAGTTGACCATCAGCGGTTTCAGCAGCCCGGCGATTCGTGTAATGGATGTTACCGAGGCAGAGAAGGACGGCGTGCAGGAAGTTGCTGCCATTGTGCGGCGTGACAAGAGCGGCTACAGCGCCATCGTTAATGTGCCGGGCACAGGCACGCGGCGGCTGGTCGCCTTCACCGTGGCGCAGGTGCAGCGGCCTGCTGCGATAGTGGCCGATAACCCATCAAGCTGGCGGCAGCCGGCGAATGCGGCGGATCTCGTGATCATCACGCGGCGCGAGATGATGGCGGCCTTCGAGCCTTTGAAGACGCTGCGCCAGCAGCAAGGCTACAAGGTCGCTGTCATCGATGTCGAAGACCTCTACGACGAATTCAGCTACGGCCAGAAGACGCCGCAAGCGGTCAAAGATTTTCTGTTGTATGCCGCCGGCAACTGGAAGACAGCGCCGCGCTATGTGCTGCTGGGCGGCGATGCCAGTTATGACGCGAAGAATTATCTTGGCCTCGGCGAGTTGGATCTGGTGCCGACGAAGCTGATCGATACGGCCTTGATGGAGACGGCGAGTGACGACTGGTTTGTGGACTTCAACGGCGATGGGCTGGCAGAGATGGCCATCGGGCGTTTGCCTGTGCGCTCGGCAAGCGAAGCGGCGGCGGTGATTGCCAAGATCGTTGCTTACGACAGCGCTGCGCCGTCAGAGGCCATGCTGCTGGTTGCCGACAGCAACGGCGATTTTGATTTCGAGCGCGCGGTTAGCCAGTTGCGCGCCTTCATTCCGCCGGGCGTGCGCGCCGAAGAGATCGCGCGCGGTGAATTGGGCGATGCGGCAGCGCGCCAACGGCTGCTGGCGGCAATCAATGAAGGGCGCAAGATCGTCAACTATATGGGTCACGGCAATATCGCTCAGTGGAACGGCGGCTTGCTGACCAATATGGATGCGCGCGAGTTGACGAATGGCGAGCGGCTGACGTTCTTCGTGTCGATGACCTGTTTGAACGGCTATTTCCACGAGCCGGCCCTCGACAGCCTTGCCGAAGCGCTGGTAAAAGCGCCGCGCGGCGGCGCGGTGGCGGCATGGGCCTCGTCGGGAATGAGCGGCCCGGCGGAGCAGTTGGTTGTCAATCAAGCGTTATATCGCACGCTGTTCGGCAGCGGCGCAACCCTGGGCGAGGCGACGTTGAAAGCCAAAGCGACGACCACGAGCCGCGACATACGGCGGACGTGGATTCTGCTGGGCGACCCAACGACGAGACTGCGCTAGTCCACCTGAAAAGACACGGCGCCGCGGCGACACGGCGACGCGGCGAGGGGAGATGCGGTGACAAACAGTTTGATTAACTCTGTCGCCGCGTCGCCGTGTCACCGCGTCTCCGCGTCGCTTGATTTTGTCTTGACTTGCCGTCGCGATACTCGATAGGATAGCGACGATTCGGCGAGGGCTTTCTAGCACAACTGGTTTTCAGGTTGTGGCTTATCCTCAGAGCAGAAGGATAAAGCTAAAGATAAGACGCAAACAGGCGGAGATGAGCACAGCGCATCTTTGCTGCGGCTTAGATAATTCGTCTGTGTGCCCTGATCTTGATTGACACTACAGGGTGTTGTGAGGGCAATTCAATCGCCGGCGCGATGGCAGGCGCGGTGACAATCTCGCTGATCTATGCCGGCTCGCTTGCGACGCCGCGACACATCGGCAGTTCACTCAGTGGTTGGGAATAATAGAAGAACTAAGTACAGGAGACTTACATATGAAGGCTTCATTCAGGCGTATGCGGTATGGCATCAGTTTGTTGTTGGCGCTGATCGGCGTGAGCATCTGGTTGACTCTGCCCAATCTACAATCAGGCCAGGCGAGCGTCAGCCATACGGCGCGCGGCACGGCGCAAAACCCAGCGGGCACGGGGCTTGACGGCGAGCGCCGGGCGGCGCTCGACAAACTGCTGGCGGACTTGAACGGCGGCGCGCCGTTTTCTGAAGAAGAAGCCAGCTTGCTGCGCCGCTTCGCCGCCAGCGAGACGCTGATCGAACTGGAAGCCGACGTGTTGATCTCGCGCGCGCTCTATGATCATTACGTCAAAGGCGCGGCGCTGACGCGCGAGCAAGAGGTTCTGTTAGATGAGTATTCGAAGTTCACGGCCCGCCGGTCAACTGATGTGCTCGATTTGAAAACTCAATTACGCAACCGCCGCCGCGCTTATGCAGCCGCCACACCGCCAGGCAATACGCCGCTGGTCGCGCCGCCCAACGATACCTGTGCCGGCGCAGAGGTTGTTTCTCCCACAGGGCCTTTCCCCTTCTTTACATCGGTCACTACCGACATTACCGGTGCGACGACGACGGGCGACCCGCCGCTGCCTTCATGCCAGACTTCCGTTTCGCACAGCATCTGGTACACCTTCACGCCGGCGGCGACGGGGTTCTATACCATCTCCTCCTGTGCCTCTGATGGCACTAGCACCACGGTTGACGATACGGTGATGTCTATCTATACCTCGACAGGAGGATGCGCCGGCCCCTTTACAGAAATCCCCTCCAGCGGTCAGAGCGACGGCTGCGATGATGATTCGTGTGTGAGCGCCGCTTTGCAATCGGTGATCACCACGCGGCTCAATGCAGGCACGCAGTATTTCATCGTCATGTGGCAGTGTGATGTGTTCGCGCCCGTGCCTGGCAATACAGCGATTCAACTGGTGGTCGGTCAAGTAGCGTTGCCCGTGAATGACACCTGTGCGGGAGCGCTGGCGCTGGCGCTCGACACGCCGGTAAACGGCACGACTGCCGTCGCCGCAGACGACTATGAACTGTCCGGCGCAGGTTGTTTCACAGGGATCGGCCAGGTCGCCTCGACCGCCACAGGCAATGACGTGGTCTATTCGTTCACTGCGCCAGCCGCTGGCAGCTACTCCTTCAAGGTGACCAACTTCGATTCGCTCAGCCGGCTTGTGCTGTACACCGCAAGCACCTGTCCGGCGGCAACCCCTGGAACGCCTGTCACCGTCGCGACCTGTCTGAGTGCCGCCAATCGCAACTTGTCGGGCAGTTCGGAAGAAGTCATGTGTCAGGCACTCAGCGCCGGTCAGCAGATTTTTATCTTCGTTGATCAGAACACCATTGACTCCGGCAGTCCCTTTACCATAGAGGTGAATCTCTGCACGCGAGAGGTTGAACCGAACGATACGCCGGCCACCGCCAGCACGCCCGTCTGTGGGATCGAAGGGACGATCAGTCCCGCCACAGAAGCCGATTTCTATTCCTTGGGAACTCCGGCTGCCGGAGCCCGCGCCTTCGCCATGATTGACGGCGTCGCCGGTAATTCCAACGACTTTGATCTGCGCTTGACGACCACCACAGACACGCTCGAATACGACGACAAGAACAATGATGTCGCCTTCGGCTCACTGGGGCCAAACCTGGCGGGAACGCCAACCACAGGTGTGCCGTCATTCTTAAGAGTCAGCACGTTTTCAAACGGGACGACCGCGGCAGTGGCAGCCGAGCCTTATCGTTTGTATTACGTGGTGCAGCCGGCGGGAGTGAATGCGAATTGCAACAGTTGCTCGGCGACCAACGAAACCGAGCCGAACGATACGACCGCACAGGCCAATTCGGCGGCCAATAGTTTCTACTTTGGCACGCTCTCCGGCGCTGCGCCGTCGACCGATGTGGATGTTTACTCGTTCACCGCGAATGCCGGCGAGTTGCTCTTCCTCAGCCTCGATGGCGACCCGAAACGCGATAACACGCCAATTAACGGGGCGCTGGATTTGCTCGATTCAGGCGGGAGCGTGCTGATTGCGGTCAACGATTCCGACTCGCTTTCATGTCTGGGAGACCCTTGCAGCGGCACCACCTATCCGTCCTGCACGCACCCCAGTCTGACCTGTTATTCGCCGCAATTCCCTGGTGAAGGGCTGCTCTGGAGAGTGAAGACCACAGGGACTTACTATGCAAGGGTGCATACAGGCACGTCCAATACGGGAGCCGAAGGTGCGGGCGATTACCTGCTGTCGATTTCGCGAAGCTGCTACGCCGGAGTTCCCCCGAGCGCAGGCATTTCCGGCACCGTGAGCTATTGCATCGATCCGGCGAAGAAAGTGCCGGGCGTCGTGGCGGCGATGTTGCCGCCTGCCGCAACCAGCACCACAGACCTTTCAGGCAATTATAACTTGACGGGCTTAACGCAAGGCGGCAACTACACGGTCGTGCCATCAAAGAGCGGCGATGTGAACGGCATCAAGGCGCAAGATGTTGGCCGGCTCAGAAGATTCGTCGCCGCGCTGGACGCGCCCACGGCTTGCCAGCAGACCGCCGGCGATACCAACAACAGCGGCAGCACGGATGCGCCGGATGTCGACCTGCTGCGCCACTACGTGACCTTCCTGCCGGGCACGGGAAGCGCAGGCACCTGGAAGTTCAAACCGCCAAGCCGTTTTTATCCAAACCTCACCACCAATCAAACGGCGCAAAACTACGACGCCGTTCTGGTGGGAGATGTCGACGGCGATTGGACTCCTCCTTCCTCTCTGCAAAGCCCTGCGGCGGCGACGGCCAGTCTCACGGTTACTTTGCCGAACGTAACCGCCAGCCCGGGAGTAAGCAATTTCACTGTGCCTGTGACGATAAGTGGCTCGCTTGCGGGCAGCGACAATGTCTTGGGCTACAGGCTGGTGATTAACTTCGACCAAACCAAAGTCGTGCCGTCGAATCCGTCCTTCAGTACGGCGGGAACGATTAGTTCGGCTGGGAATGTAACCGACAACACCAGTACCCCTGGCCAGTTGGTTCTCCTTGTCGATTTTCTGAACCCGCTTACCTTTAGTGGTACACAAACGCTCATCAACCTCAAGTTCAACATTGTCGGCTTGTCAGGTACGACCAATTTGACCTGGAACGCCACCTTCCCTCCTGAATTCGGGGTTGGGTCGCCGGCCATCACGACCTCTTCCGTTAACGGACACCTCTCCATCAGCGCTTCCGACTTTGACGGCGACGGCAAAGCGGATGTGGCGGTGTGGCGGCCATCGACGGGCACGTGGTTCATCATCAACAGTTCAAACGGTTCGACGACGGTAGTTGGCTGGGGAACCAGCGGCGATCTGACTGAGCCGTCAG
>JBBWZK010000216.1:0-11269 GCA_039648975.1 Blastocatellia bacterium
GCGGTGGTCGCCCCAGTGTAGGCAAGCGCAGTCTGGGGAGGCCACCGCAGGGCCTCCCCTACATGATGGCGGCTTAATCCAATTGATATCTGCTCTAACTCCGCAGCGGCCTTCAGGCTGCTTTCCCGAAGGGCAATTAGGCTAGCGCTTCTAGCGCTGGTTACTCAAGGGCGGATAGTTATCTCAGCACTATGAACCAGCCGTAGAACGGCTGGCCTAATTGCCCTTCGAGAAAGCCCGATGAATCGGGCTGCGGAGTTACTTTTAACATTGTAGGGGAGGCGAAGGAAAATGTCCGAAGCCGGTTATGCAGAAAGAGAGCTTGAAAAATAGACCTGCCGGCATTCAATCAAGCGGGATTCTCGCCTGTGCCTCGCTGAGTTCCTGCTCGTTCGTGAGGTCGAGGCGCAACGGCGTGATCGATACGTATCCCTGTTCGATGGCCCGGCGATCTGTGCCTTCTTCGGTCTCTTGAATCGGCGTCACGGTATACCAGAAGTGCTGTCTTCCCATTGGGTCTTTGGCAGGCACGACCTTGCCGTCGTACTGCCGGCAGGATTGGCGCGTCCAACGCAGGCCCTTCGGCTGCGCGGGAATATTCACATTGAGCAGCTTGAAGGTCGGCTCGCCGAGCAGTATCTCCAGAACGTGTGCGACATGAGGCGCGAGCCGGGGAAAATCCGGCACGTCCTCTGTGACCGGCGTGCTGAAGGCAATGCCGCGCAGACCTAACAGCGCCGCCTGCTTGGCGGCGGCCAGCGTACCCGAATGCCAGATGGCGTTGCCCAGATTGGTTCCCAGATTGATGCCCGATAAAACGACATCCACCCTATCCCAGTGGTAAGCCCCTAAGGTGACGCAATCGGCTGGCGTGCCGTTCACACGGTAGGCTTCGAACTCTTTCAAGGGCGTGCGCCGGTATGACAGCGGGCGCGAGGACGTGATGGCGTGGCTCATGGAAGATTGCTCGACATCAGGCGCGACGATGCGCACGTCGCCAAACCGCGAAGCGGCTTCGGCCAGAGCGAGCAGGCCCGGACTATAAATCCCATCATCGTTTGCAATCAATATTCTCATGCTTCCTCCGCGCTTCTCTAACTCACTTGCAAACCGCCAGGCATAGAAAAAGCATTTCCTGTTCCTTCCGAACTCTGGCAGTCGACTTGCTGAAGAGGGCGTGAAGCAACTTTAGAATTGAGGCGATGCTTGCGGATGCGCGTTACACTGATTCACAATCCAACAGCCGGCGATGAATCATTCTCGGCCACTGAGTTGACCGCGATGATCGAGCAGGCCGGGCACGAAGTTTTATATCAATCCTCCAAGAAAGATTATAAGGCTGCATTAAAAGAGCCTGCCGATCTGGTTGCGGTGGCCGGCGGCGATGGCACTGTGCACAAGGTGGCGACCCGTTTGCTCGGGCGCAACATCCCGATTGCCGTGCTGCCTTGCGGCACAGCAAATAACATCGCCAGATCGCTGGGCATCACCGAGTCGCCGCAAGAGTTGATCGCCGGCTGGCGGTCGGCGCGGCGCAGAGGCTTTGATGTCGGCACGGCGCGCGGGCCGAAAGGCGAAGAGAGATTCCTTGAGGGCGTCGGACTGGGCCTGTTTAGCGGCCTGATGTCGATACTCGACGAGATTGATGACGACCACGACATTGAGTTTGATGACCCGAAGCAGAAACTGCACAGCGACCTCAGCGCCTTCAAAGCCCTGGTCGCGGACTTCCCTGCCTGTGGGGTGAATGTGGCTATCGATGGGCGACGCTTTGCGGGCCGCTACGTGCTGATCGAAGCCATGAACACCAAGTCGGTCGGCCCCAATCTGCGATTCGCGCCTGATGCCGATCCGAGTGATGGCTATCTCGATTTTGTTTTCGTCGGCGAGCACGAGCGCGACGAGATGTTGGATTACCTCACCAAACGCCGGCAATCGGCAGAGGCTTTTCCGCGCTTCACGGTTCACCGAGGCAAGCATCTGCGGGTGATCTGGCAAGGCTCAGAGGTTCATGTTGACGACAAAATCTGGCTCGACAAAGAAGATGAAGCGATTGCTGAAAACTCGCATCCGACCGCCATTGAGGTGACCGTCGAAAGCAACGCGCTGGAGTTCCTCGTGCCTTCATAAGCCGGACCGTCAGATTTTACAATGGCGTAGCATCGCCTTAACACTTTTGAAATAAGCCTGCGATATAAGATGAAGTTCAGCGTGATTGAGGCGGTCGCCAGTGGATCAGGACGCCCGTAACAGTCTCTAACGGTCGGCGGCGGCCTGCTTTTGCGCGACCGCCGTCAACCTCTTTCGCCAAACGATCCAGCTTTATCGGATTTCAGATCGCGCGAGATTGCGCTAACCTCATCTTTCGGTTCCAGAAGTTCGCGAAAAGGAGAAGCAAGTTGAAAACACTGAAAGAACTGGCGCTGGAAGCCTGGTCGCAGGAGCAAGAGAAACGCAAACAGTCCGACTACAAAAAGCGCAAGCGGCTGGCCAAGAAAATCGAAGGCGAAATTGACGATTTGCTGCCGAAAGACGCCGACGATTATGCGTTCGAGCGCGATCTTGAAGACAAGCGTTACGGGGTCGTCGTCAGCATAGGAGAAACCGGCGGCGCGCTGCGCTTCACGCACGACGACAAAGACAGGCTGGCGATCATCGGTGAATGCCCTGCTTGTCGCGGCGAAGCGTTAAGCAAGCCCGTAGAGGATATGGCCGATCTCGGACAACTGCTTGAAAGCTTTCAACCCGGCGCGTCACACGATTGCCCCATCAAGCGATCATGATCCGGCGCTCGATTATTCGGATCAAGGGTGAAGAATGTCCGCCACCTTTGCGTCCCAAGCGGTGATCTGACAAGCTCACGCCTGGAGGCGGGCTGCATCGCCTCCAGGCGTGAGCTTGAACTTCACTGACCTCACTTGATTTTTATCCCTGGAATCAGCGGCCTGGTGTAAGCCCCTTGACGATCTTCATAGGGAACCATCTGCCAGGTCACGGCGGTGTCGATGCGGAAACCTTCAGGGACACGGATATAACCCATCGCGCCATTGACGACCATCGGGTTAAACTTTGAATCCAGTTCGCGTGGTCGCGGATTTGGCTCAACCGTGGTGTCGAGTAGAAAGCCTATGCCGTTGAGGAAGTGATCAAACGACATCGCTTCGCCTGGCGGAATCGGGCGCGTCGTGATCAAGCTTAGCTCGCCGGCATTAGCGAGGTTGAGCGGCCCGAAGGCGTTTTCGGAGCCGCCATTGCCAACCGCGTCGAGCACACGGTCGTAGCTCAGTCGCCAGGTGAAATCGAGCACGCCGTTCTGGTCCGGCTCAACCATCGGGCTCTGGATGATCGAGATGATCGGAATGTTTAAGATCAGCGCGTCAGCCGGGGGATTCGCTAATGTCTTATCGCTGCCGAGCAGATCAAGCGTCTGCCGGTCATAATAGAAGACGCCTGAGCGGAAAAGGGTGGCGGGAATCAACCAGAACGAATACTGGCCGTTTTCAACCACCTCCGGGTAATTCGGCGTAAAACGATTCTTGGGATTGGTGCCCGGCTGGCGCGCGACCGTCGGTCTATAGGGCAGGTTCTCCATGTGAAACTTGATCTTGACGGTGTTGTTTTCTTTATTCCATTTCACATCGGCGTAAGCGTTTTTGATTTGCGAGGCGAAATCGACCACCATATCGCCGGGCACAGGGCCGACGCCTCTGATGAGGGGAATGTGAAGCTTGCCGGTTGCCGCGATTGCCGCGGGCTTGACGCGATTGATTTCCGTCCCGTCGCCGCTTTGCGCCAGCGCCGGCAGCGTGCTCACTATGACGCCGAGAACGGCGATCAACGTTAAAAGGATTCTCAGCGAATTTCTGCGGGTGATTCGGTTCATGATCTTTTCCTCCGAAGTTGTTTTCAGCCGCCAGGGCTGAGTTAAAATTGCCGTGCGATCATTTGGGCTTGCGCGGTGATCGCGGAACCAGCTTTTCAAATCGCGTGACTTCGACTTCCTGGCCGCACGTTGCACACCAGCCTTTGAGCACGGTGTCGCGGCGGTTGATTTTGATCACCTGGTGCGTGTGCGTTCTGATTTCAATCCGTCTTTTGATAGCCACCCTGCCTCCAGTTCGGTTGCTGCCTGCGGTCTTTCACCTTCGATTGGCGCGAATTGCTTAAATGGAGGTCGAGTGGTAGACTCTGCACCCGGCGCTCCTCAATCCGTGGCGCAGTATCGGTCAGAAGTGTTATAAAAGTCCTAAATCCGGGGCCAAAAAAATCCAAATAAATCCAAATGCGGTTATGACCTATTCAGACAAACGCCTTTACGAATTCGGCCCTTTTCGGCTGGATGCGGCCAGTCGCCTGTTGCGGCGCGGCGACGACCCTGTGCCGCTCAGTCCCAGATTGTTCGAACTGCTTCTGGTCTTCGTCGAAGACAGCGGTCGCCTGATCACCAAAGATGAGTTGATGGATAAGCTCTGGCCCGAAACCAGCGTCGAGGAAGCCAACCTGACCGTGAACATCTCGGCGCTCCGCAAGGCGCTCAGCGAAGGCGCGAGCGGCCAGCCATATATCAAGACGATTCCAGGGCGGGGCTACCAGTTCGTTGCTGAGGTTCAGAGAATCGGCCAGGAGTCTGAATGGATTCTGGAAGAGCAGACATCGGCAGAGATCATCATTGAAGAAGAGCAGACGGGCGGCGAGGAAGACGATTATCGCTTGACCGGTCAACCCGCCGTGCCGCTGGTCGCCGCTATGCCGACTGAAGCGGTGTCGCGCACGGCATTCGCCCGCAACCGGCTGGCGCTCGCCCTTCTGCTGGTCATGGCAGTGGCCGTGAGCGCTTATCTGTGGATTTCAATGCGCTCCAAAAACCGCGCCGCCAGCCCCAGAACCGTGGCCATATTGCCGTTCAAGCTGGTTGGCACTGGCGAAGGCGATGATTATCTGGGCGTCGGCATGGCCGATGCCTTGATCACACGGCTCGGCAGCATCAAGCAGTTCAGTGTTCGCCCGACAAGCGCCGTCCTCAAGTACGCGCACACCGAGCAAAGCCTCGGCGATGTGGGGCGCGGGCTGAATGTCGAGTCGGTTCTGGAAGGCACGATCCGAAAGTCCGGCGAAACTTACCGCGTCACCGTGCAACTGGTCAGTGTCGAAACCGGGACGCCGATCTGGACGGATAAATTCGACGAAAAGGTCACCGACGTTTTCACTGTTGAAGATCGCGTTTCGGCCAAGATGGCCGGCGCGCTGACGCTCAACCTGTCGGGCGAAGAGAAGGCTCGTCTGGCCCGGCGACAGACGCAGAATACCGAGGCCTATACGGCTTATTTGCAGGGCCGCTTCCATTACATCAGGCTGACGCCTGAAGGCATCAAGAAAGCGGTCGAGTACTTTAACCAGGCGGTGACTCTGGACCCGGATTTTGCGCTCGCCCATGCGGCGCTGGCCAGCGCTTATGCCCTGCTCGGCTTTCGCACGTTCGGCACGCTGCCGCCGCGCGAAACTATGCCCAGGGCAAAGTCATCGGCGCTTAGAGCGCTGGAACTGGATGAAATGTCAGCCGAAGCCCACACGGCGCTTGGACTGATCAAGCTGCGCTATGATTGGGACTGGCCGGCAGCCGAGCGCGAATTGCAGCGCGCCCTCGAACTGAAGCCCGCCTACGCCGCGGCGCATCAGGCTTACGCCGATTGCTTGTTGGCGATGGCCCGCAATGACGCGGCGCTGGTCGAGTTGAAGCTTGCCGAGGAGTCTGACCCGTCATCTTATGTCGGCATCAGTTCCACACGTTTGGCGCACCTTTATCATAACCGGCAATATGATCAGTTGATCGAGTTGTGCAAGAAGCTGATTGAAATAGACGCGAACTCCTATCTAGGCCACCTGGTTTTGGGATTGGCATGTGAACAGAAAGGCATGATTGAGGAAGCCATCGCCGCCGCCCGCAAAGCCATCGGCGTAGTCCCAGGCAAATCGGGCGAAGCCGCGCTTGGGCATATTTACGCAGTCATCGGCAGAAGAGGCGAAGCCTTAAAGCTGATCGAAGAATTCAAAGCGGCATCCGGGCAAACCTACGTTGACTCGCTGCACATCGCCGTGATCTATGCAGGGCTTGGCGATGTCGAGCAGACGCTCGCATGGCTGGAGAAGGCTTATCAAGAGCGCTCAAGCGCCATGATATACCTCAACACAGACCCCAGATATGACTGGCTGCGCGGCCATCCGAAGTTCAAGGATTTGCTCAAACGCATAGGCTTCGCCGGTTAAACCGGCAGACGTTTGCGCGCCCATAGCCATTTACGAATGGCGTCGGGCCAATGCACAGGGTAAAGCGTCGTCGCATCCTGCCCATAAAGATAAAAGGCCACCATGGCGGCGGCCTTTTATCTTTGATAGTGGCTCCTGAGGTAGGACTCGAACCTACAACCCTCCGGTTACGCATGGTCCTACGCTTTCGCATAGGGGCGGACTATCTCATCAACTTCACGGGGAAGTTGCCGGGCGCTAGTGGAGTCTTATTGGTTAGGTTCCTCAACTCCTAGTCTCTGCACGTTCCTGCCTACACGATGACCTTTCAGCAGGCTTCGCTCAGGATTGCCGTACCAGCTATCGCTGGGGTAGGGTTTTCTGAATTCACCCAGTTATTCAACCACAGTCGCCTGTGGAGGCTGCATTGTTACAGCCGGATGCTCTACCATTGAGCTACTCAGGAATAATATGACTTTCAAATAACCATTCAACGGAAATGAAAAGCTACCAGACGGCGCGCGACGGTGTCAACTGCGGGCCTACGGCTTTTTCTTTGCTCAAGCTGCTCGGTCAGGCGCATGCGCGCGGCGCGATTGCGTTTACTCAAGCGCGGCGTGTAAGGTTATCCGAGCGGGGCGGCGAAACTAATCCACAGGGACGAGCGTATTTCAGGCACAGCTCAACATCATGAAAACAGCTAAACAGAGGAAGGAGACCCGATGATTCGCAAAAATCTGATCCTGCTTTTCGCATTCACCTTGTTGCTCACGGTGGCGGCTTCGGCGCAGACCGTCGACGACATCATCAAGAAGAGTACCGAAGCGCGCGGCGGGTTGCAGAAGATCAAAGCCATCAAGAGCCTCAAGGCGACCGGCAAACTGACCATCACCAGCCAGGGCGTTGAGATTCCCATCACCCTACAGCAAAAGCGGCCCAACGCCTTTCGCATGGACGCGACGTTTCAGGGCCAGTCGGTGGTGCAGGCTTATGACGGCGAGAGCGGCTGGCAGGTCAACCCGTTTCAGGGCGTCAACGAGCCGGACAAGATGGCCGGCGACGACCTGAAAGAAGCGCAGGAGCAGGCCGACATTGACGGCCCGCTCGTCGATTACAAAGAGAAAGGCAACACCGTCGAGCTCGTCGGCAAAGAAGACCTCGAAGGCACGCCGGCCTACAAACTCAAGGTGACGCTCAAGAACGGTGACGTGCGCTATGTCTATATAGACGCGGCGAACTATCTGGAATTGAAAGTCACCGCCAAACGTCGGTCGCCCGGCGGCGAGCAGGAAGTCGACATTTATCCGAGCAATTACAAGCCCGTCAATGGTGTGCTGTTTCCGTTTTCAACCGAGCAGAAGATCGCCGGACAGACACAAATCCAGATCACCATAGATAAGATAGACATCGATGCGGCGGTTGACGATGCCGTGTTCAAGATGCCTGTGAAGGCGGCAGAGAAGCCGAAGACGGACGATAAGCCGAAGACCGAAGAGAAGCCGAAAGACAAACCGCCGGTGCGTTTCTAGGCCACGGCTGGAGACTTCAGAACAGTAACCCGGCATTCTTTTTTGCACTGTGCGATTGATTACAAAACCGATAGCGCGCAGACCGGCCCAGTGGTAAACCTGTCTGCGCGCTGCGTGTCATGTGCCCACTGGTTGGCCCGTAACTCCTAAGCGAAAGGATCCTATCTATGCGTCTACACTCTCGGCGATTGACGCTTGTATGGCTTGTGCTGCTCTCAACGATTTCCGTCACAAGGGCGCAGGACGGCAAGGTCAAAATTGACAGCAGCACGTTCGGCGCAATCGAAGCTCGCCACATCGGCCCGGCCATCACCAGCGGGCGCATCGCCGCCATCGACGGCGTCGCCAACAATCCGCGCATTCTCTACGTCGGCGCGGCGGGCGGCGGCGTCTGGAAGTCGATCAACGGCGGCACCTCGTTCAAGCCTGTCTTCGACAAATACACGCAATCCATCGGCGCCATCACCATTGATCAGGCACATCCCGAAACCGTCTGGGTCGGCACAGGCGAAACCTGGACGCGCAACAGCACATCGGTCGGCACGGGACTTTATAAAACCACCGATGGCGGCGATTCGTGGAAGCGCGTCGGGCTTGAGAATTCCGAGCGCATCTCGCGCATCGTCATCGACCCGAAGAATGCCGAGACGGTTTACGTCGCCGCCACAGGCCACCTGTGGGACAGCAACGATGAACGCGGTGTGTTCAAGACGACAGACGGCGGCAAGACCTGGCAGAAGGTGTTGTTCGTAGACCGTGACACGGGCTGCGCCGATCTGGCCATCGATCCGCAGGAGCCGAGCATCGTTTATGCGTCGATGTGGCAGTTCCGCCGCAAGCCATACTTCTTCACGTCGGGCGGGCCGGGCAGCGGCCTCTATAAATCTACAGACGCCGGCAAGACCTGGAAGAAGCTTGCCAAAGGCTTGCCCGAAGGCGAGCTTGGCCGCAGCGCCATCGCCGTCGCCGCTTCGCGACCGAACACCGTCTACGCCATGATCGAGGCGAAAAAGAGCGGCTTTTATCGCTCTGACGATCTCGGCGAAACCTGGACGAAAGTGAGTGCTTCGGCGAGCGTCACGGGCCGCCCGTTCTATTTTGCCAATATGGTTGTCGACCCGAAAGATTATAAGACGATCTACAAGCCCGACTTTGCCTTCGCCGTCAGCACAGACGGCGGCCAATCGTTCACGCAGCGCGGCGGGCGAGCGCACGGCGACTTCCATGCCGTGTGGGTCAACCCGCTCGACCCTTTTCAAGTGATCGTCGGCACAGATGGCGGCGTTTACGTCTCGCAGGATAAAGCCAACTCGTTCCGCTTTCTCGCCAATCTGCCGGTAGCGCAGTTCTATCACGTCAGCTATGACATGGAGCGGCCATACAATGTGGATGGTGGATTACAGGACAACGGCTCATGGATGGGGCCGTCGTCGAGCACCGGCGGCATACAGAACAAGAACTGGCGCAACGTCGGCTTCGGTGACGGTTTTCACGTCTATCCTGATCCGGCGGACAATACAATCGTCTACAGCGAATTTCAAGGCGGCCAGTTGCTGCGCTTTCACCGGACGACCGGCGAAGTCAAATCGATCAAGCCTTACGCGAAACAGAATGATCCGAAATACCGCTTCAACTGGAACACGCCGATTGCGCTGAGCCCGACGAACCCGAAAGTGATGTACGTCGGCGCGCAGTTCGTCTTCCGCACGATGAACAAAGGCGAATCGTGGGAACGCATCTCGCCTGATTTGACGACCAACGATCCTGAAAAGCAGAAGCAGGACGAATCCGGCGGCCTGTCGCTGGATAACTCGTCGGCTGAAAATCACTGCACGGTCTTCAGCATCGCCGAATCGCCGCTCGACCCGAAAGTCATCTGGGCAGGCACAGACGACGGCAACCTGCAACTGACGATGGACAGCGGCAAGACGTGGACGAACGTCGTTGCGAACATCACGGGATTGCCGAAAGCGACGTGGTGCTCTGGCATCGAAGCGAGCCGCTTTGATAAAGCGACGGCTTACGCGACCTTCGATGGGCATCAAACCGGCGACATGAAAGTTTATGTATTCAAGACCACAGACTTCGGCAAGACCTGGCGAGGGCTGGCGACCGATGCCTTGAGCGGTTACGCGCACGTCATTCGCGAAGACCGCGTGAACCGCGACTTGCTTTTCTTAGGCACGGAGTTCGGGCTGTTCGTTTCAATTGATGGCGGCGCGCAATGGGCGCAGTTCACCGGCAACTTGCCGCCTGTGGCGGTGCGCGACATACAAGTTCATGCGCGCGATAACGATCTGCTGCTGGCGACGCATGGACGCGGTATTCTGATCGTTGACGACATCACGCCGCTCAGGCAGATCACGCCGCAGATGATCGACGCGGCGGCGACGATTCTGGAATCGCGCCCGTCAGTGATTCCGCTGCCTTCGTCTGTGCAGGACTTTCCCGGCGATGCCGAGTTCGTCGGCCAGAACCCGACCGAAAATGCGACGATCACTTACTACCTGAAAGAGCGGCATGTCATCGGCGATATGAAGCTCGAAGTCTACGACGCCGAGGGCAAGCTGATGACGACCTTGCCGGCAGGCAAGCGGCGCGGCATCAATCGCGTCACCTGGGCGATGCGTCAGAAGCCGCCCAAGGTGCCGCCGTCGCCGAACCTTGCCGGCCCGGCGCTCACCGGCCCCTGGGTTCCCGAAGGCGCCTACACGATCAAGCTGATTAAAGACAAAGACACCTTCACGGGACAGATCAAGGTGATCGCCGATCCGCGCTCGCCGCACTCGGCGGCTGATCGAGCTTTGCAGCAGCAGACCGTGTGGAAGCTCTATCAGATGCAGGAGCGGCTGGCCTTCGTTGACGCGGTGGTGACAGATATGCGCGACAAAGCGAAGGAGCGCGCAGGGAAGCTGGATGAAAAAGATCCGGCGGCGAAAGACGTGCAAGCCTTCGCCGATAAGTTAGATGCATTACACAAGACGCTGGTCGCTACCAAAGAAGGTCAGATCACCGGCGAAGAGCAACTGCGCGAGCGCATCGTTGACGTGTATGGCTGGGTGAGCTTATATGGCGGTCGTCCGACGGAATCGCAACTCGGGCGCATCCCCGTGCTTGAGCGCGAGATTGACGCCAAGAACGCCGAATTTGAGACGGTCGCCGGCAAAGAGCTTGCCGATATCAATGCCAAGCTCGCCGCCAAGAAGCTCGCCGCTATCAAAGCGATGACCAAAGAAGAGTACGACAAGAAGCAGGAAAAGTAATTTTGTCACCCGACCATGCTGCGGTGTGATGTCTGGATTGAAATCCAGACATCACACCGCTTTTCATTTGTTCTTCGCAGTCATCGTCCGGCGCTGCGGACAGGTGGCAAATCGAATGGTTGCTTGAACACTGGTCAAGCGTAGATGATTATAGCGGTTTTCAAATCGGTTTAGCATGTAGGGGCGACCCTGCGGTGGTCGCCCCAGTGTACGCAAGCGCAGTCTGGGGCGACC
>JBBWZK010000250.1:0-3499 GCA_039648975.1 Blastocatellia bacterium
GGCATGGCCTGAGCGCCCGCGTCAAGAGATTTTTAATTAAGGAGGCTGTTGCCGGCGGCGCATCGTCTGGTGCAGACCCGCGTGACCGGCAGCTCGAAATCAATATGGCACACGGAACTCATGACGAATCCGATGGCGTACCCCATAGAGGGTTAGGGCTTGCGCCGCCGAACATCAACGTCACACCGTTGATCGACGTTCTGCTCGTGCTGCTGATCATCTTCATGGTGATCCAGCCGCATAAGGAATCGAAGTTCGAGTCGCAGATTCCTGAAAAGCCGAAGGATACAGACCAGACGCCGCCGCCCAACGACACACTGCTGGTCGTCGAGGTGACGCGCGAAGGCGGCGGCCTCGATCAACAGGTGAAGCTCAACAATCGTCCGATGCCGGTGACCGACCTTGAAACGACGCTCAAAGGCATCCTCGATCAGCGCGCCCAGAATAACCCTGAAGCCGACAAGACCGTCTTCATCAAAGCGCCGAAAGACAAGCTCTACGGCGATATTGTTGCCGTCATCGATGCCGTCAAAGGCGCGGGCGCGCAACCCATCGGCCTTCAAATAGACTTTCTACAGTAGCAAGGCATAGGAGGTATAACCCGTGAACCGAAAACGTAACCTGACGCTGCTGGTGACGCTCCTGGCGCTGGTGATGGCGACCCAGGGGTGTGGCGTCATCAACAAGCTGCGCTCCAAGAACGCGCTCAATGAAGGCGTGCGCGAGTTCAACAAGGGCAAGTACGAGGAAGCTGAGGTGAAATTCGCCAAAGCCGTCGAACTCAGCCCCGATCTGGCAAATGCCAAGCTCTTTCGCGCCCGCACCATTTATCAGCTATACGATCAGCAGCGCACACCTGAGATGGCGCAGAAGGCGCTCGCGGCTTATCAGGACATCATCGACACCAGCAAGGATAACCCGCAACTGGTTGATCAGGCGCTCGCTTTTCAGGCCGATATCTACGACAAGCTGACGAAGTTTTATGAAGAAAAAGGCGACGAGGGCAAGGCCAAGGCGGCGGAGCACCGGAAGAAATACCACGAAGTCCTCGAAGCCCGCGCGGCGCTGCCCGGAGCCAAAGACGACACCAAGGCTGCGGTTTATTACAGCATCGGCCAGAGCTACTGGAGCGATGCGTTTAAGATCAGCCGCTCTTACATAGACTATACAGGCAACTTGAAACAGCCGATCCCTGCCGACAAGGCCACCGAGATGCGTCCGGCGATTCAGAAGTCGCTGCAATACCTGAATCAGGCATTGCAATACAATCCCGACTACGCCGATGTTTGGACGATCAAGAAACTCGCCTTGATGCAGGAGAACTTCATCACCTCCGACCCGGCGCGCAAGCAGGCGCTGAAGACCGAAATCGACGCTGCCGATAAGAAGGCGAAAGAGTTGTACGAGAAACGCAAGCAGGACGCGGCGCAGGCCAATGCGCAAGCCAGCTAGCCGCACACGCGCTTCCCTCTTGTGCTAAAATTAAAGGTGACAGCTCCACAGAAGCTGTCACCTTTTTAATTTTCGACCGGGTTGTTATGCTTTCAGCGCACGGCTCTTTTTGCTTGCCGTCGGTTCTGATCCGCAGCCGTATCAGAGGCAAACAAAGAGAGCCGCACGCGCATCAAGTCGCCAGTAATACGCCATGATTCGCTTCGAGACCATCGTCGATAAAGTTCGCCAGAACCATCCCGGCGCGGATGAAGAACTGCTGCGCCGCGCCTACCTGTTCTCTGCCCGCCAGCATCGCGGCCAGATACGCAAGTCGGGCGAACCTTATCTCGTCCATCCGCTCGAAGTCGCCAATATCCTCGCCGAACTCAAACTCGATCCGGTCTGCGTCGCGACCGGTTTGCTGCACGACACCGTCGAAGATACCGAAACGACGATTCAGGACATCGAGGAATACTTCGGCTCGGAGATCGCCCATCTGGTTGACGGGTTGACGAAGATTAGTAAGCTCGACCACGCTTCAAGCGAAGAGCGGCAGGCGCTCAACATGCGCAAGATGCTGCTGGCGATGGTCGATGATGTGCGCGTCGTGTTGGTCAAGCTCGCCGACCGCCTGCACAATATGCGCACGCTCGAATATATGCACGGCGAAAAACGCAAGCGCATCGCCCAGGAGACGCTCGACGTGTATGCGCCCATCGCCCATCGCCTCGGCATGAGCCGGGTGCGCGGCGAGCTTGAAGACCTGGCCTTTCGTTTTCTCGAACCGGAAGAGTATCAGAAGCTCAAAGAGTCTGTGGAGAGCCGCCGCGCCCGCCTCGATAAGTTTCTCGAAGACATCAAGACGCGCATACGGCAACTGGCGGACGAATCGGGCATTCACATCGAAATGATCGATGGGCGGCTCAAGCGGCTCTTTTCAATTCATCAGAAACTCAAGCGACAGCAAATCACCATCGATCAGGTTTACGATCTTGTGGCGATCCGCATCATCACCGGGTCGGTGAAAGATTGCTACGCCGCGCTTGGCTTGATTCACGCGGCCTGGAAGCCGATTCCGACGCGCTTCAAGGACTGGATCGCCATCCCGCGCGAGAACTTTTATCAATCGCTGCACACCTCTGTCGTCGGCGACGGCGGCCAGCCGTTCGAGGTGCAGATTCGCACGCTCGACATGCACCAGATTGCCGAAGAAGGCATTGCCGCGCACTGGAAATACAAAGAAGGCCGGCGCGGCACACACACAGACGAAGACGAAGCCTTCGTCTGGCTCAAGCGTTTGATCGAGTGGCAGCAGGAGGTCAAAGATTCGCGCGAGTTTCTCGATTCGCTGAAGCTCGATCTTTACCCGAACGAAGTCTATTGCTTCACGCCGAAAGGCAAGGTGATCGAGTTGCCGCGCGGCGCGACGCCGATTGATTTCGCCTTTCAGATTCACACGCAAGTCGGTTTGTCGACCAACGGAGCGAAGGTGAACGGGCGCATCGTGCCGCTGCGCTATCAACTGCGCAACGGCGATTCGGTCGATATCATGACTTCGCCGAATTCGCATCCGTCGCACGACTGGATGAACTTTGTCAAAACCTCGCGGGCGCGCTCGAAGATTCGTCATTATCTGGCCGAATCCGAGCGCACGACGGCGATTGATCTGGGCAAGAAACTCTTTGAAAAAGAGGCCGACCGTTACCGCCTGAGCTTGAAAAAGATGCTCTCGAACGGCGACCTCGACCGCATCGCGCCGGAGTATGGCGTGGCGCGCGCCGAAGATCTGTTGGCCTCTATCGGCTATGGCAAGATGCTGCCGCGCAACCTCATCGCCAAGCTGTTGCCGCCCGACCGCATCGCCGAACTGGAGCAGGACAAACGCCCGACGCTGAAACAAGTGGTCAAGCGCGCGCTCGGCCTGGAAGATCGCATCGTCGTCAAAGGCGTCGATGACCTGATGGTCTATCGCGCAGGCTGCTGCAATCCGATTCGCGGCGAAGAGATCATCGGCTACATCACGCGCGGCAAAGGCGTCGCGGTGCACTCGACGCGCTGCTCAAAT
>JBBWZK010000274.1:0-11181 GCA_039648975.1 Blastocatellia bacterium
GTGTTGAAGCTCCGGTCTTCGTACGAAACTCCCCCGTCAGGATCAAGGGATTTAATTACCTGTTATGTGACTTACTTTTGCTGAAGGGTGAACATTTTCCATCGCTTCCGTTATAGTGACCCCCTGCGATTACGAAAAACTTGCAGCCAGGCACAACGCTGCATTGATTAACAATGAGCATAAACCAGAGACCCATGTCCCGGCATATTAAAACCTCGCCTCAAGACCCCTTAAAAGTCTGTAAGTATAATGTGGCCCAGTTTTATCTCATTTTTGTTTAACCTGTCAAGATGAATCCGGTGAATCTGTGCTTACCGAATCCTCTGCGGGAGCGCCTGCCGCAAGCCATTGCCCAGGCAGAAACCTTGGGATTCGCCGACGATTCGATTGAAACGCTGATTGTGGAAGTTGTAATATCAGGCTGGCATTCACCAGCAATAGGGCAGTGAAGCAATCGTCGTCACGCAAATCGCCATGAAAGGCCCTAAACACCAGCAGATTTATAAAGAGTTGCTCAGAGCCATCGACGCAGGCGAATACGTCGGAATCAGGGTTCACCGATGATTGATTTTTCAAGGGGAAGAAACATGCTAAACGCAAACCAGCCGTATGCAGGTCGCATCAGAAAACCGGCGAGCTTTTCTGTTATCGCTTTACTCGTTTTATCCATTTCGCTCGCGGCGCTGCCTGCACGGCAGACAGATCGAGCGACGTCTGCACAGCTTCAAGCCGTCAGGGAGTACATCAAGCAGAGCTGGCACACGCTTGAGCGGTCGAATGCCAGGCTCGCCGCCGCCGCCGTCGACCCGAAGTTCAAGACGAGCGCCGGCAGTCGCTGGCCGGTCTATGTGTCGCAGAAAGAGAACCTGAATGATGTGGAAGCAAAATTACGCAAGGCGATGGCGGCGACCGAGCTTGCCAAAATCGAACTTCGCCGGTTGCCGGATGCCTTGAGCGAGATCAACCAGCAGGGGCTGCTCTACCTGCCCAGGCCTTATGTGGTGCCGGGCGGGCGCTTCAACGAAATGTATGGCTGGGACAGTTACTTCATTCAGGTGGGCTTGCTGCGTGACGGCGAAATCGACCTCGCAAAGGATATGATCGACAACTTCCTTTATGAAGTAGAGAACTACGGCAAGGTGTTGAATGCCAACCGGACTTATTACCTGACGCGTTCGCAGCCGCCCTTTCTCGCCGAGATGATCCTCGGCGTTTATAAAAAGACAGGCGACCGCCGCTGGCTGGAAAGCACCGTTCCGGCGTTAGAGAAAACGGATCGCCTCTGGAACGAGGAACCGCATCTGACGAGGCCGACTGGCCTGTCGCGTTACTACGATTTTGGCGATGGCCCTGCGCCCGAAGTCATCGCCGACGAACGCGACGCACAGGGCAGAACGCATTACGACCGCGCCAAGGAGTATTATCGCACCAACGAAATCAAAGATTATGACGCGAGTAAATTCTATGACAAAGAGAAGGATCAGTTGACGGCGCTGTTCTACAAAGGCGACCGCTCGATGCGCGAATCCGGCTTCGACCCTTCCAACCGCTTCGGCCCGTTCAACGCCGACATCATCAGCTATAACCCTGTCTGCCTCAACTCGCTGCTCTACCGTCTGGAGACCGGCGCAGCCGAGATTCTGAAGACCCTGGGCCGCGCCACGGATGCGGCGCAATGGCTCAAGCGCGCCGGCGCGCGCCGCGCGCAGATCAATCGCCTGATGTGGGATGCGCAGGACGGGCTTTATTACGATTACAACTATGTCGAGAAGCGTGTGCGGCGCTACCCTTATGTGACGACGTTCTACCCGCTGTGGGCCGGCGTCGCCGACCGCGCGCAGGCCGCCAGAGTGGTAGCGAATCTTTCGCTCTTTGAGCGACCGGGCGGATTATTGACGAGCACGACCGTCAGCGGCAGCCAGTGGGACGCTCCCTTCGGCTGGGGCAATTTGCAAATGATTGCGGTCGACGGTCTGCGTCGTTACGGCTACAACAAGGAAGCTGACCGAATAGCGGCGAACTTTCTGTCGATGGTGCTGCAAGAGTTCATCGCCCATAACACGATTGTCGAGAAGTACGATGTCGAAGCCCGCAAGTCACAACTCGGCGCGGGGCTGAAATTCGGCTATACATCGAACGAGATCGGCTTCGGCTGGACGAATGCGGCATTCACGGAACTCTACGCCGGGCTGCCCGAGGCGAAGAAGGCGGACGTGCTCAAGCTGAACGGCTTGGCGGTGCCCGCGCGAACCGGCAAGTGACGACGCCCGCATCTTTGCCAAAGCGAATTTCATTTCTGTAGGGGCGAAGGCCCATCATGCGCCATCGCCCCTACGTTTGCTTCTTGGACTCACTCCGCACAGTTGGGTTATGCTTATCGAGCATAGGGTACGTCATTCCATGTTGTTCATTATGGCAATCAAGTTTCAAATACGCTTCATTCCATCCGGTTTGTTGTTAATGCTGATGGCCGCGCTTGCCGCAGGGCAGAGCAGTCCGCCATCGCCGCCGCAGGCCAATGCTTCGACGCTCGCGGCGGCACAGGCAATGCTTGCCGCAGGCAAGATCGATGCGGCGATAGAGGCTTTGAAGGCTCTGCCGAAATTGGCGGCGGACGATTCGCAGGTGAGCCATTTGCTGGGACTCGCCTATTATCAAAAGGCCGATTATCAGCGCGCCGTCGACTATCTTGCGCCTTCCATCAAGCAAGCCAAAGAAGGCTCGGCGCAGTACCGCCAGGCGGCGCAACTGCTCGGCATGTCGCATTACTTTCTTGGGCACAGCAAAGAGGCCGTCACCTATCTCGAACTGGTCAGGGGATGGGCCCCTGATAACACAGAGAACGCTTACGTGCTCGGCCTCTGCTATCTGCTATCTCAGGACAGCGAGAATGCGCGCCGTAATTTCGCGCGCATGTTTGCGGTGCCGGCGGATTCGGCTGCCGCCTGCTTGGTCAACGCGCAGATGATGATTCGCCAGGGATTGGAAGAGACGGCGGAAAAAGAACTGGCGCGGGCGCTGGAGCTTGATGCGAAATTGCCGCAAGCCAATTATCTCTTGGGCGAACTGGCCGTCTATCACGCTAACATTGATCGCGGTATCGAGTTTTTGAAGAAAGAGATCGCCATCAACCCAGGCTTTGCGATGTCCTATTATATGCTTGGCGAAGCTTACTCCAGACAACTGAAGTGGGACGAAGCCATCGCGCCCCTGCAAAAATCGATCTGGCTGAATCCATTCTTCAGCGGGCCTTATATCGCGCTCGGCAAGGTCTATTTGAAGAAGAGCGATCTCGGCAACGCTGAGAGCCTTCTCAGACGCGCCCTGGCGATGGACCCGAACAATTACTCAGGCCATCACTTGCTGGCGCAGGTCTTACAACAGGCGAACCGCATGGCGGAAGCCAAAAAAGAGTTTGAGGTGGCCGAGAGTCTGCGGACCGCCGCCAACAAGTAGGACTGGATGCCGGAGGGTTTCAATCGCCATCATTGCATCAGGGCGTTGCGCTTACTGGCTATGGCGCTTGCCATCATCTCGCTCATTTCATTATCTGCCGTCTCACAACCAATTGCTCCTCACAGGGCTTCGCCACTCTCGCCAGCCCCGGATCAAAACGACGCGAGCGACTTTCAAGTCACCTTTGTTGAGGTCGCCGCTCGCGCAGGGCTGACCGAGCCGATCATCTACGGCGGCATTGATAAGAAGAAGTACATCATCGAAACCAATGGCTGTGGCGTTGCCTTCATCGATTACGACAATGATGGGTGGATGGATATTCTCCTGCTCAACGGCACGCGGCTCGAAGGCTTTCCAAAAGGTAAAGAGCCGACTCTCAAGCTCTATCATAACAATCGCAATGGCACGTTTAGCGATGCAACCGCAGGGGCCGGGCTGATGCGCACGGGCTGGGCTTCAGCGGTCACGGTCGGCGATTACGATAACGATGGCTATGATGATCTGTTCATCACCTACTATGGGCAGAACCTGCTTTATCACAACGACGGCAAAGGCAAGTTCACAGACGTGACAGCGAAAGCCGGACTCGCCACCAAAGGCACGCGTTGGGGATCGGGCTGCGCCTTCGTGGATTATGACCGCGATGGCAAGCTGGATTTGTTCGTCGCCAATTATCTGATCTTCGATCCCGCCGCCGTGCCGGAGCCAGGCAAAGGGCCGAACTGTCTGTGGAAAGGCGTGCCCGTCAATTGCGGCCCGAAGGGATTGCCGACCGACACCAATCTTCTGTATCACAACAACGGCGACGGCACGTTCACCGATGTCTCTCAGACAACCGGCATCGGCAAAGTGCAGAACCGCTATGCGATGACCGCCATCGTCACCGATTTTGATAGCGACGGCTGGCCCGACATCTATGTCGCCTGCGACTCGACCGCAAGCATTCTCTACCGCAACAACGGCGACGGCACGTTCAAGGATATGGCGCTTGAGACCGGCTCGGCTTACAGCGAAGACGGACAGCCGCAGGCGGGCATGGGCGTGGCGGTTGGCGATTACGACGGCGATGGCTTCTCTGACATCTTCAAGACGCATTTTGCCGACGACCTGCCGGCGCTCTACAAGAACACCGGGCGCGGCTTCTTTGAAGACGCCTCGCGCGCCGCAGGCTTCGAGCATACGCCATACATTCAATGGGGAACCGGGCTGGTTGATTTGAACAACGACGGCTGGCCCGATGTTTTCACAGTCACAGGCAACGTCTACCCGGAAGTTGAGCATGTTTTCAAAGAGTATCCGCATCGCAGCCCGCGTTTGATTTATCGTAATCTCGGCAACGGTCGCTTCAAAGAGGTGACTGCCGCGTGTGGGCCGGGCGCACGTGAGATGCATTCCAGTCGCGGCTGCGCTTTTGGCGACTATGATAACGACGGCGATATAGACGTGCTGATCATGAACATGAACGAGCCGCCGTCGCTGCTGCGCAATGATTACAACCACAGCGCGCGCGGCGCAAACAACTGGCTGACGTTGAAACTGATCGGCACGAAGTCAAACCGCTCGGCCATCGGCGCGCGCGTCCGTCTGAAAACCGGCGCGCGTCTGCAAACTCAGGAAGTCACCAGCCAGTCGAGTTATTACTCTTACAATGACCCGCGCCTGCACTTTGGACTGGGGGCAAACCAGCGCGCCGAGCAGATTGAGATTCGCTGGCCCAGCGGCCAAACCGAAATCATCAAAGACATCGCCGCGAATCAGATTGTGACGATTAAAGAAGGCTCAGGAATTTTGAAGGCAGGCGATGGCAAAAAATGATCCCTACATCAATGGCTTCAAGCGCGGATCGAGTTTTTTGGCTTTTTGATACTCGGCCTGCGCGGCTGCTTTTTGACCCTTTTCGAGCAACGCCTTCGCTAAGTGGTAATGCGACTTCGCATCATCCGGGACGAGCTTGATGGCGGCTTCGAGCCGCTCAATTGCTGCGTCAAGGTTTCCGGCTTTGAGTTGCGCGAGACCTGTATTGATGGCAAAGGTCGCCGCCTGAATGTCTGATTTTTTCTTGTTGAGTCGTGCCGCCTCTTGAAACTCGACGCGCGCCGCTTGCATATCGCCCTTTTGTCGTAGCGCCGAGCCCAGCGTGTTATGAATTTCAGGCGCGTTCGGCGCAACTTTGAGGGCCTGGCGAAACACGGCAATCGCGGCGTCGAGGTTACCCTGTTGTTGCAGCACGGTGCCGAGCGTATATTGCGCTTCGGCATAATCCGATTTCGCGGCTATCGCGGCGTTGAAGGCGGCTGCCGATTCGTCCAGCTTGCCTTGCTGCAAGAGAATCACCCCTAGCGTGTAGTGCGCTTCCGGCAATGAAGGCTGCAAGGCAATCGCTCGTTTCAATTCCACAATGGCTTCGTCGAACTGGTCTTTATTCTTTAAGGCAAGCCCCAGGTTGTAGTGCGCCTCAGCGCTGTCGGGCGCCAGCGCGATCAGCTTGCGATACTCCGCGACCGCCGCCGCGTAGTCGCTTTTTTGAATGAGCGCCATGCCGAGGTTATGATGCGCGATGAGGTTATTCGGATCGAGCTTGAGCGCCTGATTGAAAGCCGTGATTGCGCCGTCTGGATCGCGCTTTGAAACCAGCGCCAGGCCCAGATCGTTGTAGGCTTGAATGAAATCCGGCTTCAGTTTGATGACGGCGCGAAAGGCTTCGACCGCCGCATCCAGATCCTCGTTCTCCTGCAAGACCTGCCCCATCGCGTGACGCGGCTCGGCCATCTCAGGCGCAAGGCGTGCGGCTGTGGATAGCTCGCTTAAGGCCGCTTGCGAGTCGCCGCTCTTTCTTAGCGCCAGTCCCAGATAGTAGTGCGAATCGGCATGACCGGGCACGAGTTTCACAGCGGTCTTCAAAGCGGCGACTGCGCCTGCGAGATCATCCGAAAACCACCGCGCCGTGCCGAGATAATAATAGGCTTCGGCATAATCAGGTTTCAGCTTGAGCGTCGTTTCAAACTCATAAATAGCGGCGCGAAGCTCGCCGCGCGCCGCTATTGCATAGCCCAGATAAAAGTGCGCCTCCGCCAGATTGGCATTCAACCTGCCGGCCTCACGAAACTCTGCAATCGCCGCATCGGCCATGCCTTTTTGCTGAAGCGCCAGGCCAAGCATGAGATGCGTCTCGGCCTCATCGGTTTTCAACGACAGAGACTGTCGAAACGCGGCGACAGCTCCGTCGACATCTCCGAGTTGCTGAAGCGCGCGGCCCAGACTGCGATGCGCTTTATATAGTTTCGGATCGAGTTGGATGGCCTTGCGAAAAGAATCTGCCGCGAGTTGCACCTCGCCTTTGTGCGCCAGCGCCAGCCCCATCACATTATGGGCTTCGGCAAAGTCAGGCTTGAGCTTGATTGCCGTTCTGAGTTCGGCAATGGCAGGGTCGATTTGTTGTTTATCGAGCAGCGCAACCGCGCGGCTGAGATGCTGCTCGGCGGTGACCGTTGACGTGCGCTGCGCCTCGACCAACAGAGGCGAATGGCAGATCAGCGCAGCGAGAATGATTAGCGAAAAAAAGAAATTATGGGAAAGACTTTGCCAGCTAAGCATGTATTGACCGCCCCTTGATGCGCTCGTCATTTCGCTTTCGTCTTGCTCGCAGGCGTTGCGCGCAGCAGGCCAGCGCCTTCTTTAACGGTGATGAACTGGTTGGCGGCAACGTCGTTCAGAGTATCCACCTGGCCGCTCGGCCAGCGTATCTCAAGGGTCTTCACCTTATCGCGCTTGCCTAGGCCGAAATGAACCCGCAGGTCGTTTTGCGAATAATAGCTGCCGCCGCTGCGCACTTCATCGATCTGATTGCCGTCTTCGGTGACGCACTTGAGGCGCGCGCCGATGCCGCTGCGATTCGATTTCACGCCGACGGCTTTAATGGTGATCCAGTTATTTTGATTGGCTGAATCGCAGGGCAAGAGTTCCGGCAGAGCGTTCACAGGGTTGATGAGACTGTCTATGTCGCCATCGTTGTCGTAATCGCCGAAAGCGCAGCCGCGCGCCGCTGTAGGCTGCATGACAGGGCCGCCGACGCGCTCCGATATATCTACAAAGCGACCGTTTTGCAGATTTCTATAGAGCACCTTGCGTTGTGCGTAGCCCGCTTCGGTCGTCAGCCGTTCGACTTCAGGATAAACGTGACCGTTGACCAGAAAGATGTCGGCCCAACCGTTATTATCTACATCAAGGAAGCCGCAGCCCCAGCCGAGCCATCTGGTCGTCGTGCCGATGCCCGCAGGGAAGGTCACGTCTTCAAAGACCGCTTTGCCTGTGTTGCGGTATAGCGTCGAGGTGTCGCCCGAAAAGTTCGTCTTGAAAATATCCAGCCAGCCGTCATGGTTATAGTCGCCTGCCGAAACGCCCATGCCGGCTTGCGGCTTGCCGTCTATGCTGAAGGCACATCCCGCTTCGATGCCTATGTCGGTGAAGGTGCCGTTCTGGTTGTTGTGATATAAGGCGGCGGGAGCCGAATCATTGGCAACATAGATGTCTGGCCAGCCATCGTTATCTAAATCGGCGACCAGCACGCCGAGCCCATAGGTGCCGTTGGTTTTTCGTATGCCGGCTTTCTCTGAAACCTCTGTGAAGCGGCCATCGCCGTTATTGCGATAGAGCGTATTGACGCCGCCCGTCAGTCCCGGCGGGCCGCAGGCGACCATCACGCCCTTGTAAAGACAGGGGCCTGATTCGGGCACCGGAGCGATCTTCAAATCGAGATCAATATAGCTGGCGACGAACAGGTCAACATAGCCGTCGCGATCATAATCGACAAAGGCGCAGCCAGATCCCCAGCGTGTGCGATTGAGCGCGACACCGGCTTTGTCGGCGACATCGGTTAATGTCCCATTGCCGTTATTATGATAGAGCGCATTCTTGCCGAAGTAGCTGATGAAGATGTCGTCGAATCCGTCGTTGTCATAATCGCCGACGGCGACGCTCTGCCCCCAGCCTGTGCACGTGATGCCGGCCTTGCGCGTGACATCGGCGAATGTGCCGTCGCCATTGTTGCGATAGAGGCGCGGGGTCGGCGACTGCATGGGCGGCAAACCGGAAAGGCGTGTGCCGTTGACCAGGAGAATGTCTGGCCAGCCGTCGTTATCGTAATCCACAAAAGCTGCGCCGCAGCCGGTGGTTTCGAGAAGATATTTGTTCTTGTGTTCATCGCCGTAAACCGTCGGCGTCGTCAGCCCGGCTTGTTTGGCGACATTGGTGAACGTGACGCCAACGTCGCCATTGCCGGGCGCTCGTGGAAGCGCAGGCAGAGCGGTGAGCGCAAAGCAGACCAGTGACAGCATCAGTTTTGAGATGAATCGCTGCAAACTCGAAACTCCTTGATGACCATCAATCATAACGCAGGCCGAAGAGTCCCTGCCATCAACCACCTTGACTATCCCGGATGCGTCATCGCTTCCGGGCGAACGATCTCATCAAACTCCTCGCCGCTCAGATAGCCGAGTTTCTCGGCGGCTTCGCGCAGGCTGATATGCTCTTCGTGCGCCGTGTGCGCCAGCCGCGCAGCCTTGTCGTAACCGATCTTCGGGCTCAAGGCGGTCACCAGCATCAATGAATTCTGAACGTAATGATCAATACGTTCGCGGTTGAGTTCGATACCTTCGATCAGATACTCGACAAAGCCGTGACAGGCATCTGTGAGCAGCGTCACCGAGTGCAGAAAGTTGTAGATAATCACCGGCTTGAAGACGTTCAACTCGAAGTTGCCCTGCGAACCGGCAAAGGTAATCGCCGCGTTGTTGCCATGAACCTGTGCGGCGATCATCGTCATGGCTTCCGCCTGCGTCGGGTTGACCTTGCCCGGCATGATCGAAGACCCCGGCTCGTTTTCCGGGATGATCAATTCGCCAAGCCCGCAGCGCGGCCCAGATGCCAGCCAGCGTATGTCGTTAGCGATCTTCATCAGCGAAACCGCCAGCGTCGTCACCGCGCCATGCGCAAAGACCAGTTCATCGTGCGCCGACAGGGCCGCGAATTTGTTCGGATGCGAGCGAAACGGCAGGCCGGTCAACTCGGCAATCTTCGCCGCCGCGCGCTCGGCAAACTCCGGGTGCGCATTCAATCCCGTGCCGACCGCCGTGCCGCCGATGGCCAGGTCGTAGAGGCCATCGAGCGTCAGCCGCAGCCGTTCAACGTCGCGTTCAAGCAGACTCGCCCAGCCGCTCATCTCCTGCCCGACGGTCAGCGGCGTCGCGTCTTGCAAATGCGTGCGGCCAATCTTGACGACATTGGCAAACTCGCGGGCTTTCGCGGCAATGGCGTTGTGCAGGCGCTCGATGGCCGGAATCAAATCGTTGTGCAGCCCGATAGCCGCCGCGATGTGCATGGCCGTCGGGAAAGCGTCGTTCGACGATTGCGACATATTAACGTGATCGTTCGGATGAACGGGCTGCTTTGAACCTCTCACGCCGCCGGCAAGTTCAATGGCGCGGTTCGAGATGACTTCGTTGACATTCATGTTGGTCTGCGTGCCGCTGCCGGTTTGCCAGACGCGCAGCGGGAATTGCCCGTCAAGCTTGCCGCTGGTCACTTCATCGGCAGCCTGCGCGATCCATTCGGTTTTATCATTCGGCAGCTTGCCGAGGTCTTGATTGACCAGCGCCGCCGCTTTCTTGAGAATGCCGAAAGCGCGGATCAATTCCGGCGGCATCTGGTCGCGCCCGATGTTGAAATGAATCAGCGAGCGGGCCGTCTGCGCGCCCCAGTAGACGTTCGCGGGCACTTCGATTTCGCCCAGGCTGTCGGACTCTATGCGCACCTGCTGATTCGATGTTGGCTCGGTCATCAATTGCTCCTTTGCGTCAAGCGTCGCTATGAACAGCATACCGCGCCAGCCGCCTTCTTGCATGGATCATCGCGCATCGGTTCTTCACAGCAGGCGAGCCGCCGTGTTAGATTGCGTGTTCGCTCGAAAGGTCGAGTCGCTATGAAAATCGCGCGTCGGTTCATCGTCAGAGGCAGAGTGCAGGGCGTTGGCTTTCGCTTCTTTGCCATCGGCGCGGCCCAACGCGTTGGCGTCGTCGGCAGGGTAAGGAATCTTCCAGACGGCACGGTGGAAGCCATTGCCGAAGGCACGCCGGACGCGGTTGCTGAGTTTCGCGCGGAGTTGTGGCGCGGCCCATCTTATGGGCACGTCACGTCAGTTGATGAATCCGACATCAAACCGACCGGGAGTTATCAGAGCTTCGACGTTGACTACTAAACGAGGAGAACTATTTGTGGATCAGTTAAAGAAGATGATACGAACGGTTCCCGACTTTCCGAAGCCGGGCATCATGTTTTACGACATCACGACGCTGCTCAAAGATGCTTATGGATTGCGGACGACGATTGACCGGCTGGTCGAATGTATTGATGACCCGCAAATCGACACGGTGATCGGCATCGAAGCGCGCGGCTTCATCTTCGCGCCGGCGCTTGCCTATCGCCTCAAGGCAGGCTTTGTGCCTGTACGCAAGCCGCGCAAGCTGCCGGCAGCAATCGAGTCGATTACTTACGATCTCGAATACGGCACCGACACGCTGGAGATTCACCGCGACGCCATCGGCAGCGGCAACCGCGTGCTGATTGCTGATGACCTATTGGCAACGGGCGGCACGGCGCGCGCCGTCGTGAGTTTAGTTGAAAAATTGGGCGGCACGGTCGCCGGCCTGGCGTTCGTGGTCGAGCTTACAT
>JBBWZK010000277.1:0-14134 GCA_039648975.1 Blastocatellia bacterium
ATCGAGCAGGTCTGGCATTCGCTGACGCCGCTCTTCTTTCTGCTACTCAGCGGTTTTCTCAAGCTTTTCGGCTTCGGCGTTCTGCAAGGCCGTGTCTTTAACCTCATCACCGTAGCGCTCGCCATGCTGTTGGTCTATCTCATAGGCCGGCGGCTTTTCGATTGGCGCGCAGGACTTGCCGCCATCGTGCTGATGGCATCGGATCAAACCGTGCTCGAACGCGCGCGGCTGTTGCGCAACGACTATGCGGCGGAGTCCTTCGCTTTGCTGGCGTTCCTGCTTTACGAACTGGCCGAGCGGCGCAAGCGAGCGCGGTTCTACGTCGGCGCAGGACTGGCCGCCGGCGCTGGCGTGATGTGCCATTCGAGCATTCTTTATATGATCGCCGCCATCTCGCTGCTGATGCTGATGCGCGATGGCTGGCGATTATTCAAACAGTCGAAGCTCTATCTCTTTCTCGCCAGCGCCTTCGCAGTGATGGCTTATGAAGTCGTTTATATACTGATCGACTGGCGCAACGCGCGGCTGCAATACCGCGATGACACGCTGCACTTCAACATCTTTTCGCCATCGGGTCTATGGGAGAATCTGCTGGATGAGCCGCGCCGCTACGGGCGCTGGTACGCGGCCTACGACGTTTACTTTCCGAACGTGCCGCGCACGTTGCTGCACCTGTTTCAACTGTTGATCGCCGTGGCCGTCGTTTATCTGCTGGTGCGGCTGGCGCTGGCCATCAAGCGCAAAATGGTCGCCAGCGAGCCGCGCGTTCTTTTGCTCGTCGTCACGTTCACGTCGGCACTGTTTTTCGCCGTCATCACGCACAAAGCCGGCTATTACAACGCCCACCTGATCACCTGGTATGCGCTCTCGGTCGGCGTGCTGTTGAGCGATGGGCTGAACGTCGCCCGCGATGCGTTGCGCGCACGCTGGCCGGACTCCAGTTGGATGCGCGCGGCGATGATTGGCGCGCTGGTCTGCGGGCTGCTGATTTACGGCGCATTGTGGGCGCGGCAGAGCGTGCGCTATCTCCGCGAAGTCCGCAACCCTGAGCTGGCGCGTTTCGATGAAATGCAGCAGGCGCTGCATCAGATCATTCCCAATGACTTGTGCCCTGTGGCCGTCAAAGCGCCGGTGATGTGGCTGGCGTTCGTTGAAAAAGACGATTGCTTTGCGACCATTGAACGCCGCATGGCCGACGCCGTAGACATTGACGGCAAGGACTACGCGCTCATCGTGCGCCCCAAGAGTCCTGATTACTGGGCGCGTGTGCTCGACGACGACGGCCACCTGCTCGGCGAGTTGAGTAATACACCTTACGGAAACTTTCGCGTCTACTACACCGGCAGCGACGCGCGTTTTCTGACGCTTGCGCCGCAGCGTTATACCTTCTTCCGCCGCTGGCGCGGCCACGCGACCGATGAACAGATTGCCGCCGCGCGCCTGGTCTGGGGCAAGCGTTATGATATGGCGACGAGCGGGCCTGGGCTATCCGGCGAGCAGGATCAGGTGAACAACGAACCTGGCCTGTTGATCGCGCCGCCGGACAAAAACGCCGGCGGCGACGGCTCGCAGACGATTGAGACCATCGAACTCAAGCCGAACGTGATTTATCAACTGCAACTCGAAGCCGCATCCAACTCCGATTGGCAATTGATTATCGCCGATGCCCAGAGCGGCGTTGAACTGGAGCAGATTGAAGTCATGGGCGGGGCTGTTGAGGCACGTACCGAGCAGGTATTCAGGACCTTCGGCAACCGTATACGAATCAGCGCGCGCCCGCTCAAAGCGAAACGCGCGGAGCCGCTTCGCCTCATCCGCATCGCGATCAATGAAGTCGCGTCAATTGGCGAATGAGTGCCGTAGGCACGCAATGTTTATAGAATAACAGTGGGTTAGTTCAATCAAGCTCCGTAGGAGCGCAATGTCGACATCTCGCTCCTACGCAGCTTGGCCGTACTCGCTTTTCTAAACCTATAAACATTGCGCTCCTACGGAGCTTGGCACTTCGAAACCTGCTCTCAAAGCTCTATGCTTACATCTTTGGCTCGACGAGTCTGGTTGCCGCTTACGGTATTCATCGCCGCCGTCGTTCTGGCCGCGAGCTATCGTCCGTTCGCGCTGCTGGAAGGCGGCGACAACGCCATCTGGGATTACGTCGCGCAATGCATACTGCGCGGCCAGGTTCCTTACCGCGACGTCATCGAAATCAAGTCTCCCGCCGCCGCTTACCTGAGCGCCATGGCCATGGCGCTGGGCAAGCTGTTTGGATCGGACACGGTTCTCGCGGTGCGCGTCCTGGCGGTTTTGCTGGTCGGTGCGTTGTGCGTGGTGATTTATCTGGTGGGCGAAGCTTACCTGCGCAACCGGCTCGCCGCGCTGCTTGCCTGCCTGGTGCCGCTGCTTGCGCCGGATCTGATGGTGATGATGATCAGCGGCACGCGGCCCAAAGTGCCCATGATAACCTGCGGCCTGCTGACGCTGCTGTTCATCGCTAAAGACCGTCCCGTATGGGCTGGCTTCTGTTCGATGCTGGCTTTTCTTTTCTGGCAACCGGGCTTGATGTTCACCGCCACAGCTTTGCTGAGCTTCTCAGGTTATCTGACAAGCTGGCGCGACCGCCGCGCGTTGAAGGTTTTGCTTGGCGCGCTCATCCCGCTGGCGCTGATGTTGATTTACTTCGCGGCGTGTGGCGCGCTCGCTGACCTGTGGGCGTGGACGATGACTTACAATTATGCGGTCTATTATCCCGAAGGCCACGAGCCGCCGGGCGTGGCGCTGGGCCGGCTCTGGTTTTTGATTCAGCAGGTGACCGAGGGCCAGACCGTTTGGGTGAAACTCGGCCTCATTGGGCTGCTGTGGTTTGCCGCTGAACGAATCATTGCGCGTCTCAAAAAATCGCCGCCTGCCGGTGATCGGTTCAAAGAAGCGCTGCTCATCCCGCCGGTGATCTTCTTCGGGTTTTGTCTGATCAATTACCCTGGCGCTGACGGGCTGATTGTCCTGCTGCCATTTGCCGGACTCTTCGCGGCCTTCGTCTTCGCAGCCATGCAGCAGTGGCTGGCGACGCGGCGATTCATCGAAGGCCGCCCGATGCTCGCTCGCCTCGTGGCCATAGTGGTCATCGCGCCGTTAGCGGTGGTTGCCTTCAACGCCATCAAGCGCGCCCGCGCCTTTCAAATTGAAGAAGGTCGAACGCTCGCTGACCAGCGCCGTGAGTTTCAGAAAATCGCTGAACGGCTTGGCCCGGATGACCGGATTTACGTTCACGGCTCGCTGGAGATTCTTGTCCTGCTCGACAGGCCGAATCTGAACCCATACATTTTCCTGGATCGCGGCAAAGATCGCTTCCTCGCGGCGCGCATCCAGGGCGGTCTCGACGCCCTGCTGGCTGAGATGAAAGCCGCAGCCCCCAAGGTTCTCGCGCTCTCTCGACTGCAAAACGTCGCCTGCCGAGACGCGCTGCTCGATTGGGCAGACAGCCAGTACGAGTTGCTGCCGCTCGGCTTCGCGCATAATTCGGTTTATGTAGCCAAAGTGAAAACCGATGCGGGGACGCGGGGACACGGCGACGCGGCGACGCGGTGAAAGAAAAACATCGAATCCTGTCGTTGCGTTCTGGTGTCTCCCTTTTCCCTCTCTCCCCTCGCCGCGTCGCCGTGTCGCCGCGTCGCCGCGTCTCTCCTTCCGCGTCTCCGTATCGTCCCTTCCCGTGTCGCCTATGTTAAGGATGTAAAATCTGCGCGGCGACGAACACAGCGCAAAACACTGATGTTATAATCCGCTTTGTGAAGCTGTGGAAACGCAAGCCGTCGTTGATGCTCGTGCTGGTTGCGGCGCTGATTGCGCTGCTGCCGCTGCTGGCCGTGCTGCAAGTCCGCTGGCTCGGCGAAGTCAGCCAGGCCGAGCGCGACCGTATGCAGGCGAGCCTCAAAACCGCCATCACCAATTTCAGCCAGGACTTTGACCGTGAATTGACGCGCGCCTATATGACCTTTCAGTTGGACAGCCGCACACAGCGCGACCGCGACTGGCAGGATTATGCGCGCCGTTACGATCAATGGATGCAGGCCGCGCCTTACCCGCAACTGGTCAGCGGCGTCTATCTCGCCGAACCCTTGAGCCAGGCCGATGCGCCCGACCGCTTGCAGCTTTATCGCTTTGATCGCCCGGCTTCCAGCTTCGCAGCGACCGCCTGGCCGGCTTCGCTTGAACCACTGCGCGCCGCGCTTCAGCAGGAATTCGACGCCGCCCGCCAGCCGTCCGGGTTTATCTATCAAACCTCACTTGATGTCATCGACGACGAAGCGACGGCGCTGGTTATTCCCATCCCTGACGTTGACATGATCGAAGCGCATAATCCGGGGACGTCTTTTCTGTTCAGCAGCCGCGTCATCATTGTGTTTGATCTTGATTTTATCCGCGATCAGTTCATCCCACAGCTAGCGGCGCGCTACTTCACGAGCGGCGACGGGCTGGATTATCGTCTTGCGGTGACGCGCCGCGACAATCCCGCGAGTGTAATCTATCAGACTGAAAACGGCGCAGCCGAAAAGATCGGCGCATCGGCGGATGCGACCGCCGTGCTGTTCGGCCTGCGGATGGAGACGCCGGCCCTCATCGAAGGGCTCTCTCGCGAAATCGAGCACACCACGGTCAACGGCAGCAAGAAAGAGCGTGTCGCCGTCCGCTTCTTCAATCTGACGACCAAGAGCGACCGCGTCATCGTCAAAGCCGATCAAGACAAGGAGAAGCCGCAGGGGCGCATCGCGCTAATCAATCGCGAAACGGGCCGCTGGCTGGTGGCGCTCAAGCACCGCGCCGGCTCGCTTGATGCGGCAGTCGCCGCCGCCCGCCGGCGCAATCTCGCCGTCAGCTTCGGCATCCTTCTGCTGTTGAGCGTCAGCATCGCCATGATCGTCGTCTCGACGCGCCGCGCCGAACGATTGGCGCGACAGCAGATGGAATTCGTCGCCGGCGTCTCGCACGAGATGCGCACGCCGCTGGCGGTCATCTGTGCGGCGGGCGAAAACCTTGCCGACGGCGTCATCGAAGAGCGCCAGCAGGTCAGGCGCTATGGCTCGCTGATCGAAAGCGAAGGCCGCCGCCTTTCTGAAATGATCGAACAGGCGCTCGAATTCGCCGGCATCCAATCGGGCCGCAAAGCCTATGCGCTGCAACCGGCGGAGACCGCGCGTATCATTGAAAGTGCGCTGGCGGCCTGCGCGCCGCTTATCGAAGAGGGCGGCTTCACGATTGAAAAACGGATCGCCGCCCACTTGCCGCCCATTGCAGCGGACGCGGCGGCGCTCAGCCGGGCGATTCAAAATCTCTTGAACAATGCGTTGAAATACAGCGGCGACAATCGCTGGGTTCGCCTGACCGCAAAGCCTGCCGCAGGCCAGCCCGCTACTGAGGTACAGATTACAATCGAAGATCGGGGCCTGGGCATCGCGGCAGCCGACCTGCCGCACATCTTCGAGCCCTTTTATCGCAGCGATGAAGTCGCCTCGGCGCAGATTCACGGCAGCGGCCTGGGCTTGAGTCTGGTCAAGCACATCGTCGAAGCGCACGGCGGGCGTATCCGCGTCGAATCAACTACAGGTCGCGGCAGCGCCTTCACTCTACACTTGCCGGCATTGATGCAGACCGACGCAGCGCCCGACGAAGATGTTGCATTGACGGCAAGCGAGCATAGCCAGAGCACAACGCAGAAGCCGGAGTTCAGCAGATAGCGCAAAACCAGCCTGGCATTCTGACTTCTGATTTCTGACTTCTATTCATATGAGCAAACGCATTCTTCTTATCGAAGACGAACCCGGCCTGGTGCTGACGCTCAGCGACCGCTTGAGCAAAGAAGGCTTTGCGGTCGCGACGGCGCGCGACGGCGAAAGCGGATTGCAGCGCGCGACCACTGAATCATTTGATGTGATCATTCTCGACGTGATGCTGCCGCGCAAAAACGGCTTTGAGGTCTGCCGCGACCTACGCCAGCAGGGAAGCCAAACGCCTGTGATCATGCTGACGGCGCGCGGCCAGGTGGTTGATAAAGTCGTCGGCTTGAAGCTCGGCGCGGATGATTATTTGACCAAGCCTTTTGAGATGATCGAACTGCTGGCGCGCATCGAAGCGTTGCTGCGGCGCGCGCCGGTTGCGGCTTCAGCGTCAGCCGAAGTTTATCAATTCGGCCCGGTGCGCGTCGATTTTCGCAAAGCCGAAGTGACGCGCGACGGTCAGCCAATCGAGCTATCGGCGCGCGAGTTCGGGCTGCTGCGCTATTTCATCGAACACCGCGAATCGGCCATCACACGCGACGTGTTGTTGAATGAAGTGTGGGGCTACCATGCCATGCCCTCGACGCGCACGGTGGACGTTCACGTTGCCTGGCTCAGGCAAAAGCTCGAACCCAACACGCGCCATCCGCAATATATCCTCACGGTTCACGGCCTCGGCTATAAATTCGTTGGTTGAACTTTCATGTAGGGGCGATCCTCTGTGGTCGCCCCAGCGCACGCAAGCGCAGTCTGGGGAGGCCACAGAGGGCCTCCCCTACATGCTTACCAATGATCTTGCAATCAAGCGACTGCTTGACCTCGCGCTTGCGTGCGGCCATCTTCGTATGTCAGACTGGCGGCGATTTAGCGGCTGTAGCGCAATCTGTTAGATTGCGCCGTCAATGCGCAAGCTGACAGATTGCGCTACATCGGAGGCAGCCTATGTTCGGGTTGATGAAGGCGCGCACGTGCTCACTCTCGCCTGAGTTGAAACGCCATCGCCGCTTGCATTATTGCGGAACCTGCAAGACCATCGGCAGCCTCTACGGCCAGGCCTCGCGTGCGCTGCTCAATCACGACACGGTCTTTCTCGCCGAACTGCTGTCGGCGCTGTCGGGCGCAGACCGCCAGCTTGATGAATGGAATCAATCTTACCAAAGCTATAATTGTCTGGCGCTGCCGCGAAGCCAGGCGGCGATGCCACTGGTTTTGCAGTACGCGGCGGCGGCGACGCTGACGCTCGCAGAGTTCAAGCTCGCCGACCACATACTGGATTCCAAACAGCGCCGCTGGCGCGTTGCCCGTCACGTCTTCTCAAAGGGCTTTCGCCAGGCCGCCGCGCAACTCGCTGAATGGGATTTTCCAGTCGCAGACTTGCGCCGCGCCTTGCGGTCGCAGGAAGCGCGCGAAGCGCGGGCGCGCCACGCCAGGCTTTCGCCGGACGCGGCGCTTGCCGATCTCGCAGAGCCGACCGCCCATGCGACGGCGATGTTTCTGGCGCACGGCGCGCAACTGGTCAGCGTCGCTTCAGCCGCAGATGCCATGCGCCGCATCGGTCGCGCCTTCGGCGCGTTGATTTACCTGCTCGATGCGCTCGAAGATTATGGCAAAGATGCGCGCAACGGTGACTTCAACGCGATTCGCGCCGCTTTCAAGCTCACGGGTGAACGATTGCCCGCCGGCATTCGCAAACAGGTCGCCGATCAAATCGGCTCGCTTGCCGCAGAGATTGAAACCGTCCTCAACGAATTGCCGATTGAGCCGTCACGGGCACGGCTTTTCGCTTCACGCTTGCAGCACAACCTGGCGCCACAACTCGGCGCGCGACTGCCGGTCATCGCTTCTGCGTGCCATGTGAAGCAGGCTACAAAGAAGACGCTTGGCGAGCGATGGCGCGCGGCGGTCGCTGCGGGACGCGCGCTTGCCGATCAACGCGCCGCCGCGCATGGGGCCTCGTTTGCCGCGCGCATGGCGTCGCCCTTGGTTTTCGCTTCAGTGTTGCCGATTACCTTTCTCTTTCCGCGAGAGGCGGCGCAGGCCGGCTCTTACCGTGAATGCCTCGGACTCGGCTTGAACCTGATGGCGCTTGGGTCGCTAGCGGCGGCGGTCGCCGGGCGCTTGCGGTTTTCATCCGACAGTTCAGAGGTCGAAGAGGCGATCAAGGAAGAGATCGGCAAAGGCAAAGGCGCGCGCAAAGCGGCGCGCAAAGCCGCCGCCGGTGGCGGTGGCACGGGCGACAATTCAGGCGGCAGTTGGTTCTGCTGTTGCAGCGACTGTGATTGCTGCTGTGACGGTTGTGATTGCTGTGAGATTTGCAACTGCTGCGATGGGTGCGACTGCTGTAGTGGCTGCGATTGCAACTGCTGCGATTGAAATGAACGCCTCACCGTGCGCGGCTCTTGGCGTGGCCGATCATCAGCGCGACGACCAGGCCGGCAAGCCCGGCGATCAGGCCCCAGCTTGCGGCGCTACGCCAGATGGGTGGCTTGATCGCCTTGCCCGGAACGATCTTGTCGACCAGATGAGTTCTTGAAGTCGCAATCGGCGACGTGTTGTTGGTCTTCACTTCTTCTAATTCCGCTTCGAGCTTGATCGCCGTGTCGCGCGCCGTCACAGACGCCAGCGACTGTTTGACCTGCGCTTCAAGCTGTTGCTGGCGCTCGCGGTGCGGGCGCATCGCTTCTTCATAAATCTGCTCGTGCCATGCGACGATCTCATTGGCCATCGCCTGCGCGAAGCTCACCGACTGGTCGGGGCTGTCAGTCGTCGCCGTGATGCGAATCAATATGGCGTAGCGCGCATGCGGCACGCCGCTGACGAGCGGTTCGACCTGCAAGGCACGCATCAGTTGCTTTGGCGCAACATCGATCTTGCCGGCAAGCTCATGGATGAAGCCCGGACTGCCGGCGGTCTCGGCGGTGACGAATAAATCTTTGAGCGGCTGATTCCACACGCGCCCGACTTCGACCAGCGCCGTCGCTTCATGCACGGCAGGCTGGCGGTTGGCAATGAACGCCGCGACGGCGGTTGCCGCAAGGGCCAGCAGGATGATCCACCATTTCGCTCGCCACACCGCGATCACGTAGCGGTCGAGGCGAATTTCATCGGCGCTCGGTTCTGTACTTGTCATAACAGGATACAGGATTCAGGATACAGGGTTGCTCGGCACATCGTAAGCAGTACGAATGATTCAGTATCAAGCAGTTGACCTTCTAGCGCAAACTGAATCCTGAATCCTGTATCCTGACTAATCGCGCGCGTAAACCGCGAGGTCGGCCACCGCGCCGAGCCGGTGATAATATTGGCCGATAAAATCTCTGGTCTTCTCGGTCGCGGCAATCTCCTGCACGACGATGAGCTTCGGCTGGCGTTCGCTGATCATCTGCATGACGGTGTCGCGCTCTGCACGACTTATGCCGACCGAACGCCACCACAAAAAGCGCGTCGGGTTGCGGCGCGCGGCGAGAAAATATAGCGCACTGGCGCGCTGCGAAAATGAAAAGATCGTCTCATCGGCGGCGCTGTTGTCTTGAATCAACTGCACAAGGCCGTCAACCAGCGCTGCCTGCTGCTGGCCGACGAGGATGCCGCGCCCGCGTTCAATGGCCAGCGCCTGGCGATCCACAAAGCGAAAGCGGCCATCGAATTGCGGTCGCCACGTCGCCTGCCAGCCGATGACGACGAGCAGCAAGAGCGGCGCGCAGACGATCAACCACGTGGCGCGCGCCGAGACCTTGAGTGGCGGTCGCAAGCTACGTTCAATTCCAGGCCGTGCCCGCATCAACGCAACCAGTAAGAGCAGGAAAACCGGCGGCAGCACGCGCACCAGATGATAGTAATCGGCGCGCGGGAACATCTCCAGATAAACGCCCACGGCAAACAGCAGCACGGTGATCATCGCGCCATTGCGCTGCCACCAGTCGCGCCGCGCCGCTTTCGTTTGAAACTTGCTTGCGAGAGATTGCCAGATCGCCTTCGCCCGCTTTCGCCATGTCAGTCTTTCGCCGCCCGGTTGAAAGGCTTGCTTGCCGGGCCACAGCGCCGCCGCCGCAACGATAGCGAACAAGGCCGGCGGCAAGTAAGCGACGGCGGCGGTCGCCGCTTGCTTGAAGACGAAAGCGCGTCCGGGCCATAACACCAGCACCGCCATCAGCAAAGCCGTGATGGTAATGAAAGCCGCTAAACGGCGCGGCGCATGTTTAGCCAGCAGCAGCGCGCCAATCGAAGCTGCCGTAAGCGTGAGCGCGAGAGGCCAGAGTTGTTTGATTGACGGCAAGCCGACGGCGCGCGATTCGCTGTAAGCAGCGGCGTGGTGCCGGAAGTGTTCGACCATCGCGCCGAGCGCGTGTTGCGAGTAAAGATAAACCGCCATCGCCGCGATGAGCGAGGCAAAGCCGAGAAAGTAAATTGCCGCGCGCTTCAGCAGTCCGCTGGTGAATTCGCCGCGCCCGCTCGCCGCGCCGACCATCGATTCGCGCAACGCGACCGCCACAAGGCCACAACCAAAAACAAAGACGCCGACGTTGTGCTTGAACAAAAAGACCGCGCCTGCCGCAAGGCCGCCGAGCAACAGCCAGCCCGTCCGCTCCGATTGATCGTAATGTAAAGCACACAACAGGCCGAGGAGCGCCAGCGGCATAAAATAAATATCCGGGTAGGGATTGAAGATGTGCTCATAGCCGAGCCACGCAAGCGTTAGCGCCACCGGCAGCAGCGCCGCACGGGGGCTCGCCAGTCGCCGCCCCAGATGAAAAATCAATACCAGGGTCAGCAGCTTGACCGCCAACAACCCGGCGCGCACGACGAGCAGCGAGACGCCGAACATTTTCATCAACAGCGCGTTCAGCCACAGAATGCCCGGCGTGTAGTTGAAGAGAAAATCACGGTAGGGCACTTCGCCTTGCAGCACGCGCTCGGTCGGCGCAATGCTGTAGCCGATAACCGCGAGGCCAAGCCCGCGACGGTAGAACAATCCATAACAGATCGCCCCCGCAACCAGCGTGACGAGAAACGGCAGAACATCGGCGAGCCCGCGCGCGCTCGTCTCGTTCTGGTCAATCTCCTGTTCGCTGGTTGCCATAGCGTTTGCCGTATCGCGTCGTCAATTCGGCTTGCGTATGTAGACGCCTTTGTTGATCTTCAGCGGCAGTTCGTCGTAATGTGCTTTGACCCATTGCTCAAACTCGTCGCCATGCCTGACGGCGCGCAGCCGCGAGAGGCCGACGAGCTTCGGCTTCTCGGCTTCCATCTCGTCAATCAATGCCTGAAACGAGCCGTTGTATTTGCGCGCCGCGATGAAAGTGTCCATGTCCCAATCCAAAAAAACATAAGGGTTCATATTGGGGCGATTCATCAATACCAGCATGCCGATGGTGCCATGCGAATACACTTTGTCATCAGGCTGCAACTGCGCGGCGATCACGTTGACTTCTTCGATCTGCTTCTGGAGCGTTTCGCCGCCGACGCGGTAACGCAGCGCCGGCCAGATCGCCAGTGCCAGAACAACCGCGAGCGCCCCGGCCATAACAATATCCTCAATATACGGCTGGTAATCGGCGAGCCGCGCCGGCGCGTATCGAGCAATCAAGCGGGCCGCTTTCGCAAAGGCCCACGCGGCGAACAGGCCAATGAACGGCAGGAAAGGAATCAAGTCCGGCCCGGCTTGAAAATTGATGAACGCGAAGATCAGATAAACCAGCGCCGGCCATATGACCGCATCGCGGAACAGTTCGTGCGGCCAGCCCTGTTTGAATTTTACATGAATGCGTTCAGCGATGTAGATGACTAATCCAGCGAGGCCGATGATCAGAAAGATCGTCTGCCTTTCGAAGACGCGGCGGATGATCGTCCACAGATGTGACACGGCATTGGCGAGCGGCTGCCTGACTTCCGGCCCGAAGACGCTGTAGTTATAGACTATCGCATAGCTCCACAAGTCGCCGAGTGCGCCTCTGGCGTAGAAATAAAGCACAACGATGGCGAGCGGCAGCGCCACGCCGATGACGACTTTGACGGCGCGCAGGTCGCGCCAGCTCGTCAGGTATTTTGAAAAGATCAGGAAGGCGGTTCCGACAAACATCAAGCCCGGCTGCCAGCATAGACAGGCCATCATGCCGCACAGACCTGCCCAGAAAGGACTGTCTTTGGCAATCAGCAACAAAACGGCAAGCCCGAAGATCATCATCGGCAGTTTCGGCTGTGTGCCGCCGATCAACATCTCGATCATCGCAGGCGAAACCAGTGGCAGCAGCGCGGCGATCACGCCGATGAGACGGCTGCGCATAAAAACGACACCGACACGAAAGGTCAACGCCGCAAGCCCACCGACCATCAACACATGAAACAGACGAATCGCGATCACGTCCTGCATGCCGATCAGCCGACCGACGGCGACCGCCGCGGCGCTGAGGTAGACGCTCGCCGGCCCTTTGATGTCAACGACGTCACGGTAGGGCAACTGGCCGCGCAGGATGGCTTGCGCAATGTAATCGTAGATGGCCGAATCGCCGCCCTCAAGCTGGCTGAAAGGCCGGTAGAACAACATCAGCATCGTAGCGAACAAAAAGATCAAGACCAGCAGCGCACGCTCTGAAGTGAGTTTCACCAGCAGCGGCGGCAGGGTGAGTTTCGATGGAGATAGACTGGTTGCTTCAGTGGCTTGAGTCGACATGCACCCTGCGATTCAGGCTGGTTCCCGAAGGGATCGGCAGCGCGAATAAACATGAAATCAAGAGCGTTCATTGTAGAGGCGCGCTGTTGGCTTCGGCAAGCGGATTCGCAGCGGAGCGCGGATTATGGAGTGCGGCAGGCGCGAAGTGACCGCCAAAACAGACTTGGCGTTTTCCTACATTATTAGTTGGAAGGTGCTTGAACCCGATGAGCTGATTATGTTATAGACCATACGTCCGTGTGAAGTGCTTGATGGAAGAGCGGAGAGCTTCAAGCCGCGATTTTCTTCCTGCAATAAACGAACAACAAGGAAATATCTCACCGCCAGAGGTGTCGTGGATACAGAGGAACGCACGGCCCGCGCCGGTTGTCGTGTCTTGCCGGGCATCTGCTCAACGCTCGCATCATTGCGGTGAAGAATGACCTGCACTCTGGAAACAGGTAACGCTGCCTGTTTAATCCGAGTCCTGAGTATCTCATTTCCCCAATCCGCTTTAACCGGAGACCTGAGCATCTTGTCTATCCAGTCCGCTACTTCAGATTAAAGGAGAATCCACATGCGTAAGACATGTCTATTATTGCTATTTGTGATCGCTCTGGCGGCACCGGCGATGATGCAATTCCGTGTTGCCGACGCCAATGTCCGCCAAGCCAACGCTCCAGAGATCTCTGCTGCGCAAGCGGCCATTCTGGGACTGCCCAACTTCGACATCCGCCAGGAAGTCGCCAGCCTCCAGGTGCTCTCCGCACGGCAAGCGCCGAGCAATGGCGATGCGGTCAGCGTGCGGCTGAATGCCATCAACACTTTCAGCGTTGCGCTTGCATCGCAAACTCGCACTGACCTGCGCTATGAGATGAATGAGGCAGGCGTGCCGAAAACCCTTTTCAACCTTGCCGGCCCGCTGTCGCTGCCGCAAACCGGCGCTGCCGACCAGATCGCCCGCGATTTTCTCAACCGGCACGGCGACCTGTTCGGGCTGACGCGCCGCGATGTTCGCCGTCTGAAACTTGAAGGCGAAGATCAGGATCAAGGGATCACCTTTCTGCATTACCGGCAGACGATTGATGGCATAGACGTGTTTCAAGGCCAGGTGCAAATCGCCGTCGGCGCGGCAGGCGAAGTGCTCTCGGTGATGGAAGGCCTGCTGCTGCCTGGTAGCCGTGCCGACGCCACGCCAACGCTGACGGAAGACGATGCGCTCACCGCCGCCTTCCAATATTCAGGCCGTCAGGCGACGAACCGGCTGGAGACGCTCACGACGCGCGCGGCGCGCGGCGACCGCGCCACCTACCGCAACCCGCTCGGTGCTGATTTCGATGATGTGCTCTCAGATCTGCGCGTCATGCGCGTCGGCGACCGCACAGTGCTTGCCTGGCATGCCTACGTCGATGCCGGCCCGAACGAGTGGTACGAGATCTGTGTCGATGCGCACACCGGCGCATTGCTGTTCCGCTATAACCTCTATGCCGACGCGGCGCAGGGAACGGTCTTCACGCAGAATCCGCTGACCGCGCGCACACTGGAATCGTTCGTCGGCGACACGACGATCAACACGGCGGCTGGATGGATGGGAACTTCGACCGTCACAACCGGCAACAATGTCGAAGCCTATCTCGATACGGATGCCAATAATGCGCCCGACCCGAACAACACGACGGGACTATCCAACGGCCATGCGTCGGCGGCCAATCAG
>JBBWZK010000295.1:0-8066 GCA_039648975.1 Blastocatellia bacterium
GTAGCGCAAGCTAACCGCCTGGCGCTACATCCAATTGAAAACCGCTATAGAGTCCCACCTATTCCTTATTTTGTTAGAAGAAGATAGAACTGTGCTGCCCCGATAAGCTATACCGACTAGAGTTGGAATCAAAAGAACAAGCAATCTTATGCGGAAGCGGACGATAATTTATTTATTCTACTTAAACTCCCTGGAAGGAAGCTAATATGAAGAACTTAACAAGGCGCAGCGATAATATTCCTAACAATTCACTGTGTCAAGTGAAAAATATATCGAGTACATTTTAATATATTGGACATCACAAAAGCCCTGTCATTTCTGCAAGGGCCTTGCTCATTAAACTCAACAACCGTATATCCTAAAGCCAGAGCTATTGTGCCTGATCTTCCGCCATACTTTCTGACCTTGTGAACCCACTCGTAAGAAGTCCAGGGGTTATTCAATAGGCTCTGGCAAAGATGACCTTCTCTTGAGAAGGCCCGCCGCAGAGGATGCAGCGGCCCGGCTCGCCCGCTTGCGCAAACGGGATGCAGCGGATCGTTGCGCGGGTTTGCTCTTTGATCTGCGCTTCGCACGCGCTGCTGCCGCACCAGTGCGCCGAGGCGAAGCCTGATTCAATCGCTGTCTTGAATTCGTTATAGTCGGCGACTTCCTGCGTGTGCGCTTCACGAAAAGCCAGGGCGCGGTCGTAAAGCGATTGCTGTATGTCAACTAACATGTCGGTGACTCCACGCGAGAGGCCCGCCTGTTCTGCAAAGGTCTTGCCCTCTCTGCCGGGCTTGTCGCGCCGCGCCAGCACGACCGAGCCTTTGGCGACATCCTTCGGGCCGATCTCGATTCTTAACGGCACGCCGCGCATCTCCCAATCATTGAATTTGAATCCCGGCGTCATGCCTTCGCGCTCATCCAGCTTGACGCGAATGCCGGCCTCTACGAGTTCAGCCCTGAGCTTGCGCGCCGTTTCAAGCACGACTCGCTTTTCTTCATCGGTCTTGAAGATGGGCACGACGACGACCTGAAACGGCGCGAGGCGCGGCGGCAGGATCAAGCCTTGATCGTCGCCGTGAACCATGATGATCGCGCCGATGAAGCGCGTCGACAGTCCCCAACTGGTCGTCCAGCAATGTTGTAGTTTTCCTTCCTTGTCCAGATAGCGTATGTCGAAGCTCTTCGCGAAATTCTGGCCGAGGTTATGCGAGGTGCCGGCCTGCAAGGCACGGCCATCGCCCATCATGGCTTCGATGGAATAGGTTTGATCGGCACCGGCAAAGCGCTCCGATTCGGTCTTGCGTCCGGGGATGACCGGGACCGCCGCTTCGTTCACCGCAAAGTCCGTGTAGACATCGAGCATCTGGCGGGTTTCGGCTTCGGCTTCTTCATACGTCGCATGCGCCGTGTGACCTTCCTGCCAGAAGAATTCGAGCGTCCGCAGAAACATCTTGGTGCGCAGTTCCCAGCGCACGACGCTGTTCCATTGATTGATCAGCACAGGCAGATCGCGGTAGGACTGAATCCACCTGGCATACGCATGGCCGATGATGGTTTCTGAAGTCGGGCGAATGACGAGCGGCTCTTCGAGCTTTTTGCCGCCGCCAATCGTCACCACCGCGAGTTCCGGCGCAAAGCCTTCGACGTGCGCCTTCTCGCGTTCGATGAAGCTCTGCGGAATGAGCAGCGGGAAGGCTGCGTGGACATGGCCCGTGGCTTTGAAGCGGCGGTCGAGCGCCTGTTGAATGTTCTCCCAGATGGCCCACCCGTAAGGGCGCACGATCATGCAGCCGCGCACCGGCGCATAATCCGCCAACTCGGCTTTGAGAACCAGTTGATTGTACCATTCGGAAAAATCTTCGGAGCGGGAAGGCAGTTTGAGTTCTGACATACGCTTAAGAGTTCCACAAGAAGTGTCTATGCGCGCTCGTTTAAGTATGCGGCTCACACGTCGCGGCCATAGAGAAGATTATCGCTTAAGTTCAGCGCCGCCTCGCTGCCAGGCGATGTCAGGCATTTTCAAATCCCCTGAATTTGGTTCTGAGTATCTCTTGCGTTAGCTCGATGATCTCAATACGGTAGCGATAAGATTTTTCATCGTTCAAGTGAATGATGATGATATTTTGCTCCTCCCCTTTTTCCCAGGTTCCTTGCACATGGTTAAACCCACAAAGAGGAGCGATCATACGTTGGATGAACCGTCCATCGGCTTTGAACTCAAATCCTTCCCGTCCCCTTGATAGCGGGAACGTGTAGGATTCGTCAGGACGGTGAACCTGTGCATCGCCTGTAACCTCTTCATAAGAACTGCTCCACGCTCTAAACAACAATGGCAATCGGCTTTCTTCCATTCTTCACCACATAGCGTCGGTTATTCGATGTTGGGCGCGAATAATAATATCCTATTGGCCGGGCATGTGTCTTGAGGCGATAAGCGGCGGTGGATATGGTAAGGCAATCAGCGTAATCGATTAAACTGGGCTGTTCTCCTGTGCAGGCAAGCGGACGGCGCTTTCGTGTCGCCCCGCGCCAGCCGTTTGCATCACCTCTGGCAGAGTGATCTCAACCAGCAGGCCGCCGCCCGCCGCATTCGCTGCGGTGATCGTGCCGCCGTGAACTTCAACGGCGCGCTGGCTGATCGATAGCCCAAGCCCGACGCCGCCGGTCTGCCGGTCGCGCGCATCGCCGACGCGGTAGAAGGGCCGGAAGATGTCTGCCAGGGCAGCCGGCGGCACGCCCTGTCCCTGGTCGCGTACACGAATCAGCGCGCCTGCATCGCCCTGGCCATGCTTGTGACTCAGATCGATCTCGACTTCGGTTCCTTCAGGCGTATACATTACGGCGTTGCGGACGACGTTTTCGATGGCGCTGCGCAGCAATTGCTCATCGCCCTGAAGGAAACCGCTTTCGTTATGGACGACGCGCACGGCTTTGCCTAGCGTCTTGGCCTCGAAGTCTGCATCGGTCGCCACCTCGCTGACCAGTTCCTGTAGGTTGACCAGCGTGCGGGCTTGCGCCGTCGCGGCGCTTTCCATGCGAGCCAGCGTCAGCAGTTGATTGATCAGCGCGTTGAGACGTTGCGACTCGCGCTCGATGCGATCCATTGCCCAGCTTGCTTCAACCGGGTCGCCCTGTCGCGCGAGTTCGAGAGCGATGTTCAATCGCGTCAGCGGCGAGCGCAATTCATGTGAGATGTCGTGCAGCAAGCGCTGCTGTGAAGTCATCAAGGTTTCCAGGCGCTCGGCCATCACGTCGAAGTCGCGGCCCAGATCAACCAGTTCGTCGCGCCGCCGCGAGGTCAATCCGACACGCGCCGTCAGATCGCCTTCCGCCAGCTTTCTGGTCGCGTCGCGCAATTTGACAATCGGCGAACTGAGATAGCGCGCCAGCACGTAGCAGACGATGCCTGCGGTCAGGATGAAGGCCAGCAGTTGCGCCCACCAGACATGCGGCAGGAAAGGGAAGGGCGGGCGCGACGGACGCTGCTCGGCGCTGACGTATAAATACTGGCTGCCGCTTTTTCCGTTGATGCTCCGCACACGCCATTCGCCGTCCGGCTTCTTCGCTCTCGCGCCCCTGTCTTCGCTGAAGCTCTGCGCCGCTTCTACGGCGGCGGGCACGGCCTGCCTGCCTGTGACTTCATCGCCGTTGCGATCAAAGATGAAGGCGCGCGTGCGCGTCGTCTTCTCCATCGTGTCGAGAAACTCCGCCGCCGCCGGCTGGCCTTCGCGTTCGAGTTTTTCGACGGCGACCTGTGCCAGCATGGTCTGCTGGCCGGGCGGAAAATGCGGACGCGGCTCTTCACGCATCGCCGCTTCGGTGGAAAGAAAATGGGCCAGTAGCACCAGCGCGTAGGCGAGCCAGAACCAGACCAGTATCTTTATGAATAGAGTCCGCATGAGGAGTTCTCCGAATTCACTCTCGGGGCCGCGCGTAAATGTAACCGACGCCACGAACCGTCTTGATGCGCTCGACGCCGTCAACATAATGACCGAGCTTCTTGCGCAGGTTGCTGACGTGCGTATCGATGCTGCGATCATAAGGCGTCAGGTCGCGACCCAATATGGCTTTGACCAGCTCTTCGCGCGTGACGATGCGACCGGCGGCGCGCATCAAGGCTTCCAGCAGATCGAACTCGACGGCAGTAAGCGCCAGCGGCTCGCCGTCGCGCGCCACCACGCGCGTCGTTTTATCGAGGTCAATGTCGCCGATCACCCAGCGGTCGGCGGGCGGCGCATCGGCGTCTGTGCGCGTGCGCCGCAGAATGGCGCGAATTCTGGCGACCAGTTCGCGCGGGTTGAACGGCTTCGCCAGATAATCGTCAGCCCCCATCTCCAGGCCGACGATGCGGTCCACATCGTCGCCGCGCGCCGTCAACATCAGGACAGGCGTTTGCGAGCGTCCGCGTATCTGGCTCAGAACTTCAAAGCCGTTCATGCTCGGCAGCATGACGTCGAGGATGATCAAGGCATACGCGCCGGCGAGGGCGCGATTGACGCCGGCCTCGCCGTTATGCACCATCTCGAATTCAAAGCCTTCGCGGCGCAGATACTTGGCCAGCAGCTCACACAAATCAAGATCATCATCGACAATCAGTATGCGATTCATTCTGCGTCCTCAAATTCGCATCGATTTCTACGGGCCGGTGCAGCCGTGATCCACATAGCCAAGCATATCATACGCCAGCCCCTGCGCGTCTGACCTGAAGAACCGTCAGACGGCGTGCAGCTTTGACAAAACTCCACGCCGTCTTGACAGACTCTTAACATAATTGACCATCTCTCAATGAAGGCTTTGGCGGCCTGTTCATTCTATTCTGTGAGGGAGACGACTTGATCCCCATACTCTGACCGCGATCATAACAGAATTAAAAGCACGGGAGCGGAGAGTAATCTGCAAGCAGTCGTCCCCTCCAATCCTCACACGCAGCTTTGATCATCAGCGATCTTCGCCGCGCATTTTGGAAAAAGCGCGATTGAACGAAAGCGCATCTGCGTCTATCAGAACAACTGTGAATGAGAAGGAGATTCCAACCGTGATTCAAACACTTAAACAATGCACGCGCCTGGTGGCCGTTCTGCTGACCTTGTCCATCGCCCTGACGCCGCCGCTGGCGCTGGCCGGCAACGACAAGGAGAAGCCCACTGATGTCGCGAAGCCGACCGAACCGCCCAGCGATAAAGATAATCCTTTGCTGATCGGCAAGCGCGACATCAACAAAGGCAGTATCGATTTTTATTCGCTTGAGCGCGAGGTGAAGCTGGGCCGGCAGCTTGCCGCCGAAATTGACCGCACGGCGAAGTTCGTTACAGACCCGGTCGTCAATGAATACGTCAACCGCATCGGCCAGAATATCGTCTTGCATTCGGATGCGAAAGTGACGTTCACGATCAAGGTCATCGATTCGATGGATGTCAACGCCTTCGCCTTGCCGGGCGGGTTTCTCTATGTGAATAGCGGCGTGCTGCTGGCGGCGGATGAAGAAGCCGAGATTGCCGGCGTGATGGCGCACGAGATCGGCCATGTCGCGGCGCGTCATGGCGTCGAGCAGGCATCGAAAGGCACGCTCGCGCAATACCTATCGATTCCGCTGATCTTCGTCGGCGGGCCGCTTGGCGCAGTCGTGCAGAACGTCGCCAACCTTGCCGTGCCGCTGACCTTCCTGAAGTTCAGCCGCGGCGCGGAAGAAGAAGCCGACCGCCTGGGCTTGCAATACATGTGGGCCTCCGGGTACGACCCCAGCGCGATGCTGAGTTTCTTTGAAAAGTTGAAGGCCAAAGAGAGGAAAGAGCCGGGCAAGCTGGCGCAAGTCTTCAGCACGCACCCGACGACCATCGACCGCATGGAGAAAGCGCGCCTGCTGCTCGCGCGCTTCCCCGACCGCGACGAATACACGCTGACCACCTCTGAGTTCCAGATGGTCAAGAGCAAGTTGCTGGCGCTCTACAGCAATCAGAAGCTGGAGAATAAAGGCAAAGCTGCGCCAACGCTCAGGCGCAAGCCCAGGCAGGATGATCCGGCCAGCAGCGACGATTCGGTCAAAGACAAACCGACGTTGAAGCGCAAAACGGGCGGAGAATAATCACTCGATTATTTGTTCAGCCCTTAGAAGAAGCCGTGATATTGAGTGTTCAGTCACATGAAGAAATAGCTATTTCGAGCGCGTCTTCAGAGTTGTGATGAAAGAGCGATGCGGCACGGTCGCGCCGCGTAGCGGCGGCTTGAATTTAGCCAGCGTTTCAACGCCTGGAACCCACGTTGAAGGTGATCGCGTCGCGACGCCTGAATCATCGGGTATTCAACCGTCGCTAACGCGACGCCTGAGGATTGCGCTGTTTGAATACAGGCATTTCAATGCCTGCCTAAACTCAATTGCCGCTACGCGGCATCTTCAGCACTACCATCTACAGAAAACTTTGCAGAGCGATGACCGACTCTTGACGAAGGATTTGAGAAGTGAGGCGTTAGAGCAGATGGGTAGAGAAAGTCCCGGTTTGATGTGGCGATGCAAGCCCCCGGTGCGAGCCGCTCATTGCGGGCGGCTCGCAAAGCGACTTTCGCGTGGTGATTAATGATGAATGCACGGCGCTGAAGGCCGCTGCGCTGCCTGGCGCAACACGACACTGATCAAAAGGAGGTGATGCGCAGACCCTAAACAAGTTGGCTGATAACGTAAGGTTGTTACTTCTCTATTCGTTTACAGCGACGTGGGCCAGCGGCCTTTGTTGCACAGGAAAGGGAGAGCCTGTGCGACACCGCTTCGCCCACGTTGCTTTTTCTATGAGTTAAGGGAAGCGAGGCGCTCGCCTGCTTCCCACTGTTTCTATGACTCATGCTATTACCTGAATGCCGGTCTAGTTGATCAGGGTCACAGTTGGGTCACAGATCGACGGAAAACCGCCAAAAAGTTCCTCAGTCAGGAGCGCCGTCCCTTCCGCGATGGTCGTTTCGTCAAGATGAACGTACACGTCTGATGTGACGCCGATTGCCGAGTGCCCAAGTACGCCTTGAACCAGCTTCAGGCCGCGGGACTTCTCATAGATCATACTCCCTGCGGTGTGCCGGAAGATGTGGAATCCGTGAGTGTAACGGCCGCGCTTGATCTTTGCGTCGTCCATCGCCTTATTCAACCGCTTGCGAATCGTGTCTTGATTGAGCGGCTCCCCATTGACGCGGCAAAAGATAAAGTCGGTTGGCTGTGTAAAGGGTGACTGTGCCTTGTGTGAAGCGAGCCGCGCTACAATACCCGGATGCAGTCTGAGCTTCCTGATGCTCTTTGCAGTCTTCGGGCATTTCGGCTTTTTCTTATACAAGGTGTGATTGACTGCCAATTCGCAACGCGACTCATTAAAGTCCATCCAACGCAACGCCTGTCCTTCACCCATGCGGATGCCTGTGACGGAGAGAAGGATTACAAACAGCCGTTCCGTTTCGTTGAGATGTTCAAGGACGGCACGAATCTCATCGGGTTTCAGGATCGGCTTTTCAACCTTCTCCACTTCAGGACAGTGCAGCTTTTTTCTGACGGGGTTTACTTCAATCAGATCAAACTCAATGGCAAGATCAAAAATCATTTTCATCACCTTGTAGATTAATCTGAGGGTGTTCCCCGCCCTCTCCTGCAATCCGTCCATAAGTTCACTGACGTTCATTGGCTTAATGTCTTTCAGCAGCATCTCGCCAAAAAACGGCAGCAAGTGAATCCGCGCTACGCTGTCATAATGACTGAGGGTTGTTGGTTGTAGTTTGGCCGACAGGATGTACGCCTTCCATCTACCTTCAACGAACGTCCTAAAAGTGATCTGCTGCACTTCTGGCGGCCTGTCGGCATTGTTCCAATCATTGATTTTTGCCATACGCGGCTCGGCTGCACGCCGTGCTGCGGTTTTGTTTTTGAAGACACCCAACCGCTCACGCTTCATGCTCCATTTGCCTGTGCGGTGGTCCAGCTCTCGAAAACGCAGTGTCCAGTAGCTTCCTTTTTGCTCCACAACTCCGCGTTGATAAGTTTTACGTTTGCGGGCCATCAGGAATCTCCTTTCATGCCCGCGTTCTATTTCCGCCATCACTTTATCGAC
>JBBWZK010000299.1:0-7319 GCA_039648975.1 Blastocatellia bacterium
CCCTACAGCATCGTCGACCTTGCGCCGGATCGCGTCATGCTGGAATACACCGTCACGGAAGGCGTGCGCGCCATCGTCGCCGAGATTGATGTGAAAGGGCCGACCAAGACTCGCGAAGCATCTATACGGCGCTTTTTCGCCTTCAAGCAGGGCGATGTGCTGACGCCCGCTTTGATCCGCCGCACGCAGCGCGACCTTTACGCGACGGGCGCGTTCAGCGAAGTCGCGATTCACCACGAGCCGATGGCCGGCAGCAACCCCGACGCTCGCAAGGTGACGGTTCGGGTGACCGAGGCCAGGCCCCTGCTCATGATTTACGGGATCGGCTTTTCGACTGACGAGGGGCCGCGCGGCTTGCTGCAATTGACCGACACGAATCTGTTTGGCCGGGCGAATTCTCTCTCGCTGCGCATGCGCGGCAGCTTCCGCGAAGAGCTTGTGCAATTGCAGTATACAGACCTACGCATCTTCAGCAGCGCCTGGGCGGCGACCGTGTCGGCTTTCTATGATCGCAATTCCAACCTGCGCACCTTTGTGCAGCGCAAGCTGGTCACAGGCGGAACCGCGCCGAACAATGGGCCAGGCTTCGGCATAGATCGCTTCGTCGCCTTCCTGCAAGCCGAACGTAAGTTCTCGGACGTTACATCGCTGCGCTTCCGTTACAGCTTTGAGAGCAGCAAGCTGTTCAACGTGCAGAACATTCCCCTTGAAGAGATCGCCCGCAACGAGACCGCCATACGGCTCGGCCTGTTCGCCGCAGGGCTGACGCGCGATACACGCAACTCGGCGCTCAATCCCACGAAAGGCCATCTCATCAGCGCCGAGCATTCCATAGCAGCGCGGCCCTTCGGCGGCAACGAGGCATTCAATAAGTTCTTCACCAACTATCAGCGCTACTATGAACTGGCGCAGACGACGCCCGTGCTGCGCGACACGGTGCTGGCGTTTGCGGCGCGCATCGGCCTGGCCGCGCCTTTCAACATTCGCGGCAGCGGCCCGAACGGCACCATCACAGAGGCCGACAGGCAACTGCCGATCAGCCAGCGATTCTTTGCCGGCGGCGCGACGACGCTGCGCGGCTTCCGCTTTGAAGAGGCCGGGCCGCAAGGCATACTTGAACCGCGCAACGCCGACGAACTGCCGACGCTGGTGCCGCTGGGCGGCGACGCCATGATCGTTTTGAATTTTGAACTGCGCTATCCGCTCACCAAGCAGTTGCGGCTCGTGCCGTTCTATGATTTCGGCAACGTCTTTCGTAAGATCAGCGACATTAGCTTTGGCGGCATGACAAATACCATCGGCTTGGGATTGCGCTTGAACACGCCAATCGGCCCGGTCGGCATAGACTATGGCTTCCTGCTCGACCCGCCTTCGTTCACCAGCGCGACCGGCATCATTCTGAAGCAGCCGCGCGGCGTCATCCACATTCGCTTCGGACAAACCTTCTGAAACGGCTGACCAATTTCTTTTTCTTTGTGACCGCCAGGACTTTCACTGTCCCGATGCTTTACTGGTGTGCGTCGCCTCGTAGTAGTCGGCATATATTTGCGCCAGCTTCTCCTTCACCGACGGGTCGGCTTGCGCCAGATTGGCGGTGATCTCGTCGCGGCGCACGAGCATCGCTTGCAATTTCTGTTTTAGCACCTGATCTTTGCTTTCGCTGATGATCTCGCGTAAGCCATCGAAGAACTTGCTTGAGAACTGCGCGGCGTTCGCATAGTTGTTTCGATTGACTTCATAACTCCCCATCGCAAGCTGGCTGCCCAGTTCAGCATCTTTGAGTTTATGCACCAATTCAACGTTCTGCTGCTCAGTGGCGCGCGAGCTGATCATCGAAGGCAGGTAGCCGAGCAGGAACGCCAGGATCAACAGGCCTGCGGCAATCGCGATCTTCTTCAGTAGATCCCGGTTGATGCCCGACGGCTTTTTCGTTTCTTGCACCATCATCCTCCTTGCGAGCGCAATAACCGTTGGCGCATTTTATAGAGTCTAAGCCGCCGCTCGCAACCTATTATCAAGCTGCCATTCGATATTCATGCTATTCCTCCATCGCAGATTTGAGCATTAAGGCGCGCTGTAATATGCTGGTCAGACGGAAGGCAAAGGACTGGGACGAACTATTTTTAGGAGGCTGAAATGACAGACCCCGCCTGGTGCTTTTTGATCACCCGTTTAGTGAACGCAGAGGGGATAAGATGAAACGATACGTCCTGATCATGGCGGCGATGATGGCATTTTTCCTGATCACGTTCTTTGTCGTTGAGGCGTTGCACATCCCCATTCTGACTGAGCCCTGGATGATGATGAAGCGGGCCAGCGCCGTTGCCGCACTTATCGGTGTGGGATTGCTCATCGCTGATGTCGTGTTGCCTGTGCCATCGAGCTTGATCATGGTTGCTCACGGCGCGCTGTTCGGCGTCTTCGTCGGCACACTGCTTTCGTTGATCGGCAGCATGGGAGCCGCGCTGTTCGGCTTTGCGATTGGCCGGCGAGGCGGGCGGTTGCTGGAACGCCTGGTGTCGGCTGAAGAACGCGCGCGCGTGAATCGCCTGCTCCTGAAATGGGGTGCCCTGGCAATCGTAGCGACGCGCCCCTTGCCGATTCTGGCAGAAACCGTGGCCATTCTCGCGGGAGCCTCGCCTCTATCTCTGACCAGGCTTTTGCTGGCGTCGCTGGTCGGCTCGCTTCCACCGGCGCTGCTTTATGCGCTGACCGGAGCGCTAGCTGCGAGTTTCCAAAACACCGCGTTAATGTTTGCCGTCGTTCTGCTGGTCACCGGCGCCTTCTGGTTAGCCAGTCGCTGGATAGATAAGGCCGGCGCAAGTGATTCTGTGGCTTAACGCTTGAATCATCGTCACAGCAAGTTGAACTGGAGACTGACCGCAAACGCCAGGTCGAGCGCCTGAATTATAGCTTGACTCGTTTTTTCTTGAACCCTCTTCTTTAATCAAACGTTTGATTAATTTGAGGTTGATATGGCGAGACCGAAAACCGATGACCCGCAGGCGCGGGCGAAGATCATGGCGGCGGCGGAGCGGTTGTTTGCCGAACATGGTTTTGCCGGCGTCGGCATTCGCCAGATCGCCGCAGCGGCGGGCGTCAACGGCGCGATGATTCATTACTACTTCGGCAACAAAGAGAGTCTCTATCGCGCCATCATCGAAAACGCCGCTGCGACCGTGCGCGGGCTGATCGCCGAAGCCATCAGTGGCGCAACCTCTCTCGAAGAACGCTTGACGCGCTTCGTCAAAGCTTATGCAGGTTATCTTTTCGGCCACCCGCATCTCGCACGCATCCTGTCGCGCGAGATGTTGGCGGGCGGCAAGTACATTCTGGAAATCATTCCCAAGTATGCGACGACCAATTACGGCATGCTGCGCGAAGCGATGGCCGAGGGCATACGCGCTGGCGAACTGCGCAACATCGATATAGACCTCGCGCCCATCAGCCTGATCGGCATGATCATTGTCTTTCAACTCATTCGCCCGCTCATCGCCCTCGGACTCGGCAAGATTCAGTTCGACGAACGCTTCATTGAACGGCTCGCCGCGCATACCGTAGATCTTTTCTTAAACGGCGCGGCGAGCCCCGATCAGCAGGCCGCAGGCAAGCGCGCCAAGCCGTCCGCGCCGCGCCGCCGAAAGGTGCAACGATGATGACAAGCAGATTCCGCAAAACGCTTCTGTTTGGCTTGCTGGCGTTCTTCGTGGTCGGCGCAGCGGCAATGATCAAATACTTCACCAGCCGCGCCGCCACAGACCGCATAGTGCTTTCAGGAAACATCGAAGCCGACGAGATTCACATCGGCTCGAAAATCGGCGGGCGCGTCGCTGAAGTGCTGGTGCGCGAAGGCCAGGAGGTCAAGCAGGGCGATGCCTTGATTCGCTTCGAGGCGTATGATCTTACGGCGCGGCGGGCCGACGCCGAGGCGGCCATCAGTCAGGCCGACGCCAATTATAAAAAAATGCTGAACGGCTTCCGCCCCGAAGAGGTGGCGCAGGCAAAGGCGCAGGCCGAAGCCGCGCGGCTGACGCTCGAAGAAGCGCGCAACGGCCCGCGTCGCCAGGAGATTGAAGCAGCGCGCGGTCAACTCGAAGCCGCCAACGCCGATTACGAAGTCGCCAAAGCGACGCTCGCCCGCATTGAAAAGCTGGTGCGCGATGGCGTGCAATCGCGACAGGATTATGACAACGCCAAAGCGGCGTTTGATCGCGCCAGCGGCCAGCGTGACACCGCACGGCAGAACCTCAATATGTTGTTGGCCGGCACGCGGCATGAAGAGATCGCCCGTGCTGAACGGCAATACAACCAGGCCGCCGCGAACTATCAGATGATGCAAAAAGGCTCGCGCAAGGAAGACATCGATGCCGCCCGCGCGCAACTGGAACGCGCCCGCGCCGCGCTTCAACAGATCGACACACAGCTTGGCGAACTCGAAGTCAAAGCGCCATCTGATGCCTTCATCGAAGTGCTACGCGTGCGGCCCGGTGATTTGATCAATCCGGGCGCGCCGGTCGCTACGCTCGTGGAACTCAATCGTCTGTGGGTGCGCGTTTATATGCCGGAACCGGAACTGGGCTACGCACAACTCGGCAAAGAGGTGGCGGTGCAGGTTGACACATACAAGAACGAAAGCTTCAAAGGCACGATTGAGCAGATCGCCAGTCGCGGCGAGTTCACACCGCGTAACGTGCAGACGCGCAGCGAGCGCGAACATCAGGTTTTCGCTCTGCGCATTCGCGTCGACAACAGTTCGCGCCGTTTGCGCGCCGGCATGGCCGCCGACGTGAACATTATGAAATAGAGGCTAGAGGCTACGGGCTAGGGACTAGCACGGAACAAGATTGCCTTGAAACGCGCTCCCACAGCCAGATACGAGGTGTAAGACTTCGGAGCTAGCCCCTAGCCTCTAGCCTCTAGTCTCTGACTAGCTATGGATTCAGCAATCGAAATTCAAGGATTGACGAAACGCTTCGGCAATTTCACTGCCGTCCATGACGTGAGCTTTGCGGTCGAGAGCGGCGAGATATTCGGCTTTCTCGGCCCTAACGGGTCGGGCAAGTCAACCATCATTCGCATGCTCTGCGGGCTGATTGCGCCGACCGCCGGGACGGCGACGGTTGCCGGCTTCGACATCCTTAAACAGATCGATGAGATTCGCCAGAGCATCGGTTATATGTCGCAGCAGTTCAGCCTCTACACAGACTTGACGGTGTGGGAGAACATCAACTTTTACGCGCACGTCTACGGCTTGCAGGGCGAGCGATTGAAAGCGCGGCGCGAAGCAGTGATCGATCTTACACACATGAGCCGCTTCACCGACCGCCGCGCCGGCATGCTGTCGGGCGGCTGGAAACAGCGCCTGGCCTTAGCCTGTGCGCTGGTGCATGAACCGAAGATCATCTTCCTGGACGAACCGACGGCAGGCATTGACCCCGTGGCGCGGCGCGAGTTGTGGGATCTGTTCTTTCAGCTTTCGGGCCAGGGCATCACGCTGTTTGTGACTACGCATTACATGGATGAGGCTGAACGCTGCTCGCGAGTCGGTTACATCTACAACTCGCGGCTGATTACTTACGGCGCACCCGACACGCTCAAGCAGATGGCCGAAGTCACGCCGCCCGATCTGAAATGGGCGGAAGTCAGTTGTCCGAACACGACCATCGCCCTGGCCGAGTTGAAGCGCGCCGATTATGTCCACAGCGCGACGATCTTCGGCCAGTCGATTCACCTGCTGATGGACATCAATGTGCCGATTGAGCGATTGAAGGAAACGCTTGCGCATATTGGCATCACCGATGTCGAAGCAACGCCGGCGCGGCCATCGCTCGAAGACGTTTTCGTGACGCTGACCCGCCGCCACGCGGCAAATGGCGATAAGGAGGCCGGGAGTTGAAAGACGAGGGGGCGAAGGGGCGAGGGGGCGAAAGGGAGAAGACAAAGGGGAGCGAATCTCACTCGCCCCATCCCCCACTCTTCTTGAAAGAGAGGGCGTATGTTCAAAGGATTCAGTTCCATTTTTTACAAAGAGATCATTCAGATCAGCCGCGATCCAATCACGCTGGTGCTGATGTTGATCATCCCTATGTTTCAATTGATCGTCTTCGGTTACGCCATCAACACGGACGTGCGCGACATCAAGACCGTCGTTTACAACCTCGACATCGGCCAGCAGTCGCGCGACTTGATCGCCGCGTTTGAAAACACCGATTATTTTCTGATCAGCGAATATGTCAGCTCCGACGAAGCCTTGAACCGCGCCCTCATTCGCGGGAACGCCAAAGTGGGCATCAAGATTCCGCCCGATTATTCGGATCGTCTGTTGAACAATCAGCCGGCGACGGTGCTGGTTCTGATTGATGGCTCGGATTCGAGCATCGCTTCGCAGAGTCTTCAGGTATCGACGTCTGTAGGGTTGTCGCAATCAATCGATAAGCTGACCGGCGCGATGAATCCATCGGGGCTACCGATTGACGTGCGCCCGAAGATGTTGTTCAACCCGGATATGCGCTCGGCCAATTTCAGGGTGCCGGGACTGGTGGCGGTGATTCTGCAAATCATCACGACGATGCTGACCGCCTTTTCGATTGTGCGTGAACGCGAACGCGGCACGCTCGAACAATTGCTTGTCACGCCCATCCGCCCGTTCGGCTTGATGCTCGGCAAGCTCGTGCCGTATGGATTGATCGGTATTTTTGAAACGCTGACGGTATTGGCCGTCATGCGCATCATCTTCGACGTGCCGATTCATGGCTCGCTGCTGTTGCTCATCGGGCTATCGATTATCTTCCTGTTCACGGCGCTGGCCATCGGCCTGTTGATTTCAACGAAGGCGCAGAATCAGATGCAGGCATTGCAACTGGCGTGGCTGATCATGCTGCCGTCGGTGTTGTTGTCAGGCTTCATGTTCCCGCTCGATTCGATGCCGCTCGTCATGCAGGCGGTCAGCTTTCTGGTGCCGGCGACACATTTCATGGAGATTCTTCGCGGCATCGTGCTGCGCGGCGCAACGTTTATGGACTTGCTGCCGGAGGTAATCACGCTCAGTGTGATGGGCCTTGTGCTGCTGGTCTTGAGCGCCGTGCAGTTCCACAAGAAACTGGCGTGAAGGCGTGATACGTGGTGCGTGGTGCGTGATCGGAGGTTTGCACTTTCTGCGAACTCGCAACGCAAGATGAATCACGCATCACGTATCACTTGTCACTAAAAAAAGTGCGGGCGCTGCGTCGGCCCAGCCGTCACAGCGCCCGGTGAGTAATGGAGGAGGATTCACCCCAAGCGACAACGCTTAGAATAGCAACCCGCAGGCGCGACGATCA
>JBBWZK010000317.1:0-2954 GCA_039648975.1 Blastocatellia bacterium
GTGATGCATTCGGCCTATCACCGTGGACAAGTGGCAATGGCGATCAGAGCCGAAGGCGGCGAGCCTGCCAACACAGACTACATCGGCTTCGTGCGCGAGCGGCAGCCGTAATCTGGTGACTGCCGGCTAACTCTTCTGCGCCACGTAAGGCTTCTTGACGTACTGCGCCGCCTGCTTGTGCGAATTGTAAACATTATTACGCTTCAAGACGGTCTGGTACTCGGCGACAGCTTCGTCGCGTTTGCCAAGCGCGTCGAGCGACTGGCCGGCTCGTAGATGAGCCAGCGAGATCAAATCCGCATCCGACTTCGGCCAGCGCGCCACCAGATTGTATTTTTCAATCGCCGCCGCATGATCGCCGCGCGCCGCCAGCGCGTCGCCCCACTGGTAATTGATCAGGTCGGTCGCCTGCCCGGCAATGCGTGTCTCTTTGAGCAGGTCGGCATAAACCCGGCTGCCTTCTTCCGCACGGTTCAGGCGGTAGAGCATGGCCGCGCGCTCGATGCCGAACAGGTAATTGCGCGGATACTTCGCAGACAACTGGCTGATCATTTCAAGCGCGCGTTCGGGCTGGCCCTCTTTGTTGTAGATGCCCATGAGCAAGACGCGCGCATCATCGGCGGCATACTTGCCCTTTTGCGTCACCAGTTCGAGATGCTCGATGCCTTTCTTCTTCGAGCCTTTCAAGCCGGCGACGCGCGCCAGCAAGCGCCAGCCGAACGGCAGGCTGTCGATCACATACTCGTACAGGCCTATGCTCATATACGCATCCACATAATCGGGATCGGCTTTGAGCACCTTCTTTTGAATGGCTATCGAATCGTTGGCGTCGCCCATAGCGCGCACGAAGCTGCGCTTGACGGTGGTGTCGTAACCGGCGCGCAGGCCGTAAGCCGAGGCTTGATAATAGAGCGCCTCGGCGTCTTTCGGATTGCTGCGCAAACGCGCCTGCGTCGCCGCGAGGGCCTGCTTGATCAACTCGCTGAATTCGCGGTCGCGCTTCGGGTCTACTTTATCTTCGTCTTTATCCTGCTCATAAAACGAGCCGCCGGTATAAGTCGAAGTCGTCAGCCGGCGACTCTGGTTCAACAGTTCGAGCCACAGGTTGTTGGCCAGATAAACGTAGCCGGCAGGATGATCGGGCGCGAGTTTCGTCATCTGTGTGTAGCGCTCGCGCGCCGCCGCGTAATCCATGTTATAAAGCGCGTCGTTGCCTTCCTGGCGTATGCGGTCGAACTCTGCGACCTCAGCGGTCGCGCTGGCCGCCGGTTTCGCCGCCGCATTGGCTGCCGGCTGGGCGAAGCCGCTGGGCGCAAGTATCACCAGCGATAAAAGTAAAATCGGTACTGCACGCATCGTTGAATCTCCTTACGTCAAGCGTGGTGCGTGGTGCGTGGTGCGTGAGAGTAACCCGTGAGAATCACGCTGCCCGTGACTGGCCCACAACGTATATTCACGCATCACGCATCACGTTTCACTTCCGTTGATTTGCGGCGAGCACATCAAGGAACAATCAGCGTCAGCGCGTCGGGCACGGCTTCAAAGGTCATCGGCAGCGGGCCGATCACTTCGCCGTCGGCTTCGACCCAGGGCTCGTGAGAGGAATTGGCTTCGACGCGACGGCCTTTGATCATCGTCGCGCCGCTGGCTTCGGGCTTGCCGCGCATGCAGGCTGAGAGCACCCGCAAGTAAGCCAGATTACTTTTCAGCGGCGGCAGAATATAAACCTCAAACAGCGCTTCGTCGAGCCGTGCGTTCGGCGTGACCGTCATCCCTCCGCCGTAGGCCTTGCCTTTGCCGATGATGGCGAAGGTACTCTCGAATCTTTGCCCGTCGACCGTGATCGTGAAGCGCTCGGCGGGCCAGGTGAACAGATGTTTGATGCCAGTCACCCAGTAAGCCAGCTCGCCGGCGCGGCGCTTCAATTTTTTATTGACGCTGCGGGCAATCGACGCGTCGAGGCCGATGCCGGCCATCATCAGGAAATAGCGGTGCCCGGGGAGTGGAGGAGTGGGGGAGTGGAGGAGTGGGGGAGTGGAGGAGATTGTCGGCTGTCCCGTTTGCTCCTCTACTTCGCGTTTCCTTTGCTCCGCTGCTCCGCTGTTGCTTGTCGCCCTCACTCCCTTACTCCCCCACTCCCTCACTCCCCCACTCCCCCACTCCCCCACTCTCTTTCGCGTAGCAAGGCCGAGCGCAATGCGTATGGTCTTTCCCGCCGCAATCACGTCGGCGAGGCGCTCGATAACGAACGGCATGTTGAGATCGCGCGCCACGACGTTGGACGTGCCGCCGGGCCAAACGGCGAGCGCCGCGTGGCTCTCGGCCATGCCCTGAATCACTTCGTTGAGCGTGCCATCGCCGCCGTAGCTGACGATGATTTCAACGCCGTCAATGACGGCTTCGCGCGCCAATCGCGTCGCGTCATCCGGCCCGGCGGTGGCGCACGCTTCGGCCTGGATGCCGCGCGCCGCAAGCAAGCTGATCATGTGCCGCGCATCTTCAGCACGGCGTCCGGCTCGTCCCGACATCGGGTTGTAGATGATCACGGCTCGCTGTTGCGGCATGTCGCTTCCTGTTTGTGTGAGTGCAACTCAGGTGCCGTTCAAGTTGCCCTGCAAGTATTGTAAAAGCGCGCTTGCAACCGCAGCAAGCAGACGCGCGGTGCAGCAATTCGCCGACAATTGGCGTGAGAGGCTGTCCATGAGGCACGCCAGCAAGCCGACGCCTGGTATTAAGACGGGCTTCTTGCGGTAGCGCAAGCTGACCGCCTGGCGCTGCCGGGCTGATTCATTTGAAAGCCGCCGCAATGATTAAATAAAGCGGCAGGCTCATCGCTTCTTCGTAACGCTCGGCATTTTTTGCAGCGAATGCGGCGGGCGGGCAGGGTTCACGAAGTTCAGCGACGCGCAGCCCTGCCAATTGCATCGCCGCGAAGTAATCGCTGAGGGTGTGAT
>JBBWZK010000403.1:0-4285 GCA_039648975.1 Blastocatellia bacterium
GTGTATAATTGAATGTTGAACATCAACGGGAGAATGACATGGCTAAAGCAGACACCTTGAACAACGAAAAGAAAGCAAAGAAACAGACACGCAAGCCGTCGGCTGAGAACGCCGCCGCGACGGATGAACCGCAAGCCGATGACGCATCGAAAAAGACCAGCGCCACATCGAGCAAGACAAAGGCAGCCGCTGAAGCGCCATCAAGCGCGTCGCAAACAGGCAGTGCTCAAGCGTCCAGCGCACAAGCACAGGCGGCTTCAACAGAGCCAGCCACAGCCGCGCCATCCGCTGTGGCTGCCGCCGGCGCGCTCGATCCTGCACTGCTACCGGCGCAGCGTGGCAAGCTCGGTGTCTTCGGTGGGCCGAAGGATCGCGGCATCAAGCCCGATGATAAACTCGCCTTGCCGACCGGCAAGCACTTCACCTTCGAGCGTGTTCGCAGCCTGAATCCCAAGGGTTTCTATTGCGCCATGCGCTGGGATTATCACGCTCTCGGCAAGAGCATAGGCGAAGGGCAACGCTGGTGGGCCAATAAAAAGCTTGTCGTAACCAATCTTACAAATGGCGTCTCCGTCGTCGTGCGCGCCGTGGATTACGGGCCGCCTGAAAGCACCGGCCTGACAATCGCCGTATCGCCCGGCGCGGCGGAAGCTTTGGCTGTCGAGATCGGCGATGAAGTCGAAATCGCCTTCGCCGATCCGCGATTGCCGGCGGGCGTCGTCGAATAAGGCAGGAGCGACGCGGAGACGCGGAGACGTGGGGACGCGGCGAAAGGCGCAATTGAGTCATCTATCGCCCTGTCTCCCCTTCGCCGCGTCCCCGCGTCGCCTTCGCCTTTGGCCTTGCGGCACAGCCGCCAGGCAAACTGAATACTGAACACGAACCGTAGACCACGAACCACAAACCTGAAACAGATGATTCGCTATCCCGCATTCGATCCACCGGAATACATCGACTGGCAGGCCGACCCGCAAGTCGTCGAGCAGTTTGGCCGCACGATTGATGAGCACGCCGAACGCCGCGCCGTCATTGGCCAGCTTTCGGCAGCACAACTCATCGCCTTATACGAAGGGCTGCTGCGCAATCGCCTGCACGACGTCGCGCTCAAGCGATGGGTCAAGCAGGGAGTCATCTCGAAGGCCTGGCTCGGCACAGGCGAAGAGGCCGCGACCATCGGCCCCGTCCATGCGCTCAACCGCGAGCCGTTTAGCGATGGGATGCCGACGGATTTCACCGCGCCCATGATTCGCAACGCCGGCGCGTGCCATGAGATGGGTATGCCGCTCGCCGATATGCTGCGCGGCTATCTCGGCACTGCCGACTCGCCGACGCGCGGGCGCGATCTGCACATCGGCGATTTCAAGCACGGCGTCTTAACGCCGATCAGCCATGTCGGCGATGTAATGGCGGTAACCAACGGCATCGCGCTGGCCTTCAAGTTGCGTCGGCAACCGCGTGTCGCTATGACCTGGATCGGCGATGGCTCGACCAAAGCCGGCGTCTTTCACGAGAGCATGAATTTTGCAGCGGTTGAGCGTTTGCCGATCATCGTCATCATTCAAGATAACCAGGTGGCGCTCGGCACGCGCCTCGATCAACACCATCGCGGCGACTTCGGCGATTGGCCTGAAGCCTATGGCGTCGCCGGATTCACATTCGATGGCAACAACGTGCTGGACGCTTACGCAGCGGTGAAGCTGGCCGCCGACGGTTGCCGCGAAGGGCGCGGCCCATACCTGCTGATCGCCGAGACCTTTCGCATGGGCGGCCACGCGACGCACGACGAACGCGAAGCGCGGGCGACCTTTGACGCGCAATTGTTTGAGTTCTGGGGCAAGCGTGATCCCATAGGGCTTTTCGAGAATTACCTGATCGAAGGCGCAATCGACCTGCTGAGTGACAAGCGCGGGCGGCGCACACAGGCGGTGCGCGAGCGCAATGCTCAGAGGTTGGGAGAAGCTGAACAACGCGTCCTCGCTGAAATCGAGCAGGCCGAAAAAGACGCGCTCGAAAGCCGCGCCCAGCGATTGCCGCAAGCCGAATCCGCCGCCGCCGGCGTCTATGCCGAGACGGGCGTCGTCCTTGGTAGCGCAAGCTAACAGCTTGCGCAATGACTCGCACAAGTTAGGACTCGCGCAAGCTAACAGCTTGCGCTACATCAAGGGAGGTCGGGCCATGCAAAAGGCATGTGCAGTGATTTTAATGTCTTTGCTGATGAATGCAGCGGCGATGGGCCAGAAGCGCAAGAAGCCGCGCCATCCATCGCGTTCCCATACGGCAGCCGCGCGCCCTATACCGCCGAGCAACGGCCCGCGCATGGTCGGCTCGTCAGTGATCATCATTACTAAAAACGACGACCGCATTGTTGGCACGCTGGTCGACCTGACGGCTTACAGCGTTCGCATCAAGGCGGACAATCTCGAATCGACGATCTCGCTCGACCGTATCGCTTCGCTGTCGTTCGGCGATACAGGCAGCGCCAGCCGTGCGACGCAGACCAGCGCGCCGGCGAGCGGCGACTTTGCGCGCAATGCCGGGCCGGTGCTCAGTGCGTTTCAAAACATCGCCAACCAGTTACAGCAAGGCACGGAGTTCAACGAATACGGCAGATTGTTGACGGACTTGCGGCGCAGGGGCGACCAGTTCATCAATCGCTACGGGGCTTCCGAAAACGCCAACGAAGCGCGTATCGTGGCCTTGCTGTCGGCAGCTTTGACCGATTACACATGGGCGCGCACCATCTGGACGCTGCGCCTCAACCGTTCGGGCGACACGACGGCGTTTGACACGGATACACCGGCGCTGGCCGATGCGCTGGCGCTTTATCCGGACTTGCGCGCCTCGGCTGCCGTCGGCAACAAGTTCTCCGTCGACAAAATCGTCTCCGGGCTATGGAAGAAAGCAGCGGACAAGATTGATCGCGCCCGCACGCTGACATCAGACGCAAAGTAAGGTTTCATACACAGATCAGATTGAGAGGCTAGTCAAGATGAGGGAAGTTTTCTTTGCCGCATCCGTGCGGTCGCCGATTGGCAAATTCGGCGGCACGTTGAAGGACTGGACGGCGGCTGATCTGGCCGTGCCGGTTGTCGAAGAGTGCTTGCGTCGCGCAGGCATTCAGCCCGGTACAGTCGATGAAGTCATTCTGGGTTGCGCGCGGCAAGCGGGCGGCGGCCCGAACGTCGCGCGGCAGATCAGTTATCGTGCAGGGATGCCCGAAACCATTCCCGCCTACACCGTCAACAAAGCCTGCGGCTCCGGTTTGAAAGCCGTCATCCTGGCGGCACAGGAAATTCTGCTCGGACGTGCCCATTGCATCATCGCCGGCGGCGCAGAGTCCATGAGTCGCGTGCCTTATCTGGCCGAAGGCACACGTTGGGGCCTGCGCATGGGTAATGCCCAGCTAGTCGACGGCATGTATCGTGACGGCTTCCTCGATCCGCTCTCAGGTCAGGTGATGGGCGAAACGGCAGAGACCCTTGCGCGGCAGTACGACATATCGCGCCGCGAGCAGGACGAGTACGCGCTCGGCTCGCAACTGCGCGCCGAAGCCGCGACCAACGCAGGCCGCTTTCAAGGCGAAGTCGTTCCTCTGAACATCGCTGACCGCAAAGGCAACAACGTAGCGTTTGCTACAGACGAGCACATTCGGCAGGGCTCGACGATTGAGGCAATGGCGAAGCTGCCGCCGGTCTTTGCCAATGACGGCACGGTGACGGCGGGCAATTCGTCTGGGATCACAGACGGCGCGGCTGCCCTGCTGGTTCTCTCGGATGAGATGGTCGAATCGCAACATATCACGCCGCAGGCGCGTCTGATAGATTACGAGATTGCCGGCGTCGATCCGCGCGTCATGGGCATAGGCCCTGTGCCGGCGATTCGCAAACTGCTGGCGCGACGCAAACTCGCGCTTGCGGAAATCGGTCTCGTCGAGTTGAACGAAGCGTTTGCGGCGCAAGTCCTGGCCTGCGACCGCGAGTTGCATTTCGACCCTGAGCGTCTGAACGTCAACGGCGGCGCGATAGCCCTCGGCCACCCCATCGGCTGCACGGGAGCGCGCATTCTCACGACGCTGATGCACGAGATGCAGCGTCGCCAGGTGCAGTATGGCCTGGCGACGCTCTGCATCTCCGGCGGCATGGGCATCGCCCTGCTGGTCGAGCGCGTTTAGCATTTAGATTACACTTCGACGCAGCCTGTAATCATTGCTACTATACCTGACTGGGGAAAAGCTCCTCATCCCTCCCCTGTTGCCACACAAGCCATTGAAGAAGGAGAACGACAA
>JBBWZK010000421.1:0-4199 GCA_039648975.1 Blastocatellia bacterium
TCATAATCCTGGAAACCCGCAAGCGAAGTCGGGATGGCGGCAGCTGGACGAAGGTCGGCGACGAAGCTGCCTTCGCCAAGCACCCGCACCACAGCGGGCGAGGGCTTCGGGTCGCCGTAGAGATAAAGCGTTTTCGGTTTGCCTTCAACGATGGCGAACGCTTCGCGCGTGTTGTTCTGTTGGAAGGTATCGGCGCTCACGGCTTCGACTTCGGCGCGATAGGTGAAGAAGCCCTTTTGCTCAACGCGCTGCGGCAGGATGAATACATTTTCGCCGGCTGCCGCAAGTTGTACGGTGCGCTCAGAGACAACCGAATCGTTGCGATAGATGCGCAAGCTCGCGTCGGTGTCGCGCGTGCTGTCAATCGTCACCTTCAAGTCGAACGATTCGCCTTCGGCTAGTGACGGCGGCACGTCGAGTTCACGAATGGCAATCTCGCCGCGCGCCTCGTTGCGTTCGGTCGTCGTGCTGATTGAGCGCGTGAAGACTTCGGTTCCCGAGGCGCGCAGCAGTTGCGCTTCTTCGGCGGCGCTTTCGAGATTTTCATTGCCATCCGAAATCAACACCAGCCTACCGGTCGCATCTTCAGGCACGAGCGCGGCGGCCAGACGCAGAGCGGCGGCGATGTCTGTGTAATCGCGCGGCGGACTGGAAGCGATCTCTTTGATGCGCCAGTCGCCGAGCGTTTCTTTGCGAGTCGGCGCAAGCTCGACCGCCGGCTCGCGTCCGAAGGCGACGACGCCGACATAATCACGCGGCCCTGCGCGATTAATTTCGTTGTTGATGGCATCAATCACATAGGCACGTGAATCCTGCGCGACGCTCGCCGACACGTCGACAAGAAAGAGCAACGCGACATCGCGCGACGACGTGCGAATGCGCAGGCCGGCGAGCGCCAGCGCGACCAACAGCAGGATGACGAGGCGCACAATCAGGCTGGCGCGCCCGCGCTGCCGCGACAGATTCGCCAGGCTGTGACGGGCAAAGTAAACCGCTAACGGAATCAATGCCAGCAGCACCAGCGCCCACGGATTGGTGAACTCAATTCTCATTCAGGATACAGGATACAGGATTCAGGATTCAGGGTTGGGAATTCAAGAGCAGGCTGTTGCCTGACCGTTCGCGCCCGGTGCGCAAACTGAATCCTGAATCCTGTATCCTGATTCCTAAGCAGCTATTCTCTTGTGGTAAACCCACCACTCGAACGACAGCACGGCAAGCACGGCGAGCGCCAGCCAGCGCCACGCTTCGCGTTCTGTCTTGAACGTCTCGACCTGACCGCTGATTTCGCCCGCTCTTGTCTTGATCGAATCGCGCGGCGCGGTGTTGGACTCCGATTCGCTCAAGAGGCTTGCGGCAAACGGCGTCGCGTCTTTGACCTGATAGACGCCCTCGCGCAGCGTGTCGGCAAAAGCAAGCGCCCCGTCGCGCGCCGCGACGGTTTGCTCATCGCCGTCTGGAAGATGGATCGTCGCGCTTGCCTGCGGAGTGCGGATTACAATCGGCTGGCCTGTGCGCACTGTGCGTTCGCTTGCCGGCGTGTCGCGGCCCGCCAGCCACGCGGCGGCATTCGCCAGCAATATGGGAAACTCGACCTTAAGCGGCAAGTCGCTCTGCGCCAGATCGAAGCCGATCATCACGACGCGGCGCGATCGCTCTTCGCCTGCCAGAATCAAGCCGTCGCCGGCGGCGCTCACCACAGGCCGCAGCCACGCCGAGGCTTCGCGCCGCATCGCCGTTTCGATGTGAACGTCTGCGTAGCTTAGATAACTATTCAGCGGATGGCCGCGATCAACCGAAGTGATTTCCGGGCGCTCCTGTGCGCCGGTCGCGTGCCACCATCCCGCGACATCCGATGGATTGATGGCGAGCAACGGGCGACCTGCTTCAATCACGCCTGCGGCTATCGCGCCGTCCGTGATGACGCAATCGAACGACGCGAGCGGCGCATCAAGGCCCACTTTGCGAGCCTCAAGACTGTCGTTGGCGGCGATGGCTTGCAGCAGAAAAAGATTGTCGCTGATGACGGCGACGCGCGGGCGGCGGGCATCCATTAGATAAGCATAAGCGAGATTGTCCGACGCGAGATCGTCTTCGACATTGAGCTTCAACTCGGCAAGTCCGCCGGCTTGCGGCAACGCATCGAAGACCAGCGCGGCGCGGTCGTTCGCCTGTATGCTCAGACTGCGTGCGTCGGCGAGCTTGCCGTCGAGTCGCAATTCGATGCCGACGCTCTGCTCGCGGTCGCCGAAGTTGGCAACCGAGGCGAAGAGTTCCTGTCGCGCACTGCCATTTGTGGGGCGCGAATTCAGCGCCACGATGCCGAGGTTGGCGGCGCGCTGGCCGACGCGCACGAAGCGCAGCGCCACGTGGTGCGCTGCCTCGCTTGATGAGTTGAGATCAGCAGCAAGCTGCTGGCTTGCGCCGTCGCTGATGACGACGATGCCGGTGTCGCGTTCAGTCCGGGCGATCTGTTCGGCGAGCCGCAGAGCGTCTGTGAGATTGCCTGCGGCGTCGGTTTCCTGTATGTCGTTGATGCCGGCGTTCAATGCCGCGTGATCGGCAGTCAAGCCGCTGCGCACGGTGACGCGCGACGAGCTTTCAATCACGGCGGCGCGGTCGTTGCCGCCGAGTCCCGCGACCATATCGCGCGCCAGTTCTTTGGCGCGCTCAAGGCGCGCGCGCGTGCCTTCGTCGCGTGCGCTCATGCTGGCGGTCGAATCGATGATAATGACGGTGCTGCCCGATGCCAGCGAGCGCATCATAATGAGCGGTCGGGCTAATGCGAAAACCAGCGCGGCCAGCGCCACGAGTTGCAGCAATAACAAGAGCGAGCGGCGCAGCTTTTTGAATGGCGCGTTGGCTTCAATCTCTTCAAGGGCGCGTTGCCACAGGAAGACGCTTGGCACGACGCGCCGCTTGCGCTTCAGCTTGAGCAGGTAAAAAAAGATGATGATCGCGCCGAGCAGCAGCCAGCCGAGCGCGCTTGCCGATAACAATCTCATAACAAAGTTTCACCCGTGTGCCGACCGCCTTTGATTATAGCGGCAATTCATCGCTGCCGCATTTGCCGTGTGAAGCGAGCCGCGACAGATCATACGCTGCGGCGGCAATTCAGGTTTACGCACCGCCGGGATTGGATGACAATTAACCTGATGGGTTGGCTATGAGTGAAGACCTGGGAGCGTGGGCATCTCGCCCGCAGCCTATCGTTTGCGCAAGACTGGCGGGCAAGATGCCCGCGCTCCCAGGCGACGACCCTCCTTCACTTTACGCCATTGCCTTGATGGGTTGGCTATGAACGATGCAATCGAGCAAACACCGGATGCGGAGATGAGCGAGCCGGATGCGCTCTTGAACGGCGCGGGCGAAACCGAACTCACCGTGTCGCCACGCCGCGCGGTCGTGCGGGCGCGCTGGGCGGAGATCGTCTTCGTCATCGCGCTCGGCCTTTACAGCGTGCTCGCGGTGCTGGCGCACATTTACGCCTATTTCGACTGGGACATGCGCATCAGCCATGCTATTCGCTCGGTGAGCTTGCCCGGCTTCGATCAGTTGATGGTTGGGCTATCGTGGCTGGGGAGCGGCCTCGTGCCGACGATTCTGGTCGTCGGCTGTGGCATGGCGCTCTACGCGGCGCGCTTTCGACTGGAAGGCATCCTCTGCATGATCGGCGTGTCGTTGGGCTCTGTGATGAACAGCCTGATGAAGCTCGTCATCGCGCGCCCGCGCCCCGATCCCAGCCTCGTCGACGTGATGCGTCACTACGACCATAACAGTTTTCCGTCGGGCCACGTCGAGTTCTTTGTCACCTTCTTCGGCTTTCTGCTTTTCCTCAGCTACGTCCTGCTCAAGCCCGGCTGGTTGCGCCGCGTCTGCTTCGTTGTCTTTGGCTTATTGATTGCGCTCATCGGCGTGTCGCGGGTTTACATGGGCGCGCACTGGCCTAGCGATACGGCTGGCGCTTATTTATCGGGCGGCGTCTGGCTGATGCTGATGATCGAAGTCTACCGCCGCATGAAGGCCCGTCAGCGACCAGAGACGACGCGGCGCGGGGGAGTGGAGGAGTGAGGGAGTGGGGGAGTGGGGGAGTAAGGGAATAGGACAAATCCGTGCTGCTCTGCTTCCATCTTTCTCCCCCCACCCCCACGCCCGCACTCCCTCACCCCCAACTCCCCACACCTCTCACGTCGAGTCAC
>JBBWZK010000447.1:0-2970 GCA_039648975.1 Blastocatellia bacterium
GTGAAGATCCTCGAAGGCAAAGCGCGCTACGGCGGCGCGTCGTCGTTTCGCACCTGGCTGTTTGCCGTCGTGCGCAACACGGCAAGCGATCATCGCCGCCGCGAATGGCTCAACCGGCTGCGGCTCACACGCCATGCCGAGAGCGCGCCGCCGTCTGCCGCGCACAGTTTCGAGGATGATGTATATCGCTCGCAGGTGCAGTCGCTTTTTCGGCGCGCGCTCCGGGCATTGCCGCGCCGCCAGCAAGAAACCTTGCAACTGGTCTTTTATCACGATCTCAGTCTGGCGGAAGCGGCTGAGGTGATGGGCATTACCATCGGCTCGGCGCGCACGCATTACGAGCGCGGCAAGCGGCAGCTTCGCCGCTTGATGGCCGAGTCAGGAGTCTTCGATGAACCGGGACTTGGAAGAACAGAAAATCAGGCAATGGTTCCGTGAAGCGCGGCAGAGGGACGAAGCGCGCGCGCCATCGTTTGCAGAAAGCCTCGCGGCGGCGCGATCAAAAACCCTGCGCGCCAGGCCGCGATGGTTAGTATGGCGAATCGCCCTGGTCAGCGTGGCGCTGATTGCTATCGGCGGTGCGGCCTTCGTCTTCGTCAAGCAATCAACGACTTCGCCGCTCAATCAGGCCGCCGCTGCGTTGAACCTCGAACGGTCGCCTGATGATCAGCCGCCGCCTGTCGCTGTTAATCGGCCAATCCCCAGCGTGGTGCCGCCGCCAGCGCCCAAAGCGCCATTGGCAAACTCAACGCCATCGCCGCGCAGGCCGCGCGTGGCGCAACCGCAAGGCCATGTAGAGCAGGCGGCGCTCTTGAGTCTCAAGTGGCAATCGCCGACCGATTTTTTGTTGCGCACGCCCGGCGCTGATCTGCTCAAAACAGTACCGCGCCTCGGCGATTCGCTCATTCGATTCGCTGTCATTCATTCTGACGAGAAGAACTGAAACGGAGGAATTATGAACCGAAAACCCATTGCCCTGATCGTCTTCTTACTTTTGACCGCTGGCTTAGTGCGCGCGCAGCAGCCCGCCAGCGACCCGATTGGCGATGCCTTCTTTCCGCCTGAACTCGTGATGCAGCATCAGCAGACCATCGGCTTGACGGAAACGCAGAAGAACTTTTTCAAGACCGAATTCCGCAAAGCGCAAACGCGCTTCACGGAATTGCAGTGGCAATTGAGCGACGAATCGGAGAAGCTGGTCGCTATCGTTAAACAAGAACCGCTCGACGAACAGGCGGCGTTAGCGCAACTCGATAAAGTGCTCAACGCCGAGCGCGAGATCAAACGCATGCAACTGTCGCTGGTCATCCAGATCAGAAACAACCTGACCCCGGAACAGCGCGCGCGACTGACCGAGTTAAAAAGTAAGGCAAGTAACAGGTGAGGAGAAATGATGAGTGATGAATGATGAATGATGAACTGAAGAGGAAACGGAAGACGGATCTTCTATAGACAATCCCACGTCTGTTTCCTTCCCCAAGTCATCATCCATCATTTCCGACCGTTGGCGCTCTTGCGCAGCACGCTGCCCGGCAAGCGGGCCGTCGGCTTGCCGTTCTCCCAGACCGGCTCGCCGTTGACGAAGACGCGAAGGATTCCTTCCGACAGCAACTGCGGCTCTTTGAAGGTCGAACGGTCGATCACCGTCTTTGGATTGAAGATGACTAAATCGGCTTTCGCGCCTATGCGAATCACGCCGCGCTCCGCGAGGCCCAGACGCCGAGCCGGAAGCGCGGTCATCTTCCTGATCGCTTCTTCGAGCGTCAGCCAATGCTGCTCGCGCACGAAGCGGCCAAGCACTTTCGGAAACGTCCCGGCGCCGCGCGGATGGCGTCCGCCGATGCCGCCGTCGCTTGCCACCATCACCCAGGGCTGCGTGTAAAAGGCGCGAATGTCTTTCTCAATCATCGACCGACAAACGACCGACGCGCCGCCGTCTCTGACGATTTCCATATAGACATCCACGGGCGTCTGGTTGCGGGCGCGGGCGATCTCTTCAAGCGTCTTACCTTCATAATCCGCATGCGCCTTGCAGTTGGTGATTAATACATTTGCCGCGCCGCCGACATCGGCTAACCCACGGGCGACGGCCTGCGGGTCATCGGGGCGGCGGCTCGGAATCAAGACCGTGATAGTCGAAGACCACGCATCATAAGGGTAGCAATCGGCGGTCACATCAACTCCCTGCCGGCGAGCGCCATCAATCATGCGAATGACCTGATTGGCTTTGCCCCAGACACCCACTGTGCCGAGCTTGATGTGCGAAATCTGCACAGGCAACCGCGCTTCGCGCCCGATGCGTATGGCTTCGGCAAACGCCGCCATCGCGTCGTCGGCTTCGTCGCGGATGTGGCTCATGTAAATGCCGCCGTGACGCGCCGCGACGCGCGCCAGCGCGATGACTTCCTCAGTCGTCGCCGGATGCCCAACATCGTATTCGAGCCCTGTAGACAATCCGTATGCGCCCTCGCTCATGCCCTGCTCGGCGAGCCGCGCCATCGCATCGATCTCCTGGGCGGTCGCCTGGCGGTTGGTATCATTTCTCATCACCAGTTCGCGGATTGTAGCGTGGCCTACAAAAGCCAGGACGTTGACGGCGGCGGGTTGCTGTTCGCGTTTCGCCAGATAATCGGCAACCGGCCAGGGCGAATCACCGTCCGGGCCGACGGCCAGCGTCGTGATGCCCTGCGACACCTGGCTGGCGGCGGTCGGCTCTCTCAGTAGCCCGTCTTCCGAATGATTGTGAATATCAATGAAGCCAGGAGCGACGATCAGACCGCGCGCCTGGATCACCTCTTCGCCATGACGCGGCGCAAACATGCCTATGTCGGCAATCGTGTCGCCGATGATGCGCAGGTTAGCGCGATAGGCTTTGCGCCCGCTGCCGTCAATAACCATCGCGCCGACGATGACGCGGGCCGCTCGCTGCGCCGGCAGATTCGTTGAAGCCGGCGTGAATGCCTTGACCGA
>JBBWZK010000211.1:0-29886 GCA_039648975.1 Blastocatellia bacterium
CGTTTCTCGAAGCGGCGCATGCGCGCGGCATCCGCGTCATTACCGATCTGGTAATCAATCATACATCCGATCAACACCCCTGGTTTCAGGAAGCGCGCCTGTCGCCGCATTCGCCGAAACGCGACTGGTACGTCTGGAGCAACACGGACGCGAAGTACACGCAGGCGCGCATCATCTTTACAGACACGGAGCGTTCCAACTGGACGTGGGACGAGCAAGCCGGCGCGTTCTACTGGCATCGTTTCTTCAGCCACCAGCCCGATCTCAACTACGACAACCCGGACGTGCAACAGGCTATGCTCGATGTCGTCGCCTTCTGGCTAGATCTCGGCATCGATGGCTTTCGCATTGATGCGGTGCCTTACCTCTATGAGCGCGAAGGCACGAATTGTGAGAACCTGCCGGAGACCCATGAGTTTCTGAAACGCTTGCGCGCCTTCGTCGAAGAGCGCTATCCCCATGCGCTGCTGCTGGCGGAGGCGAATCAGTGGCCGGAAGACGTGGTCGCTTATTTCGGCGACGGCGACGAATTTCACATGTGCTATCACTTCCCCATCATGCCGAGGCTGTTTATGGCGATACGCCAGGAAGACCGCCGGCCCATCGTCGAGATTCTTGAGCGCACGCCGGCCATCCCGCCGAATTGCCAGTGGGGAACGTTCCTGCGCAATCACGATGAGTTGACGCTTGAAATGGTCACCGACGAGGAGCGCGATTATCTCTACATGGAATATGCCAAGTCCGCCAAGATGCGTTTGAATGTCGGCATACGGCGGCGGCTCGCACCCTTGTTAGACAACGGGCGGCGGCGCATCGAGCTGATGCATGGCCTGCTGTTTGGATTGCCGGGCAGCCCCTTCCTTTATTACGGCGACGAGATCGGCATGGGCGATAACATCTATCTTGGTGATCGCGACGGCGTGCGCACGCCTATGCAATGGTCTGCGGACCGCAACGCCGGATTCTCGCGCGCCGATTTCGAGCAGATCTACTTCCCCGTGATTATGGACCCGGTCTACGGCTATCAAGCGGTCAATGTCGAATCGCAGCTACGCTACGAATCATCGCTGCTCAACTGGATGAAGCATGTGATTCACGTTCGCAAGCGCCACCCGGTCTTTGGTCGCGGCACGATGGCCTTCATCAAGCCTGAGAATCGCAAGATCCTCGCCTTCACGCTCTCCTACGAAGGCGAGGCCGTTCTATGCGTTTATAATCTGGCGCGCTCGGCGCAGCCCATCCATCTCGATCTCGCCGACTACGCAGGCCGCGTGCCCATCGAGATGATGGAAGAGACGCCCTTTCCGGCAATCGGTAGCGAGCCGTATCAGCTTGCCCTCGGGCCGTATGCGTTTTACTGGTTCCTGCTGTCAGACGACAGCGCGAGGTAATGAGGTATAGAGCATTTTTGAAAAGGTAGCTCCGTAGGAGCGCAATGTTTATAGTTGCTGGATGCAATAGAATTCGCCAGCCCTGTAGGGGCGAAATATTAACATTTCGCTCCTGACGGAGCTTGAAACATCAACGGCATTGTTGACTATAAACATTGCGTCCCTAACGGGACTTGTGAGAGATACTCTATAGCCTATGAGTCATCAGGGCTTCGCCACATAGTAACCCTGGCGTGCGCGTATGCGCAGGTCGGGCCGCTTTGGCGCACGCACCGCGATGCGCTTGAAGCCGCCGCCGGTCCGCTCACCGTTGGCGTAATAACCGAACAGATATTGCGCTTGAAGCTCCTCGGCGATCTGGCGGAAGACCGATTCCAGGTCTTCGACTTTTGCCAGGTTAAAGGCTTTGCCGCCGGTCTCTGAGGCCAGCGCTTCCATGAAGCGCTGCCCTTTGGTGCTGATCGTGTTGAGTCGTATGCTGCCGCCGCTCGGGTTGATCGCATAGAAAAGGCAATCGTTCTTCTGTAACTCGCGCAACGCGTCGTTGAGCTTATGGCTCACGCTGTAGTTTTCTTCACCGTCAGAGATGACGACGAGCACGCGCCGACTGCCTGAATCGGCGGTTTTGTCCAGGTAATGCGTGGCTTCGACTATCGAATCGAAGAAAGCCGTCGGCTCCTTCAAAGGGCTGATCGCCATGATGCCGGCAATGGCTTGTTCGCCGCTGGTGGTGCGCGGCTTGACCATCTTCGGCGTCATCCCTATAGAGAACAACGAGACGCCATCGCCGGGCTTGAGCACATCTCTGATGAATTGCACAGCCGCTTGCTGTTCAAAGGCGAACTGTCCATGCGTGCTGCCTGAAACATCGAAAAGCAGCGCGATCTCTACGGGCGTCTTCCCCGGCTCGCCAAGCGCGACGACCTCCTGGGGTCGCCCTTCTTCTTCAATGACCACATCTTCAACTTTCAGATCCTTGACCGGTCGGCCCGCTGCGTCCGACGCAGAGACAGGCACCAGCACCAGCCGCGAGTTGAGGCGCACGGGGGCTTCCTGATCCTGGGCCGGAACCTCCTGTTGCGGGTCGGGCTTAGGCTTGGTTTGAGACTGAGTCTGGCCAATGAGGTTTGGCTGACCTTGGCATGTGCCGGCTGATCCTGCCGGAGCGATCAGGCTCATCAAAAGAAATAAAGCAATGCCCAGTGAAAAAGACGCTCGGTTCACTTTGCTCCTTGTCGCCAATTGAAGACTGCTTCAACTCAACCTCTGCCGGAAAAGGATCGGGGCGTGGCCATAGATTCGCGGGACTGCTTCACTATCCGATGATGTCAGATAGCAAGGCGTCTTGGAATCAACTGTCACGCCCCAAACTCGGCTGCTCGGTCAGGTCTTAATTTGTGCTGCTGGTCGTCGGGCGCTCGACGTTCACCGGAGACGTCAGGCCGCGACTGACCATAAGCTTCACCTCGACACGACGATTCTGCTTGCGCCCGTCGCGCGTCTTATTGTCAGCCACAGGCATCGCTTCGCCGTAGCCGAACGGCGTGACAATGCGGCGCAGAGGAATTTCATGCTGGGCGAGATAGCGAACCACGGCATCGGCGCGGCGCTCGCTCAAGCGATTATTCAAGCCCTCAGAGCCATCGGCTGAAGCGAACCCACGCACTTCGAGGACAAACCCATGCTCGCTCTTGGCGCGTGTGGCGACTTCATCAAGCGTCGCCTTGCTTTCGGGCGTCAGCACATCGCTGCCAACTTTGAAGTTGATGGTGGCAGTATTCTTCTCCTCATAATCGTCCAGCGAGGTAATCCGGTCGTTGGTTTTGTTGACGCCTTCGACGGCCACATCGGCAGTCTTCTGGGCTGCCTGCGCGCCGCCGTTGGCGATATTGGCAACCTGGCTCAACTCTTCGACCTGGCCTGACAGACGCTGGGCGTTCTGCTCGGCTTCGCTAAGGCGTGTCTCCGCCTGGCCCACACGGTTCTCGACCGGCACAACCGTTGAGTTGATTGACACAGCGGTCCTTTGCGCGTCATTCGAGAACTTGATCTTGTCGGCAACGATACCGCCGGACGCATCGCCGCGCCCCTCGACTTCAACAAAGAGGCCGCGGATGACATCCTGTCCGGTATATTTCTTGGCCCCGCGGAACGGATTGCTCTTCTTCTCTTCCACCTTCGTATTAGCGGCAAGCTGCACGGTGACTTCAGCCCCGCTGGCGTCGCGCAAGGTGAAGCTGTCGTTCTCGTGCTTGATGACCGTGCCCTGAAGTTTCATCTTCTGGCCGGAGGCGACCTGCGTCTGCATCTTGCGCGAATCACTTTGCGCGCTCTGAGTTTTGTCCTGCGCGCTGCCATTCTGATACGCCATAACCGAAGTGGCGAACGTCAGACACAAGGACAGCACAAGAAGATTCAAGATCGACATTTTTTTCATAAGGTTCTCCAAACTAAATTGAAATTGGTTGCATGTGGATTGAAGGCCGGATGGCTGCACTCCATAGGGGAATGAAACCGGCTCGGCTGATGACAGTTTGCATACGGATGCGGTTCCAGATTTCCTGCGGCATTGAAAGGCGAGTAGAAAACCTCATGGTCGGCCATCTCGCCACCAACGTGCCCGTTGCGCCCCGCCCTGCTATTCAAATCAATCTCGAACCCGTTCATCCTCTGTGAGAGAAGTGCAAATGCCGTGCAACACGCGAAGGCCCTTGCGACCATTCCCAGGATAAGGGCTAAAGCTCTATGGCTAAAGCTCTGCCGTTTCATCATTTCAAAAGCGATTGTGGCGGGCCGATTGACGCGGGTGTGTAAATATTTCAGAAAAAAATACCTGGATGGGCTGTTTTCATACGCTCGTCGATTTCGGCGACCAGCAGCACGGCGGCGCATCCGAACTCGACAAATCAGCAGGAATGAGCCATAAGTAATAAGAGGGTAGACAACGGCTGGAAGGATCAATTCTGGTTTGATTGCGCCGTGCTAACTGGGACGCATACAGCTTGAGCACAAGCACTGCCAAAGGAGAATCAACCTTGAGAAAAGCTTTCATCTTCATGCTGATTTGTATGCTCACCGTTTTATCCACTAATGTAACTTCACAGACAAGGCGGCGCAGCACCCCGACGCGGCGCGCGAACGCTACCAAAGCGGCTACTGAAAAATCAGCGGCTGAAATCAAGGCGGGTGCCGCGCAGGTCGCCGCACAGATCAAGACTCTGACACACTTCGTCTATCTGTTTGGCGGCATTGCCAGAGGCATCGAATCGGTCGACCAGGCGGCCAAGGAAGCGTCCGCGACGGTGATTGCGCAGAATGAGCGCAACAAAACGAAGGTCAGAGAAAGCATCAGGAGTGTGCGCGAAGGGCTCGATAAACTGGAAAGCGATTTTCGCTTCAATCCCACATTGCAGCGCTACTATACCTATCTGGCAGGCGCAGCCCGCACCGGCGAAGCCGCCGAGAATCAGGCGGCGGCGGGTCGCTTCGACGAAGCGGGAAGGTCGCTGCTCAAGATTATAGATCAACTGGCCGATGCGCTTGCGGCCATGCGCTGATCAAAAAAACGGATACAGCGAAAGGGCTTAGCCGACCTCCAAAATGGGGAGAACCAATTTTTTACGCCGGTTGAACTCTTCGTCTTGAGCTGAAAGCTGCAAGCTTTTAGGCAAGGGCGCGAGATCGAAATCGTAATACTTGCGGCGCAGGTGTTGATAGTCTCTGGCTGCATCGAGGCGGAAACGGTAGATGCCGCCATCCATGGGGTGCAGGCCCTGACCAACCGCCAGGCGGACAAAGAAACTGTCACGGTAAAACCCCATCGCTCGCCCCCAACTTCCTTTGCCGTCCTGGTCGAGCTTCTTTATTCGCCGCCGTGTTTCCGCGACACTGTAGAACTGCTTATAGCAATCAAACAGCAAGCGATGCAGGCGCTTTTTGCTTAGGTTTGGATGTGTCCAGGTCAGCCAACTGGCATCAAAGCGATCCAGGTTCGGCTCCGTGATCAGACCTGCGGTCAGGAACTCATCATATTGCTCGGTTCCGGGAATGGGACACAAGATGTAATACCAGGCCACGTCCGGCGACAGTTCCAGTAACACACGCTGGTGCTCCAGAATGCTATCTTCTGTATCGTCCTCAAAGCCAATCATGTTGGAAAAGTGAACTTGTATACCATTCTTATGGCACAGACGGACGAGCCCGGCGTACTCTTCCGGGTGGTTATGCGCTTTGTGCATCTTCAGAAGCGTTCGGCGATCAAAACTCTCGGCTCCCAAAAACATGTGCGCGCAACCGGCGCGACCCAGCAGTTCGATGAGCGGGGCTTGTTTGAACACTTGTGTGTCGCACTGAACAAAGAACGGCAGATTGAGTTTCTCGTCAATCATCGCCTGCAACAACTCAGGGGCCTCGGCGTACTTGTTGAAGTTGTCGGGCGTAAAAACAATATTGCGCACGCCTGCCGCTTTAGCCCGCTTTAAGCTCTCGATAGTGATCCAGATTGGCTGACTGCGCACGACCTGTCCGGCAATTTTGATCACTGAACAATACTTGCAGGCATACGGGCAGCCGCGCACAGGGTAGCAACCACATGACTTATCGAGGTAACGACTCAAGGCTTTCTTGTCCGGCGGATTGACGATTGGCGCTTCTAACTCTTGCTGCCAGCGCTGATCTTTGCCATAGACGGGTTGTAACTGGCCGTGCAGCGCATCATCCAAAATCGTCGGCAGAATCAGCTCGGCTTCGGCCAGAGCAAAGCTTATCCCTTTGCCTTGGAGCATGGTCGTGTCACAGGTCATGGCATGTGGCCCGCCGATGATGGCGTGGGAACCATGCTCGACGGCGTAGGCCGCTAAATCCAAAGCTCTATGCAACTGGTGACTCTGCACGCCGACCAGAGCCACAAGATTTTGCACGTCGCCGCCGGCTGGTTTTTGCAACAACTCAAGGTAGCGGAGATTGGGCTCGACGTACTCATCAATGGTGTGGACTTCAACCGGCACACCGGCCACCTCGCGCGGCGTGAGACTGGCGATGTAATAAATGGTGCTATTGGTCATGAAGCCTTTCCAGAATTTCTCCACTAAACCTCTGGGATTATATTTGGACGGCTTGATCACCACGACGCGAAGTTTCGATGGTTTGGTCACGATTTTTTTTCTCCGAACGCTTATTCTGTCCACATGGGGATTTGCGTAGATCGTATTGTATCCCTGATTGGCATCGGCAGCGAAACCTTTTTGGCGCTTGACCCCTTCCTTTAGCCGATCAAGGCGGAACTATCCTGAAGCGTCCGAGATGGTTTACAATGTCTCTTGAGAATCAAGATAGATTCTTGTGCCCCAGTCTGATGCCAGCGGAGTTATCGCGAAGCCACCAGTCGCATCCATGCACATCGTGAATAGAAGAAAGCGCATGCCGCAAAGCATGCGACCGCGCCAGTATGCGGTGATTGGCCGGCGACGGCGATAAGCCAGGCGATGAATCATTCGCTGACATTTTCTAATCTGCCCGGAGGCAATGATGGAGACGTTATTTCAGGACTTGCGTTACGGCATGCGAATGCTCATCAAGAATCCCAGTTTCACTATTGTAGCCGTCATCACTATGGCGTTAGGCATTGGCGCAAATACCGCCTTGTTCAGCGTCGTCAATGGCGTGTTGCTCAAATCGCTGCCGTTCAAAGACCCGGACCGCCTGGTTTTCGCTCTCGAAACCAATGCCAAGTTTCCGCCGCCCGGCGTCAGTTCCTCGACGCTCAATTACCGCGACTGGAAAGAGCAGAGCCATTCCTTCGAGACCCTGAGCGCCCGTCAGGCGTTCATCGCCAACCTGACGAGCAGCGAGCAGCCGGAAAAGATTCAGGGCGAAAAAGTCACCGCGGATTACTTCACGACGCTCGGCGTCGCGCCGCTCGCGGGACGCACCTTCACAGAGGCGGAAGACCGGCCCGGCGGCGAGCCGGTGATTCTCTTATCGCAAGGGCTGTGGCAGCGGCGCTTCGGCGGCGCGGCGAATCTGGTCGGCCAGACGATTCCCATCAACGGCCAGAGCGCCACAGTCATCGGCATCATGCCGAACGACTATCGCCCCAACATCGAGTTCTGGATGCCGATGGGGATCACCTTTCAAAATGCGGATCGTAATCTGCACAACATACAGGTTGTAGGCCGTCTGGCGGCGAACGTCACCGAGGCGCAGGCGCAGACCGAGATGTCTGCCATCGCCGCGCGGCTGATTGAACAGTATCCCGAATCGAATAGCGGCTGGGGCATCGCGCTGGTGCCGTTTCAAAATCTGGTGACCTTCAATATTCGCTGGGCGTTGTTAATGCTGCTGCTGGCGGTCGGCGGCGTCTTGCTGATTGCTTGCATCAACGTCGCCAATTTGTTGCTGGCGCGCGCCGCCTCGCGCGAGCGTGAGATTGCCATTCGCCTGGCGATGGGCGCGACGCGCGGACGCTTGATCCGCCAGGTGCTTACGGAAAGCATGCTGATTTCGCTGATCGGCGGCGCTATCGGGGTACTCATCGCGCTATGGGGCACACAAGCTCTGGTCAGCCTCAATCCGCAAGGCATCCCGCGCGCCAATGAGATTGGCGTTGATGGTCGCGTGCTCGGCTTTGCGCTGTTGCTCTCGGTTGCGGCGGGCGTTCTGTTTGGGCTGATTCCGGCCTGGCAGTCTTCAAGGGCGAATGTCAATGAAACGCTCAAAGAGAGCGGCAAGTCTGCATCAGGCCAGGCACGCGGCCATCGTTTGCGCGGTGTGCTTGTGGTTATACAGATCGCCGGCGCCTTCATCCTGCTGGTGTGGGCCGGGCTGTTGATCAAGAGCTTTGCGCGACTCCAGCAGGTGAATGTCGGCTTCAACCAGCAGCGGCTGCTCACTCTGCAAGTCACTTTGCCGCCGTCGCAATACGCCAGGCCGAGCGACATTCTCGGCTTTTACCGTGAAGCGACCCAGCGGCTTTCGGCGCTTCCCGGTGTGATGTCGGCTTCAGGCATTTCGCATGTGCCGCTTGCCGGCGGCGGCCCGCAATTCATCTTTTCGGTCGAAGGCCGCCCGCTGCCGACGCCTTCCGAAGCGCCGATCACCAGCTATCGCATCGTTGCCGCCGATTATTTTGGCACGATGAACATCCCGCTCATCAAAGGGCGAACCTTCACCGATGCCGATAATGAAAACGCCTTGCAGGTGGTCGCCGTCAATCAGACCCTGGCGGATACCATGTGGCCTGGCGAAGACCCTGTCGGCAAGCGCGTGACGGTCGGCGTGCCCGCACCCGGCGAGCCGCCCGATTGGGCTACGGTGGTCGGCGTCGTTGGTAATGTTAAGCACACAAGTCTTTCCGGCGAGACGGGCATGCAGATGTACCAGCCGGTGTCGCAGACGCCTTTTCTGCCTATGGGCCTCGGACGCACGATGAACTTCATTCTGCGAACACAACTTGAGCCGGGCAACCTCGCGGAGTCGGCGCGCGGCGTGATTGCCGGCCTCAATCCGACGCTGCCGGTAGCCAACGTGAAGACGATGGAAACGATCATTTCGGAATCGGTCGCCGCCAACCGGTTCAATATGTCTCTGTTCGGCTTGTTTGCGGCAATCGCCATGAGCCTGACGATTGTCGGCATCTTCGGCGTGATGAATTATGCGGTGACGCAGCGCACACAGGAGATCGGCATACGCATGGCGCTCGGCGCGCAGCCCGGCCAGGTGCGCGCGCTGATTCTCAAACAGGGACTGGTGCTGTCGGCGATGGGCCTGGCCATAGGTCTGGGCGGATGTTTTATCGTGACGCGCTGGCTGGCGAGTTGGTGGTTCGGCGTCAGCACCATCGATCCGTTGTTCCTGGCAGTCGTCGCTGTGACCTTAGCCGCCGTTGCACTGTTGACCTGCTATATCCCTGCGCGGCGTGCAACCAAAGTCGATCCGATCATTGCGCTCAAACATGAATGACGTTCTAAGGGCTAACGCAAGTTCGACATGAGAAAGCCCTGAAAGGGCGCAATAAACGGTTGCTTATTGCGCCCTTTCAGGGCTTATTTGAACTCAGGTTAAGCGCCATGTTGATGCCTGCATTGTGGCGTGCGTCAACTCTTCTCGTGAATCTTCTTGAAGGGGTGCTCGAAACTGAGATAGAAGAGAATGCTGCGCTCGCCGTGGCTTGGCCCTAACCCCAGCGGCACGCTGATGCCCGGAACAATTTGCAAGCCGCTTTTGAAATTGTACGCCCAGCGAATGCCGGGATTGACTAGCAGACTGTTGCTGCGCTCGGTCATTTTCTGCCCGACAACGCTTGCCTGGTTTATCCATACCCACTCCAACAGGACGTTAAAGTTTGGGCTCGTCAGCCAGACAGTGCTTTGCCCTAAATTGACACCCTTCAGATTTGCCTTCTCGCCGCGTTCGTTCTTCGCCGACGGCGTGAACGTCATCCCCGCATTGAAATGGGTGACGAAGGCCTTGGACAAGACGACGCTGAGCGGCACGTTGAATTGATAGCCGACCGCGCCATTCCCCAGGTTCTTTTTAGAGTCGCCGGTTGGGATCAGCAGGGTGAATCTCGGAGACACTGCCACCTTGGCATCGCCATCGCCGATCAACTGATAGCGATAATTCAAAGCGATGTCGCCGATGCCTCTGCCGCCGTCCGCCAGATCATGGAAGCTCATGACAGGGATGCTGTAACTCAGTTGATGTTTTATACTCGGCGCAGGCCACTCCTGCGTAAAGCTATAAACCCAGTCGCCGTTGCGCTGGCGTGTGAACGAGTTGATGTGCTGCACGACGCCTTCATCTTGATTGTAAGACTCCTCGATCAGGAAGCTGTTATCCTGAATTCCCTTGCTGTTGCTCTGCGCCGATGCAGGTGCGGGCGCAGGTTGAGGAGTTGAAGAAGGCTGCTGCGCAAGACAACCATTGACTGAAGCAAAGAACATGCTTAACAGAGCGAACGCGGATTTAATTTTCACACCTGCCTCCAAGTTCATCTTGCCAGGCTCGACGAAGTAACCGTCGCTGCTGTGCCACTCTCGCATATCGTAATTCGCCCAAGTGATCAACACCAATCTTTTTTTGATGATGAACGACGGCGGGCTTGCTCACGAGACACGAAGCGTTGCGCCGGCGGCCTGTTCATTCATCATTTCGCATTCATCATTCATCATTTATAATACGTTACCCTTATCTTCACTGAGGTTTTTTACAGGGAGTCGAAACATCATGCACATCGCAGTAATCGGAACCGGATATGTCGGGCTGGTGAGCGGCGCTTGCTTTGCCGAATTCGGCAACAGCGTCGTCTGCGTCGACAGCGATGCCAACAAGATCGCTATGATCAAAGCGGGCAAGATGCCCATCTACGAGCCTGGGCTTGAAGCGCTGGTCGCCAAGAACGTCCGCGAGGGCCGGCTGGAGTTCGCTACCGACATCAATGGCGCGATTGAAAAATCGCTCGTCGTGATGCTCGCTGTCGGCACGCCGTCTTCCGTGGACGGCTCGGCTGACATGAGCCAGGTCGAAGCGGTGGCGCTCGAAATCGCCCGCGCCCTGAACAGCTATAAAGTGATTGTAACCAAAAGCACAGTGCCGGTTGGCGCTGCCGGCTACATCAAGCGAATCATTGACGAGAACAAAAAATCGAGTTGCCGTTACTCGGTCGCCTCGAACCCGGAGTTCCTGCGCGAAGGCGCGGCGATCAATGACTTCCTGCGGCCCGACCGCGTCGTCATCGGCTGCAACGATGAAGAGGCGGTCGAGATTCTCAAAGACCTTTACCGTCCGCTCTACCTCATCGAGACGCCGTTCGTCATCACCAATCCCGAATCGGCGGAACTGATCAAGTATGCCTCGAACGCTTTTCTGGCGACGAAGATTTCCTTCATCAACGAGATTGCCAACCTCTGCGACCGGCTCGGCGCGGATGTGCGCGATGTCGCCAAGGGCATGGGCATGGACAAGCGCATCGGCGGCAAGTTCCTGCATCCCGGCCCAGGCTTCGGCGGCAGTTGTTTCCCGAAAGACGTCAAGGCGCTGGCGGCCATCGCCCGCCGTGTGAATTATGAGATGAAGCTTACAGAAGCCGTGCTGTCGGTCAACCAGCGGCAGATGGCCTCGGTCATCGAGCGCATACGCCGGGCGGTGCCGGAAATCGAAGGCAAAACGATTGCGCTGCTTGGCCTGGCGTTCAAACCCGAAACCGACGATATGCGCGAAGCGCCGGCATTGCGAATCATCAGCGATCTGCAAGCGGCGGGCGCAATGGTGCGCGCTTACGACCCGGCGGCAATGGAAGCGGCTCGGCATTTCGTCGCCGATGTCGTCTTTTGCGAAGATGAGTACGAGGCGGCGCGCGGCAGCGATGCGCTGGTCATCGTCACCGAGTGGAACCAGTTTCGCGGCCTCGATTTCAACCGGCTGAAATCGGTGATGCGAGCATTGAACGTGGTCGATACGCGCAACATCTATGAGCCAAGCGATCTGCGCGAGGCCGGCTTCACCTACGTTTCAATGGGCCGGTTATAGGATTAGCAGATTCAGTTTCGTTGCCGCTGGCATTGCAGGGACGATCAAGGCGCGGCGGGTAAGCTTTATGGATGCTTAACCGCCGCGCCGTGATGTTTTCGTATGCCGCGCTAATGAATGTGGCGATGAATAAATCGCTATCACCTTAAGTGGTTCTCTCAAGGTCGGCGGCCTGGTTTACGTTTTCAGGCAGGTTGCGCGCCTTGCGCCGCACCTTTAATCCCTCGCTCACGAGCTTAAAAATGGTGCGCCGGTTTTGCGCAATGACTTTCACCCAGGCGCGCTTGCCCATCTGCGGAAAGTAGATGCCGCGAAAGCATAGGCGCGCAATCAAGACGTTGACGCGATGACCGAGCGGCTTATCGCTAATCGAGTCGACGGCGGCGGCGATGGCCTCTGGGCTGTAGGAACTCGACCAGGCGTGATTCACTTCGGCGTGCGTCTGATCGATGCTCATCTTCAGCGGCGTATGTGCCATCTTGTAAGGCTGGAAATCCAGCCAGTGCTGGGGCCGCGTCAGTCGCCCGGCCACCTCAAGGCGCTTGTAAAGCGGAGTCGAAGGAAAGGGGATGAGCGTGCCGAACACAGGCAGGCCCGGAGGCCAACTGCGTATCTGCTCAAGCGTGCGGTCGGCGGCTCCCGGCGTATCGTTATCCATGCCAAAGATGAATGAGGTGATCGCATGTATATCGCGCGCCGCCAGCCGTTCGAGCACGGCGCGATATTCGCCCGGCTTGTTGAACCCCTTGTTGGCAATGGCGAGGTTGGCCGTATCTATCGATTCCATGCCGATGAATATCCACTTGCCGCCGGAAGCCGCGATCAGATCAACGAGTTCTTCGTCGCGCAACAAATTGGCGCTGATCTGCGCCACCCAGTTCATCTGCGCGCCGGCGGCGATAATATCGCGCAGCAGCGATTTGGTGCGCTTGACGTTGATGGCGAAATTGTCGTCAATGAAGAAGACGGCGATCTGGCCGCCTTCACTGCGGGCGCGGGCTTTCAGCCGCAGCATCTCTTCGACGACGCTTTCGTTGGTGCGAAACCGTATGGAATCGCCGAAGAAGCCGGTCACGGTGCAAAACTCACAGCCATAAGGGCAGCCGCGCCCGGATTCAATCGGAATCAGGCGAAAGGTTCCCCAGCCGCCCGCAAGCCGTTTGAGCAGCGGCGTGAAGAATTTGGGAACCAGATTGAACTGGCTTAGATCCATCGTCTCCCAAGGAATAGACGGATAGGGATCGAGGCTGGGCTTGCGTTCCTTGCCCGCCGCATCAACCGGCGCATAGACGTCTTTGAGCTGGCCGCGCGCGGCATCCGCAACGATCTGCGGCCAGGTTTCATCGGCTTCACCGAGCGCCACCGCATCTGCGTGGCGCGGCCCGCCATTGCGCCCAAGCGCCTCGTCCGGCACTTCGGTGACGTGCGGACCGCCGATGACGACGGGTACGCCTGCGGCGCGAATCGCATCGGCCATGCGGTAGGCTTTCTGGATCATCCGGGTCATCGCGCCGATGCCGACAAGCCCGATATTTTGTTCGCGCACGAAGCGCGCAATGCCTTCTTCATCCATGCGCTGCGCATTGCCGTCAATCAGCAACACTTCATGTTCGGGTGGCGTTAACGCCTGGAGCAAAAACATCCAGAGATGCGGCATGAAATTGCGAGTCACGCCGTTATCGGGATTAAAAAGTAAAATTCGCACGAGTTATCCTCTCTTAAGATCAAGGGTTGGTCGCGTGTCAGCCTAGTGCGTTTTGACAATTAAGTCAATGACACAGGCAATAAACAGGTGACCAGACCAATGAAGGCGTCGAAATCTATAGGCTTTTGCAGCGCCTGGTTGGCTCCGGCCTTGAGGGCAGCGGCGGTTCCCCCATTGCCACAGCCTGAGATAACCAATATCGGCACTTTCCTAAACTGAAATTGTTCGCGCAATCTGGCGATCATCTGTATGCCGTTCAGACGCGGCATCTCAATGTCAGTAATGATCAAGTCCGGTCGCTCGGCTTCCGCTGTTTTCAAACCCAACAAGCCGTCCTCAGCCGTAATCACCTGGAACCCGTGCGTCTTGAGCACTGAAGTCAACACGTCGCGCAGGTCTGGGTTGTCATCAACCAGCAGTATTTTGACGAATCCAGTCATTAGCTCTCCCTTTTGTAAGGCAACTGGCGGCACAAGGAAAGTCTTAGGATGGATTGGCCCGGTGTCGGAAGCTGGGAATACAAATGATCAGCAGGTCAGAGTATAGCATATGTTTGATGGCGAACATAAAAGAGACTTGCTTACGAGCCAAGACCGACGCGGTTGAACTCCGCTTTACTGATCTGATAACAATCACACGCAGAGGCGGTCATGCGTTGGATATCCAACACTGTGACGTGGCCGCGGCTATAGCGAATCAGCCCGGCTTTCTGCAAAATACCTGCGGCAATGGTCACATCAGAGCGCCGCGCGCCCAGCATGCTGCCGATAAACGCATGGGTGAGAATTAAATCATCGGAGCCTGTGCGATCACGAATCATCAAGAGCCAGCGACAAAACCTTTCTTGTATCGAGTGAATGCGATTGCAAATCGCTGTGCGCGCCACCTGGATGAATAGTCCGTGCATATATCGTAACAGCAGGTCGTGCAGCGCACCATGCTGGTTGAACTCGGCGACGAGCAGCGTGGCCTTCATCTTCATCGCGCCGTCCGCCCCCTGCACAATCGTCTGATAGGGCAGCGTCTTGATACCGGAAATAATCGAAACGCCGGTCATGCCCTCGTTGCCCACCATGCCGACTTCAATCGTCGTGCCGTCTCCGGTTTTCCAGATCAAAGAAGCGACGCTTTTAATGGGGAAATAGACATGCCGGATGGCTTCGTCAGCCTCGTATAATATCTCTCCCAGCTTCAACGAGACCGGCTTTAGATCAGGAAGTATGCGCTGATAATCGCGCTCAGGCAGGGACGCCAGGATGCGGTTTTCAGATAATAAAGTGGTCTTGCGACGTGGCGGCATTCAGAGCCTCTTTCTGCTTAACCCTAGCCATCTATACTCCAACCATACTCCAACGGCTGATTCAGGGATGCCCAATATTGCACAACCAGCGAAATAAATACTTGGGGCGCAGGGTGGGCAGACAATCAAGCTAGGCAATCGATGCCAGGTAAGCCGTGAGCTTGGTTTCTTTGATGATCAGGTGATGTTCTTCACTGATCTCAATCAGGTTGAGATTGCGAAATCGCTGCATAAAGACGCTGATCCGCGACCGTGTAGTGCCGACCATCGAAGCCAATTCTTCGTGTGAAATCCTTAGCTCAATGCGGATGCTGCGCGGGTCTTTCTTGCCCAGCTTTCGGGCCAGTTGCAACAGAGTCTTCCCCAGTCGCTGTTCGCTATCGACAGTCACCAGATTGGCGATGACTTCTTGCTGATCGGCGATGCGCACCGCCAGGTACTTGATGAATCCTTCAAGCAACTGATCCCTGGCCAACCGCTCAAGGAATCTGGTGCAAGGCAGCCGTTTCAAAACCGTGTCTTCCATGGCGCTCGCGGTTTCCCGCCGCCCCGCCAGCCCTGACAGGCACAACTCGCCGAAAATATCTCCAGCCGCGTGGATAGCCAGCATGCACTCTTTGCCGGCAGACGAAAGCATAACCAGTTTGATCTTGCCGCTTTCGATGAAATAGACCGACTCGACGGCTTGACCGGCGGTGTAGATATTGTCGTGTTTAGCAATATTGATCGCGCGCGCGTTTTGGGTTTCGCGCTGTAACGAATTGCGCATCTGTTCTTTGAATCGCTCCGTCTCAGGATTACATTGAATCATGCTTTCTCGCTTCCCTTCGAGCGATTCCCAGATAGTGATTGGCAGGTAACCTCTGGCCCACAATAGTATACGCCTGCTATAAAACGGGCGCTATTCAATATTGCACAATTGTCAAAATCTATATGGATGGAATCAATGATAGAACAAGGCGACGGATCGTCCCTTGCCACTGCCCGGCGGCGGCGTCCCGTTATGCGCCGGTCAACTATTCTCGCCCTTGTGCAATATTGAACAGTCAGCAGTCGGAGAGTGGCGTAGCATGAACAGGGCAGGATTCGCGAAAAGGAATATCCACATGATATGGACCGTTGGCAACAAGGTTGTTTATCCGAGCCAGGGGCCTTGCCGCATTGGCCGCATCGTCAAGCGAGATGTCGGGGGCACGCTAATCAAGTTTTACCATCTGGTTGTCCTGGATGGTAGCGGCGGCGATTTGTACGTGCCGGTAGATAAAGCTCAGGAGATCGGTCTCCGTCTGCTACTGGAGAGGTCTGAAATCCCCAAGCTATTCGGGCAGTCAAAGCGGACTGCCTATATAGCCGGCAACGGCAGGCAGCAGGCCATTGATAATTCAAAGCTATTCTCGTCCGGGTCGCCATTTGATCTGGCCGAGATCGTTGAGTCACTGACGCAGTTAAAGGAGACCAAGACGCTAACGATTGGCCAGTCACGGACGCTGGAAAAGGCAAGAAGACTATTGATCTGCGAGATTTCTGAAGTGCTGGAAGCGACAAAGGCAGAGGCCGAACAACAACTCGACCAGGCTCTCAAAGCGCGAACAGCAGGGCGAAAGCGGATTTCCTGATCGGCAGAGGGTTGACTCAAAACTAAAGATCAGCCATCACCCGCTAGCGATGTGTAGCGATAAAGGAATTCACATGATTAACCGAAAAGAAATTATGCAATTGAACGTCGGGCGCGAGACAGACATTCTCGTCGCCGAGCAAGTCATGGGTTGGGAGATAGAAACCGATGCCGTCAAGCTAAAGCGGCTTAACCAGTTCATCTCGAATAACCCGGAAAACTGCTGGTGGCGTATCCCTGAAGGCGGCTGGCGCAGTGACCCGCCGTCCTACTCCTCTGAGATCGCCGCCGCCTGGCAGGTCGTCGAAAAAATGAAGAGTAAGGGACGCTTCATATTCCTGGTTCAACGCTTTAACGAAAATAAAGTAGCTTTCGATGACCCGTCGGCAAGCAATCCTGACTACATTAGCGCGAAAAGTTTGACCGGGGCGATATGCAAGGCCGCGCTCATGGTCTCCATATAGTCTCTGAACGAAAGGCATAAGCAATGAAATCAACACAACTAATCGATGAGCGGCCCTGGACACGGCCCTGGTGGCAATATTCCAAGGGGAATGGCGCGGTTTTTTTCTATATCATGCTGATTCACGGGCTCGCGCTGCTGGGGCTGGTGCTTTACCCTTTGCCGAGCTTGAGCGTGCTGGCAATCGCTCTGGCAATGGCGGCTATTGGCGGAGTTGGAACCTCTGTGTGTTATCATCGCAGCCTGGCGCACCGCTCGTTGCGATTGAACCCCGTTATTGAGAATGTGCTGATATTCTTTACTATCTTTAATGCATCAGGAGAGCCGATGGGATGGGTGGCAAATCATCGCCATCATCACGCCAAGACCGACACCGCCGAGGACGTTTCGAGTCCGCGACACGGCGGTTTCTGGTGGGCGCATATCCGCTGGGTCTATCAATGGTCAGGCTCGGAAGTTCGCCGCTGGTGCCCTGATCTGGACAAGCGTCGCTATCAAATATGGCGGCGGCTGCAAATCCCCATCATTGCGCTCTCTATCCTTTCGGGGACGGCGTTGGGATGGCAAGCCTTCTTCTGGATGGGCGTGATACGGCTGGTCTACGTGCTACACTTTCAAATGTTCGTCAACAGCCTGTTGCACATGACGCCGGATTTGCCCGAAGGCGTCGACTCAAGCCGCAACATCTGGTGGCTCGGCCCTCTGCAATTTGGTGCGTGGGGCGAGAACTGGCATCGCAATCATCACTCGGATGCCAACGCGGCGCGCTTCGGTCGCCGCTGGTGGCAGATCGATATTGGATGGTATGTCATCTGGGGTCTCAAGACGCTAAGGCTTGCAAATGATGTCCGGCTGACCAAAGAGGTTCGTAAGCAGGAAGCGCAACAGGCGGCATGCGCGGAAATGAATTAAGGCGAGTGGCTTGCTCTACAGGCATAGCGGCTCAGGCTTACGCATCGGCGCGGGCTTCGGCTTGAGCGAGTATTGGAGTAAAAAGATGGAAATGAGTACGCTCGATCATGAATTGGTTCACACCATTCTACAGAAAATAGATACGTGCCTGCACGAGGGCATTCTCCCGCTGCACGATGATTACCTGAAAGATCTCTCTGACAAAGGAGAGATACTCGAATACCTGCTCTTCATGAGAGGCGAGCGATTAATTGGCGGCGCGCTGGTCACAAGGGGCCTGAATAATACACCCCATCGAATGACCAACATCAGCCTGACCTATTTAGGGCTTAAAGCGCTCCGGGCTTAACGCAACGCGAGTTCAACATAAGAAGTCAGCAAACCAGGCCTGGCAAGGGCGAAAGTCTTCATCCCCACCTTATTCGGATACCGATCAGCTATTTTCGCAGTGCGGCGAGTCGTGCGCGCGCCTGTTGCAACTCAGGGAGATCCGTATCGGCATTGCGCCAGAGCTTTTCGGCTTCCGCATATTCTGTAACCGCCATCACGTTATCGTTCTTATGCTCGGCAACCAGCGCCAGCGCGTAATGGCTGCCGGCATAGGCCGGGTCATGGTCGAGCATCTGCCGCGCGATGGTTTCCGCCAACTCCCAATCGCCGGCGGCGCGCGCCGCTGCGGCGAGAGCTTCCAAGCGGAACAACGCCTGCACCCAGGCATCAGGGCCAAGCTCGGCGCGAATTTTGGCAACTACCTGCCCAAGCATCGCACGACCCTTTTCGGCCTGCTCCGTGCGCAGGAAGAATTCGCCTTGCAAGGCTTCCATGTATGGTGCGATAGAGGCGGCGCGGTTGCCCATCGGTTGCATCTCGCGCAAGGCGGATTTGGCGGCCTCGCTGGCGTCAGGCATCTCATTCAACGCCATCTCGGCGTGGCTGACGAAAATGTAACCGATCACACGGACGATGTCCCGACGGCTGCGCGATAACCTCAAAGCGGCTTCCAGAGCCTCTTTGACGCGACCACGCGCGATCAAGAACTGCGGCCATTGCTTCTTGTTGAATTCAAGCGTATCCTGCATCGAAGGAATGTCGAATGCCTGCCGCATGAGACGTTCGGCCTCTTTCATCTGTCCCTGATGCTGGTACGCAGTCGCCAGCAAATCGAGGTTGTGTTCGTGATGCCAGTCGTATTGCGACGGGATGTTTTCGGCTTTGTAGTATTCCTCTTCAAGCTGATCGGCGCGGCGGAACCGGGCAATCGCATCACTGACGCGCCCGACGCGGCGCAGATCGTGGCCGTACATATGCTGCGCGTGCGGCACGGAAAACGCTAGTCGCGCATAAACCTCGCCGTGCTTCAACGCTTCTTCAATGCGTCCGACGTTTTCACACGAATGAATCAGGTAGTGATGCGCGGCGATATGATCGGGCGCAAGCTGAAGTGCTTTTTCATAAAACGGAATCGAGGCAGCCCCGCCGCGTTGGCCGCGTCCGGCGGCGTTGGCTTCTTCGGCGTTGCCGCGCAGCAGCCAGAGTTCCACATCCTGCGGATACGCGGCGAGCGCGTCGTCGAGCGCTTTCTTGTATTCGCCAAATTTCACCATGTTGCCGATGTCGGCAATGGCCGTCAGTTGTTTGGCGCGCAAGCTGATGCGCAGTTGTTCGCGCTTGCTGGAGCCGGGCGCGAGCGACTGCGCTTGATCAATGGCGGCGCGCGCGGCTTCCCCGACGTTCAATCCCGTATAAGCGCGGCTCAGCCCTACATAAGCCATCGCCAGCTTGGGATCGAGCCGCAAGGCTTGATTGAACGAGCGCGCCGCTTCGAGGAATACGTAGCCGTGCAGGTAAGCAACGCCCTGCGAATAGAACGCCTGCGCGTCTTTCGAGCCGGTCGTCACCGGATCAACGATTGTCTGCGCGCCGGTGCCGGCCCTGAGCGTCACAGGCCGTTCGAGCAGTTCCAACGGAAACGTCATCGGCGCGTCGTCGGCTTCGCCGTGCGCGTGTTGATGCTCTTGCGCCATCGCGGGCGGCAAACCGAGCAGAAAGGTGATGGCTAGCGCAAAAGCAATCAACTTTGTTTGAGAATGCGATCTCAACGCAGAGGGCGCAGAGTAGGCGCAGAGAGTACGGTCTCTTCTCTGCGTAGGCTCTGCGTTAAAAAGAGCTTCAAAGTAGGATATTGGCTTCATAAACTGATGCTCACTTGATTTCGACCGTGCGGCGGTCAATCCAATTATTCGCGTAAGGCGTGATGATTTGCGGGTCACGCTCGGCAGGCTGCACGTGGCCTCGCGTGTCGTAAGCGCGGGCGGCAATCATAACCTTTCCTGCCGCCGCCGGCTGCCATTCATAAGACCACAAACGCCACGCCTGTGGCGCGCGATCACTACCAAGCACGGCGGCCTGCCAGGTCCGCCCGCCGTCCGTCGTCACTTCGACGCGCGCAATCTCTGCATCGCCACACCACGCCGCGCCGCAGATCGTCGTCGGCGCAAGCTGGAGCCGCGCCTCGTTGATCGGTCGGGCAATCTGTGATTTTAACCGCATTGCGCCGAGCGGCCCGCGCGTCGTCGTGTCGCTGGCGCGGCGCGCTTCGTAGTAACGCCGCGTTTGATAAAAGCCCGTCGACGGCTCGCGCGCGACGACGATCTGCTTCAGCCACTTCACCGAATCCATGCCGTACCAGCCTGCGACGAGCGCCCGCAACGGCCCGCCGTGAATGGCCGGCAGCGGCTCGCCGTTCATCTTGAACACCAGCAGCGTACCCGCCTGCATCGCCTTGCTGATGGAAATGCTGCGCGCGTAAGCGTCCACCTCTATGCCGCCGGCTTCCGCCTCTGTGCCGCCGTCCGCGCCGATCAGCAAAACGTCCTTCGCTTCAGCGCGCAGGCCCGCGGCTTTCAATACGTCAGCCAACCGCACGCCCGTCCAGCGCGCGTTCGACACGCCGCCCCAGCCGACGAGATTGCCGGCGCATTCGAGCGTCACCACGTCTTCCTGCGCCGGCAGCCTCGTCAATTCATCCAGCGTGAAGTGGCGTTCGCGCTCAACCAGCCCGGTGACTTTCATCACAAACGCGGCGACGTCGATCTTCGGCACGCCGAAATGGCTGCGCACGAAAAACTCTTCGTTCGGCGTGATCCACTGGTTGAGCGCCGCAAAGTTGAACGCACGGCTATTGGGCGACCCGGGCGACGTGAGAGGCGGCTGCTGCGCCAACCCCAGGCGACCTGCGCCCAGCGCGAGCGGCAGCGCGGCGATCTGCGTGAGAAAGCGGCGGCGCTGGATCGGCCAATCGCGGCGCGGTTGATGGTCTGTTTGATTCATGATCGATCTGAGATGGCGCGTTGAGATTGCCGTCGGCGACTTGAAATCATGGCGCGCTGTGGTAGACTCAACGCGCAATAAGTTTACATCAGCACAGCTCATTTCCACACTCACAAAAGGGACGCCGGCACAGTGGAGGAGTCTGTCGACAGTGTGAATGCGCGGTGCTGCCTTTCAGACCCAAAATTCATCAAGTGATCTCAGGAAAGGAACGTTATGTGGAGACGCAAGTGCTATGTTGATGCCGAGTCGGACATTCAATCACCGATTCCGAATCGCATCGTGTCGAACGAAGAATTCATTCCGCCGGCACAGTCCATGCAAGAAGTCGAAGTCGAAAACCGCCTGCGCGAGATGGCCGACCGTAACAGTAAGCGGCTGGGATTGTCGCGCCGCCATTTCCTGCAAAGCTCTTGCGGCATGGCGGCGGCGATGTTGTGTTTCAACGAAGTCTTCGGCAAGACCTACGAGGTTGACCCGGTTGAAGCCCTGGAGCCTGCGGCCTTCGCCGAGCGCTGGCCGAAAAACGAATTCATCTTTGACAACCAGACGCATCACGTTGACGTCGAGCCGAACTGGTACAAGAACAGCGAAGAGGGCCGCCTCGCCGCAGGCTTCCTCTCGAAGCTGCGCCCAGGCTTCGCTGACATGGCGGTTGCCGTCGAGGCGTTGAATCGTCTGCACTACACCAAAGAACTCTTCTTCGATTCCGACACGGTGATGGCGATCATCAGCGGCGTCCCCTCGAGCGATTGGAAAGACAACATCCTGCCGCCGGATAAGATGGTCAAGACGCGCAATGAGATCAACTCGTGGGCCGGCTCGCAGCGCATGCTGTCGCACGGAATCCTGCGCCCGAATAAAGGGCTCGGCGAGCTTGAAGAGATGGAGCGGCAGGCGAAGGTGCTGAAGGTCAACTCGTGGAAGATGTATCCCGGCAGCCTGGCCGGCGCGCTTGTGCCTTATCGGCTCGACGACGAGAAAGTCACTTACCCGTTCTGGGCGAATATGCGCAAGCTCGGCATCAAGACCGCCTGCATCCATCGCGGCCTGCCGCTCGGATTATTCAACGAAGAGAACTGTCATCCGGGCGATGTCGAGAAAGCGGCGAAGGATCACCCCGACATTAACTTTGTGATTTATCATTCAGGTTGGAATCCTGGAGCGAAGCGCAAGGAAGGCGCGGCGACTGATCCGCAGTACATTCCCTGGTGCTCTGATTTGATGGCCTCAGTCAAGCGCAGCAACTTGAAGAACGTTTACTTCGAGCTTGGCTCGACCTGGAACTTCCTGTCGAGCGCGCGGCCCGAACAGGCGATGCACCTGTTTGGTCAGCTCTTCAACATGGGCATGGAAGACAACATCATCTGGGGCACGGATTCGATCTGGGGCGGCGGCCCGCAGAGCCAGATCGAGCGCTTCCGGCGCTTCCAGATCAGCGACGAAATCGCCAACAAGTACGGCTACAAGAAGCTGACGCCGGAAATCAAAGCGAAGGTCTTCGGCCTGAACGCCGCGCGGCTTTATAAGCTTGATGTGAAGGCGAAGCGCGACGCTATCAAGAACGACCAGATTGATCAATTGCGCTCGGAGTATTTGGAGAACCCGCAGCCGGCGAACACGCAATACGGCTGGGTGTGGGTGTAAGGCAGTAGGCGGTAGGCAAAGGTAGCTCCGTAGGAGCGCAATGTTTATAGTCATCAAGTTGGTAGTTTGATCAAGCTCCGTCAGGAGCGGAATGTCGACATTGCGCCCCTGCGGGGCTTAGGTTCTTTTCGACGCTACCAACTATAAACATTGCGTCCCTAACGGGACTGGAGACGGTTTGATGCTTTTCAATCTCAGCAGCCTTATGAAACCGAGATGAGAAACGAAATCAATCCTGTAGTAGAATTGAGTGAGCGAACTATCTAACAGGTTTGATGAGATAAAAGTAATGACATCAACAACGCTCACCACCGTAACCATGATGATCGAATCGTTGCCCGAAGAGGCGCAAGATCATGTAGTAGAACATTTGCGTGAGTATATCGAGGGCTTACGCGATGAGATGAAGTGGGATGTTTCGTTTAAGAAAACCCAAGCCGGCCTGGTCAAGGCTGCCCGACGCGCTCGACAGGAGATTGCTGAAGGAAAAGCTATGCCGATGGACGATGAGCAACTCGTCTCGCATTGAGGGCGTGCCTGCTGTAAGAAACCAAATCACATCAAGAGGCTTGCGATGAAAAAATTCTGGTTCGCGCTCTCCCTTCTCTTCATCCTCTGTTCCGGTCCATTCGTCAGCGTAGCGCCGGCACAACAAACTTCATCAACACCGCAGGCAACCGCTGCTGTAACCAAGCCCGTTGAAGAGATGGTGGCGATGCGCGATGGCGTGCGGCTGTCGACCAACATCTACCTGCCCGAAGGCAAAGGGCCGTTCCCTGTGGTGCTGATTCGCACGCCTTACGGCAAGGCGACGCAAGCCGTCGGCTTCGCGGCGTGGACGCGGCGCGGTTTCGCGCTGGTCACTCAGGACGTGCGCGGCAAAGGCGCGAGCGAAGGCCCGTATCATCCGTTCGTGGAGGATCCGACCGACGGCTTTGATACGGTGGAATGGATTGCCCGGCAAGCGTGGTCGAACGGCAAAGTCGGCATGTTCGGCGTATCGGCGATGGGCATCGCGGCGAATCTGGCGGCGATGATGAACCCGCCGCACCTGGTCGCGACGTTCGTGATGCTGGCGCGTTCGAGCATCTTCACGCAGTCGGCTTTCAATGGCGGCGTCTTTCGCAAAGAGTTGAATGAAATCTGGCTCAAACGTCAGGGCGCGCTCGACGTGCTCAACGAGACCTTCAAGCATAACGTCTACGATCACTTTTACGACATCGCCGAAATGCCGCTCTACTGGGATAAGATCAAAGTCCCTGTGTACAACTTTGGCGGCTGGTACGACATCTTCGCGCAGGGCAACATTGATAACTTCGTCGGCCAGCAAGCGCAGGGCGGCGGACGTGCGGCGGGCAATCAAAAGCTGACCATGGGGGCGTGGGGTCACGGGCAGATCGAAGAAGTCAGGTATCCGTCGAATTCTGTAATGAGCTATACAGAAGAAGCGATGCGCTGGTTCGATTACTGGCTGCAAGGGAAAGACAACGGCATCATGGATGAGCCGCCGGTGAAGTATTACGTTATGGGTGACGTGAGCGATGCGAAAGCGCCGGGCAACGAATGGCGCACGGCCATCACATGGCCGGTTCCTTCAAAGACGACTGCTTACTTCCTGACCTCAGGCGGCGGCTTGAGCGACAAGCTGCCGGCTGATGCAGAGAGCACGGAGACTTACAAATACGATCCGAAGAATCCTGTGCCGACAATTGGCGGCGCGAATCTGAACATCAAGAAAGGGCCGATGGATCAGCGCGCCGTAGGCAATCGTGCGGATGTTTTGAAATTTCTGACGCCGGTGCTCGATGCGCCCGTCGAGGTGACGGGCCGCGTCAAAGTCGAGTTGTGGGCCGAGTCCGACGCGCCGGATACAGATTTCATGGCGAAGCTGGTTGATGTATATCCAGATGGCACCGAGCGACTGGTGTTGGATTCGGCGATTCGCGCGCGCTTCCGCGAAGGCTTAGACCGCGAAGTCTTTCTGAAGAAAGGCGAGGTTTATCGCTTGACGATGGATCTCTGGTCAACCAGCATCATCTTCAACAAAGGCCATCGCATTGCGATTCACATTACCAGTTCAAACGACCCGCGCTATGATCCGAACCCGAATACCGGCAAGCCGCTGCGCGCCGACGATGAAACGCGCGTGGCAACCAATACGATTCATCACGACCGCGCGCACCCGTCGCGCGCCTTATTGCCGATTGTTCCGGTCTACAACGGCAAGCGGCCATGATGAATTCGTGTTTGCAGTAAGACTGATAATCGAGTATTAATTCTGTCTGGTGCGATAGTAATTCGTTCTCTCACTGCGTCCGCACGATTTGCGCTTCAAGTACAATAGAGAACCCGCTTGGATTGGCATTAATTCCGAGTTTATTCTCGTCCTTATACCTAAGTGATGGATGGCGGGGCGACTTGATGGCTCAGATTTATATTTCCTCAACGTATAGCGATCTCAAAGAGCACAGAGATGTAGTGTATCGCACGCTCAGGCAGATGCGGCATGACGTAATCGCTATGGAAGATTATGTTGCCAGTGACCAGCGACCGTTGGCCAAATGCCTCGCTGATGTGAGCACCTGTGATATATACGTCTTAATAATCGCCTGGCGCTATGGCTTCGTTCCTGCGAAGGACAATCCTGAGAAAAAATCGATCACCGAGATGGAGTTCCGCGAGGCGGTACAGAAAGACAAGCCATGTCTGATTTTTCTGCTGGCCGAGGATTATCCATGGTCGCCCTTAAAGATGGAAAAAGGCGAAGGGGCCGAGAGGCTTCAGGCGTTGCGCGGAGAATTAGGCGAAAACTACACCGTCAGTTTTTTCCGCAACGAAGAAGACCTGGCGAGGTTGGTCAGTACAGCGGTTTATCAGTGCAACCCAGCGCCACCCGAAAGCAAGCCGCGCCCCGCACCGGCACACATGGCGGAGCCGGATCTGGGGCCAATCGTCTCCAAGACGTGCAATCGCACCGGACAGGAGGCTACGTTTATGAATTTTTTCAGGATGAACATGAAGGCAACCCGCCGATTGCCGCAGATCCTTTTTGTTCACGGAGAGGAGCGCGAATGCCACGATAGTTTTGTCGAGCGCCTGACTGAAACAAAAATCAAAACCTATGCGGAAAAGATTTGGGGTGAGCAAAAAGGCGTCGTGACGTTTAAGAGCATAGATTGGACCTATGACGGCCATGTCACAGAGCTTCAGCATGAATTGCAGCAAATGCTGTTTGCAGAGTTTGATCCGGTGTATATGGGCGAGGAGTTGTCGGCCACGGCTCTGAGCCAACTGGATTCTATATCGCGGACACCGCTGGTCGTCATTCAACATCGAATTCATGCGGCGCGCTGGAATCGTGCAACGAGAGAGTTGCTTGTATGGTATATGGCGTATTGGGCCGGCATGAAAATCAATCCTTCCAGGCCACAGTTCCTGATCTTTCTGAGCATCATTTATCCGAAGTCGCAACCGAGCAACTGGTGGAAAAGATGGAAGGCGTCCGCGCAGCCGGACAAAGATCGGATCGCGCTCGAACTTCAAGAGATAAGCCAGTCACACACCGCCGGCTGCCCATGTCTGCTGCTCAAAGAGTTGTTGCCTGTAAGACCGGAGGACGTGAAAGACTGGCTCAGCAAACATAAGATTCATTCCGAGAAAGACCGAGATGAGTTGGTGGAAAAAATCTTCAAGACGGGTGATGGACGCCTCGCCGACTTCAGGAGCATGGCCGACGTTGAGGATGAGTTGCAACGCCTCGTCAATTCCTTGAGCCGGAGCGTTGCGAACGCGAGAGGAAAGTTATGACCCAGGAGAAAGCCTTTCAACTCTATTCAGGCGACGGCGTGGCCATCAGCAAGCGAGGTCTGCGGCTGCCGCTGTTTGAACGGCTCGCCGGGCTGGATGATCCGGCCTATTACCTCGCCGAAAAAGGCTTGCGCGATGCGGTCAACGTGGCGCTGGCGCTGGGGCAGCCGTTGCTGGTGACCGGCGAACCAGGAACCGGAAAAACCCAACTCGCTCACAGCCTCGCTTACGAACTGGACCTGGCCGCTCCTTTGATCAGCCAGACTAAAACGACCTCGACGGCAAAAGACCTGTTTTATCGTTACGATGCGTTGGGCCATTTTCACGATGCGCAGTTTCACAAAGAAGCGGCGGTGATCGATAACTATATTGCTTATGAAGCACTGGGGCTTGCCATTCTGCTATCGATGAATCCGGCGCAGGCCAACCGGCATCTTCCAAAGCCCCTGCGCGACAGCGGCCCGGTTCGCTCCGTTGTGCTGATCGACGAGATTGATAAAGCGCCGCGCGATCTGCCGAACGACGTGTTAAACGAGATCGAGACCATGTCGTTCACGGTCAGAGAAACCGGCCAGACCTTTGCAGCAGATCAAGGCTATCGCCCGATTCTGGTGTTGACTAGCAACTCAGAAAAGAATCTGCCGGATGCTTTCTTACGCCGCTGCGTCTTCTATCACATCTCTTTCCCCGATCACGAGCGCTTGAAAGCCATCGTTCAAAGCCGCTTGCGATTGCATACGGATTTCACCCCACAAATGCTCGATCACGCCATTCATCACTTTGAAGAGATACGCGAAATGGCGCTGAAAAAGAAACCGGCGACGGCTGAGTTCCTCGCCTGGGTGCAGATTCTGGAGAAGATGCATCTGGACGTCGCCAATCTCAAGCCGGGTGAAGCCGAAGCGCTGGCCTTCAGTTATTCGATACTGGCGAAGAGCAAAGAGGATAGAGATATTTTATACAGAACGTTTGTCGAGCCACAGAAAACCTAGATGGACGCTTTGTCTCCATACGCTGGCCCTCTTGTGTTCGGCGACTTCCTTGAATACCTGCGCCGACAAGGGTTCACCTTTGGCGTTGATGATTATTTGCGTTTGCAGGAATTGCTCAACAAGGCCAGCGGCGACTGCGCCCCGGCGGATTTGAAAACCCTTCTGTGCCCGATACTGGCGACTAACAAAATTCAGCAAGAACAGTTTTACGCAGCCTTCGATAGCTATTTCGATCTCTTCCAGCCAGCTTCTGCAAAGGCAACTTCCAGTCGAAGCGATCAGGCAGACCGGCCTATCATTACGCACAAGCCGCAGCCAGCAGGCACGCGAAGATGGCTTTATGTGCTGGCCGGCGCGCTGGCGCTGGCGCTCGTGCTGGCGCTGGCGCTGTTCATAAGATTGAGGCGCGAAGAACCCGACACGACGCTTCCAACAACGGCTGATCCAATCAAGAATGAAAATCTGCCGATAGGCACGGGAACTTTACCACTGAACGAACAATCACGGCGTGCAACGAGAGTCGTCCAGTCGAACGTTCATCCTCAAGAAAGTTTTTATCGGCGCTACGGCAACGCCATTCATCTGGGTACCATCTTTGCGCCGCTCATCTTCTTTCTGAGCTATGAATGGCACCGCTTCCGTCAGCGCAAGCTGATGCTCGAAAAACAACATCTCCGAAAGCCGCCTTTTGTCTGGCCGCTCAAGGTGGAAGCGCCGGCGGCGAGGCTCTACGACCCGCAGCAACTCTACACCGTTGCGCGCCTGATGCGGCGGCGGCAAATGGGTGAGTTTTATCGGCTCGACATCGCGGCCACAGTGGACGCGACGATTGCCGCTCGCGGTTATCCAAACTTTCGCTATAAACGCGACAGCAAACCGCCGGAGTATCTGGTGCTCATTGATCGCCGGTCGTTTCGCGATCATCAGGCGCGGCTCTTTGATGAACTGACCAAAGCCTTAGAGCGCGAGGGCCTGTTCATCGCGCGCTATTTTTACGAGGGCGACCCGCGAGTTTGTCGAAACGAAACGGGTGGCAGCATTGATCTGGCAGAGCTACAGAGTAAATACGCCGAGCACCGGCTGCTGATCTTTGGCGCCGGCGAAAAGATCACCAATCCCGTCACCGGCAGGCTGGAAGCATGGGCCGCGATATTTGCCGATTGGCCTGAGCGCGCGCTGCTCACTCCCGAAGCGCCATCGCAGTGGGGATTGAGAGAGGTTGTCTTAGCCGAACAATTCATTCTGCTGCCTGCCACTCTCGAAGGACTTTTAGCCGGCGTTGATTACTTTGAGTTGCCTGTGGCGACAGACCTACGCGCCTGGCAAGAGGGTGGTTTGGATGCGCCGCCTGCCGACCTTGAACCGCCCGGCGGCGTCGCTCGTCTGCGTGACTATCTCGGAGAAGACCTCTTTCAATGGTTGTGCGCCTGTGCGGTTTACACAGAGATACATTGGGATTTGACGCTGTACCTCGGCTTGCTGGCGTGTATGCCGCAAGGGCTGGTTAAAGAAGAAAACGTCTTGAAGTTAATCCGTCTGCCCTGGTTCCGCAATGGCGTCATGCCGGATGACCTGCGCTGGTCCTTGATTCGCGAACTGGATCGCGAGAAAGAGACGGCTATCAGAGCGGCGATCATCGAGTTGATGGAAAAGAACCCGCCACCGCAGGAAACGTATGCAGCAGATACTTATCAATTGAATCTCGTCATCCAGCGATGGTTTTTCCGCCGCGAGCGTAAGCGACGCCGCGAGATGATTCAAGCTCTGGAAAAATTACCCCGGAGCCGGGCGGTTCGAGACTATACGCTGCTGCGCTCTTTAGAATCCGCACGCCTCTCACCGCTTGATTTTCTTTTGCCGCGCCGCCTGCGCCGACTTTTTTATCAACGTAGTCTGCCGGCCTTCGGCCTGCGAACCTGGATGCGGTTGTTGGGGGCTGTGAGCGTAAGCGTCGTGGCGCTGTTGATCTATTTTGGCCTGTACTTTCCTGGCACACTGTCAAGCTCGCATGCCAGTTTTTTTTCAAAGGCTGATTTACTCAAGCGCAACCTGGCGGTTCGCGCCACTAGCAATTCGTGCTTTGATTGTCACAGCGTCACCGCTGGCATGCAGGACAAATGTATTGATTGTCACCAAACACAGGCGACGGCGACCGCTGCCGCCTTCGTGCCGACGATCTACGACGCGCACGACCGCG
>JBBWZK010000459.1:0-7582 GCA_039648975.1 Blastocatellia bacterium
GTAGAGCAGCGTCTCCATAAAATTATCAGGCAGAACCGGACATCCCGGCACGCAGACAATGGGAAGACCTGCTTTGGATTTCCATTTCCAGCCGAGGTAGTCTGCCAGGCCCATAGCCCCTGTCGGATTGCCTTGCATCGCGTGTATGCCGCCATAGGTCGCGCAGGTTCCAGCCGCTACGACGGCCCAGGCTTTCGGAGCCAGCCGGTCTATCCAGTCATTGGTGAGGATGGGCTGGCCCGTCTCTTTGTTCGTGCCGAATGCCGCCCAGTACCCTTCGGCTTTGTTGGCTTCATTCGGAATCGAGCCTTCGATGATCAGGATGAACGGGTCGATCTCGCCGGCCACCGCGCGATAAAAAAACTCCATGAACTCATCGCCATTTTCATAGGCGAGGAAGGGATTGTGGAGCTTCACTCTGGGGATTCCCGGTATGGCACCGAGGACGAGGTCTTCGATGCTCGGCTGCGTGGCGGCGGTCATGGCAATCGTATCGCCATCGCAACCCAGGCCGGCGGTGATCCAAAGCACATCGATCTCTTTGAGCAGTTGACGACCTCTGCCATTGTCCTGTGGGTTGATCTTTACGTCCAATGTCTGATCTCCTCCTTGACTCAACGAATGCCCGTGCGGCCCGAGTTCATCAAGTTAGCGGCTGGGAGCGCGGGCGTCCCGCCCGCTGGTCTTACGCAGTCGAAAAATTGCGGGCAAGATGCCCGCGCTCCTCGGCGAAAAGCGATCTCTGGCGGCAGCCCATGCAAAATACCGATTGAGCATGATCTCGCCAAGCTCAAGGCGATCATTCCACTCATGCTCTTCTTCAGCCGTCAGCTTGCCGTGTTCGACGTAACGGTCACGTTGCTGCTGCATGGACTTGAAGAAGCCTTCACGCGCCAGGGGAAGGACGATCTCCCGGTTCCATTCCCACATGCCGGGAAAGTAATAGACCGCCAGGGCGTCGCGGATGGCGCGGTTGAAGTTGAACACCTTCGTCGGCTTGAGAGGTTCGTAGTTCTGTCTCAACCTGGAGCCTAGATCCCAGGCACGCCGGCAGCGTTTGAACGACCTACGATCCGCTGATCTGATGATATATGCCCAGACCATTTACCGCATTATATCACAGCCCTCGCCGCTCTCGTGATGCAGCGAAACCGCTTGCCTGAATCAGCCGGACACAGGCCCGCCGACAATAGTTCAGGCACGAGCCTTGCACAATAGCAGAATGTTGCCGAACTCTGCCGCGCAAAATGATTTGCCAGCGCATTGAGGGCGTCGTTACACGCTTCTGTGAGTCGAAACCATTCAGAACTGTTTGGAGGAGATACACCAGCAGATTTAGCTCTTGATGAAGACAACTCGCGCCATCGTCAACACCTGTAGGTGTGGGCTCTGGAAGTTTGATAATGAAACAGCATGCACAAGTAATTGGAGCCAGACCATCGGCGGTTTCAGCAGGCGTCAGGCCAGCAACGGATTCAGGGAACGCCACACGGGCAAGCCCGAAGAGATTGTTGCTTGGTACGCTTGAGTGGTTTGGTAATCTGGGTGACTTTTGCGCGCGGCTGGTGAAGGCGGCGGTCACACCGCCTTATGAAGGCCGCGAACTTTTGCGACAAATGGACGAGGTCGGCGCGAAGTCTTTGCCGCTGGTCGCCCTGGCAGGCGCGGCCATCGGCGCGGTGTTGTCCATGCACATGCGCGACAGCATGGCGCAGTTTGGCGCGAAGTCGATGTTGCCGACGCTGATCATCCTTTCGCTCTTCAAAGAGACCGGGCCAATCATCACGGCGCTGGTCGTCAGCGGGCGCGTTGGCGCTGGCATTGGCGCTGAGCTGGGTTCGATGAAAGTCACAGAGCAGATCGAGGCCATCGAAGCTTCGGCAGTCAACCCTTACAAATTTCTGGTGGCCACGCGCGTCATTGCCTGCATGCTGATGCTGCCTCTGCTCACCATCGTCGCCGATTTCTGCGGCATCGTCACCGGCTGGATTGCCAATGCGCTGGCCGAGCCCATGTCTCTGCGATTCTTCCTCAATGAAGGGCTGGCGCAAGCGAATTTCGCAGACCTGCTGCCGTCGACATTCAAGACCGTGGTCTTCGGTTTTATCATCGGTGTGATCGGCTGTTTTCAAGGGATGAATGCGAAGGGCGGCACCGCAGGCGTCGGTCGCGCTTCGACGAGCGCCGTTGTGCTGGCGTCACTGTTCGTCATTTTGGCCGATGTCGTACTGGTGCGTTTGATCATCACGCTATTTCCACAATGACTATGGAGAATGACAACCCAAAACCTGCGATTCGCTTGCAAGAGTTGAGCAAATCATTCGGCGAGCAGAAGGTGTTAGACCGCCTTGACCTTAACATCGCGTGCGGCGAGACGGTGACCGTGCTTGGGCGCAGCGGCACGGGCAAGAGCGTGATGCTTAAATTGATTATGGGTTTGCAAAAACCCGACGACGGCGAGATCGAAATCAACGGCGAGAAGATCGCTGCCCTGTCGCTCGACGATCTAAATCGACTGCGTAAAAAGGTCGGCTTCCTCTTTCAGCAGGCGGCGCTCTATGACTCGTTGACTGTGGAAGAGAACGTCGCCTTCCCGCTGCGACGGCACACCAGGTTGAAGGACGACGAGCGGCAAGCGCGCGTGCGCGAGTTGCTCGCCCGCGTCGGCATGGAAGAAGCGATAGAGAAGATGCCCGGCGACCTGTCGGGCGGGATGAAGAAACGGATTGGCCTGGCGCGCGCGCTCGCCCTTGATCCGCAAATTCTGCTGCTCGATGAACCGACCGCCGGGCTCGACCCGATCACGGCGAGCGAGATCAATGAACTGATCTGCGAATTGCAGGATGAGCGTCGCATGTCTTCGATTGTCGTCACACATGATATGCGCAGCGTCGAGAAGGTGGCCGACCGCGTTGCCTTGCTCCACGAAGGCCGCCTCGTTTTTGAGGGAACGCTAAGAGAAATGACGGAGAGCCAGCATCCGTTTGTAATGAAATTCATAGAGGAGTCCGGGGAGGTGAGATGATGTCCAGCACCGCACGACTTGGAGCATTTATTCTGGTTGCGCTGATTCTGTTCGGCGTGATGATCTTTTTGATCGGCAACAAACAATTTCTCTTCAAACGCACCTATCGCATCAGCGCGCCATTCGACAATGTTGCAGGACTTGAGGGAGGTGCGCCTGTGCGCGCCGGCGGTGTGCGCATCGGCACAGTCCAAAAGATGAACCTGCCGCACCAGCCCGGCGATAAGGTGACGGTCGAGATGGAGCTTGAGAATTCAACCAGAGAGGTGATCAAGCAGGACTCCATCGCGTCAATCGAAACCGAAGGGCTGCTCGGCAGCAAGTATGTGGCGATCTCTTTTGGCACGCTCGAAGCTGGGCAGATACGCGACGGCGACACGATAGAGAGTCGTCCGGCCTTTGACTACGCCGACCTGGCCAAGAGCGCCAACGAGATGATCGACACGGCGAAAGAGGTGATTGATTCGTCTAAGATTGCCATTGCCAACGTCAACGAAGCGAGCGATTACCTGAGAGCCATCACAGGCAAGATCAACAGCGGCCAGGGAACCATCGGCGCGCTCGTCAATGACCGGACGTTTTACCGTGACTTGCAAGCGACCGTCAGCCAGGCCAGGGTCGGCATCACGTCCTTTCAGGATGACATGGAAGCGCTCAAGCATAACTTTCTCATGAGAGGCTTTTTCAAGAAGCGCGGCTATTATGATTCATCCGAATTGACCGACCACGCCGTCGGCAAACTTCCCAGCCGCTCGCCCGTGAAGCAATTCGTCTTCGCAGGCCGCGATCTCTTCAGCAAACCGGACACCGCGAAGCTCGGCAAAGAGAAATTGCTGAATCAAGTCGGAGCTTACCTGGAAAGCAATCCTTACGGCCTAGCCGTCGTCGTGGCGCACACCGGCGTGAAGGGAGAGAAGGAAGATAACCTCAAGCTCTCGCAGGCGCGCGCTATGGTCGTGCGGCAGTATCTCGCGCAGAAGTTCAAAGTAGATGACGCACGCATCAGGACGATGGGCAGTGGCGAGAAAGAGCAGGCGGCGAGCCAGGAAGGCGATGTGGCGATTGTCATTTATCCTGCTGACGCCGGGCAGCGCGTCATTCAGGCAAAAAACAAGTAACCAGGGATGCAGAAGAACGGCGGCGGTAGTTCCGGCGGTCCGCAGACCGCCTCTAAACTCAACTCATTTTATTTTGCAACTCGGTTTTAGATTCTTAGAACAAATACATTTGATTCTGTTCCATCCGTGTTTATGACTCGTACAGTGTTGTCGCCCGGTTTAAGCTTGAGCTTTTTTGCCTTACCTTTGAGCTGAATAGAGGTGTCGGAGGTTTTAGTGACGAAATCACTACGATCCGAGCCATTGATTATCACGCGGGGAGCGTTGCCGAAGTTGCGCCCTGAAATCGTTAATTTCTTCGGCGCATCAAAAACTGCCGAGCTTATCTCAGGTAATCTTAACTCTCGTTTATAAATGCTGCCGCCGAACGTAGCCGCATATAAGGTGCTGGAATTTGATGGGTCTATCCCAATAACGGTTATGCCGAAACCCGGTATGCCGTCATTGATCTGTTTCCAGTTTCCACCTCCGTTCGTACTCACAAATATCCCGGCCATAAGAGTCCCTGCGTAAATGACATTTCTTCTGGATGGGTCTATTGCAAAGCTCATCACGTTGAGGTCAAGAAGCCCTGTGTTGATTATAGTCCAATTCTTGCCGCCGTTCGTGCTCTTGAAAATCCCGGCACCTGATGCATATAGCGTGTTGGTGTTTGATGGGTCTATTGTAATGGATGTGGCAAAAAAGGCCTCGCCAAGTCCCGTATCGATTTCAGTCCAGGTCTCGCAGCCGTTTGTACTCTTGAAGAATAGGTTACCCCTTACCCCGTATACAATATTGCTGTCGGACGGATCAACCGTAATTGGCCCAAGAAATTGACCGTTCAATCCGTTCGCTCCGTTCAATCCCTGGTCAATGACGGCCCAGCTTGCGCCGCCATCCGTCGTCTTGAGTGGCCCTCCCTTAAAAGTTACGGCATAGAGCGTATTCGGATTTGACGAATCTATAGTCAGAGATAACAGTGATGTATCAAGCAGGGCGTTATCAATTAAATTCCAATTAGCGCCTCCATCAATTGTTTTGAAGGCTCCAGAAAAAGATCCCGCGTAGACGATACTGGAATTTGACGGGTCGACGGCGAGAGTGGGCACATAGGCATCCACTAATCCGTGGTTAATGGCGGCCCAGCTTGCGCCGGCATTTGTACTTTTGAGCACTCCCTGCGTAGTGGTCCCGGCATAAAGGGTATTCAGGTCAGACGTGGCGATGACAAAGGCGCGAACATCGGCGTTAGTGATTCCCGCGTTGCTCGTGGTCCAACTCGCGCCGCCGTTCCCACTTATCGCGACGCCGTCACCCGTGCCCGCATACAAGATGTCATGATTGGTTGGGTGCGGCGTTATGGTAACCACAGACGAACTGATCAGCCCGGAATTAATTGCGACCCAGTGCGCTCCGCTGTCCGTGCTTTTGAAGGCGTCAGTACCAGCCATTCCGGCATAGATTATTCCGGCGTTTGATGGATCGAAGGCAAGTGAAAAAGCCCTTCCGCTTACATTCACTCTCGTCCAGTTCGCGCCACTGTTTACGGTCTTATAGACGCCGCTATCCGATGCCGCGTAAATTATAGCGGTGTTCAATGGGTTGATCACCAGATCACTGACGCGAGAGCCGGGCAATCCAGACCCTGAGGCGTTCCAGCTTGCGCCGCCGTCTGTGGTTTTGAAGATACCGTTTTCGGTTCCTAGATAAACGATGTCGGGATTTGCTGGATCTATCGCAAGACCATAGAGGCTATTTCTAAGCAGCCCGTTTCTGATTGCCTTCCAACTAGCGCCCCCATCCGTGCTCTTGAACACGTCTTCTTCTTCTGGGTCTCCTGAATCAGAACCCGCATAAATAATGTTGCCGTTTGACGGGGCTATTCCGAGGGCGTTAATAAAATACCCGTTAAAGGCTCTGCTCCAGGTGCTGCCCGCATTAGTGCTTTTGAACACTCCGTGCGAAGTGCCTGTAAAGACAATGTTGGTATTCGAGCTATCTATAACGATCTCTCTAACCACTAAATAAAAATTGTCGGGGTTTATACCGGAATTCGCTGCGGTCCAGCTAGCGCCCCCGTCCGTGCTTTTGAAGACGCCCGCCCCGGCAGTTCCTGCATAAATAGTGCCAGGCGCAGACGGATCTATTGCTACGGCAATGACGTCGCCGGTGAAAGGCCCTATGTTAGTCCATCTCTCGCTATCGGCTCTGATGATCCCGGCTCCAAACTGGAACATGACGCCGAATAAGAATAGTGATCGAAGAATCGATTTGATGTGAAGGAACATATCGCACCTCCAAACTGAAATTCCATGAGTATCCTCATAGCTGAGGAAAACAGAGTCGGGGAATAACGCAGATAGCGTCCGGCCATCAAATTATCGGAACCCATGCGGAAGACCTGATTCGATCAGGTTACATGTTAAGGCTTGATCCGGGGTTACTTCTTTGGTCTCAGAGTGTATTTTGAAATTCCAAGCTGCGTAGGAGCGCAATGTCGACATTGCGCTCCTACGCAGCTTGCTGAAACTTTGCGACTGGCATTCTATAAACATTGCGTGCCTACGGCACTCATTTCAAAACCCGCTCTCAGGTAAATTTAATCTCCGGCTTTGGCGCTCCAGCTTTCACTAACCTGAGCAGTTACGCGAAGTTCAAACGCCGCTCATCTTATGCCTGCGCGCATTGAATTGTCAATGACTGATGTTATGGAAGCTATATAAGCATGCGCAACAGATGTCTAACGCTCCGATTGACCGGGCGCGTGAGCGGCAATGAAAGCAACCATAAGAAACTCGCTTCGCCCGCTCCGGTCAATCCCGTTGTTAGACGGCTCGCTTGGAGATTGGATGGTCGTCATTGAGTTCTAGCAGATCCCACAGATTCCCATACAGGTCTTCAAAAACGGCAACCGTGCCATAGATTTCTTTTTTAGGCTCTCTAACAAACTTTATTCCCTTGGAAATCATGTCGTTGTAGTCCCTCCAAAAATCATCCGTATTGAGAAATAAAAACACTCGCCCGCCAGACTGATTGCCAATGAAAGATTCCTGTTCAGGTTTTGAAGCTCTGGCTAGTAACAACGTAGTTCCAATCGAGCCAGGCGGAGAGACCACTACCCATCGTTTATCTTGGTCGGGCTGACAGGTATCTTCAACCAGTGTGAAATGAAGCTTTTTTGTGTAAAACTCTATGGCCTCATCGTAATCTCTAACGACCAAAGCGATGTGTACGATTGATTGTTCCATCTTATAACTTCTTCGACGTAGAATTTTTGCCGTCTAACCGGAATTAGCTGTTTTCGCCGCGAACTCGGATACGACTCTCTTCTACAATCCAGCGGCATAGGAAACAGCGGCTTGGATATCCTCTCGACTGAGAGATGGGCAGCTCTCTATGATCGCCTCCGGGCTAATGTTTGCAGCGAGATTGACCAGAATGATTGAAACCATAATAC
>JBBWZK010000224.1:0-5213 GCA_039648975.1 Blastocatellia bacterium
TCGCGTGACTGACGCGATGACCGAACTGCGGCCCCTTGCCGCAAACATCGCACCTTTTTGACATGGTCTTACACCTCCGATGAGAATTTTGTGATGAAAGCAAAACGCAAGTTTAACACGGGCGGCGCGTGTGCCGTCAATCCAATTTTGCGAAGGAGCAACGACGTGTTCAGGTCCTCAAAGGCTGTTTTAGCATTAATCGTTATCTTCACTTCCCTGTTCGTCGCCGCCTGCAAGAGCAGCAGCAAGGCTGACAATAGCGAAGCGGTCGCCAAAATCGGCGCGCGCGAAATCACCATGAAGCAGGTCGATAGCGCCATCAAACAACAGCTCGATCAGGCAGGCGGCGGCACGCTTTCGCCCGCCGAACTGGTCGCCGCGCGGTTGGCCGCTCTCGATAACCTGATTCAGGAAGAAGCCCTGTTTCAGCGGGCGCAGAAAGACAATCTGGTGCCCGATGATACCAAGGTGAATCAAGAGATACAGCGCCGCAAGCAGGCCGCCAACGTCACCGAAGATCAATACCAGGCGCAGGTCAAGGCGGCGGGCTTAAGCGAAGACGAGTTGCGCGATAAGATTCGCCGCGACCTGGCGATCAGCGCCCTGCGCGATGCTCAGAACACCCGTGTGACGCAGCCGACGACCGCTGAGATTGAAAAGTATTACAGCGACCATCAAGCAGAATTCCGCGCCGAACGCGGCGTTGACCTCTCGATCATTGTTACCGATCCGAGCAGGAACGGTCAGGCCACCGATGCCGTCGGCGAAGCGCAAGCCGAACAGAAGATCAAATCCATTTACGAACAACTTCGGGGCGGCTCGGATTTTGCCACCGTCGCCTCGCAGGGCAGCGAAGATCCGAATACGGCGCTACGCGGCGGCGCGCTCGGTTTCCGCACCGAAGACCAGTTGCGGCAAACCTTCCCGACGCGCCCCGAACTCGTCGGACGCCTGATGGGCATGAACGCCGGCCAGTATACCGAGCCGATTCAGGACACGCTCTCGAAGGCGTGGTACATCATCAAGGTGAATCAGAAGGTCGAGCAGCCGCGCAACCTCTCGCTTGACGACGTGCGCGCCAACATCACCAACGCCATCACACAGCAGCGCCAGAGCATCCTGTTGAACGCGCTGGTGCTGAATGCCGTCAACGAAGCCGGCGTGAAGAATTATCTCGCTGAGCGCATCGTTCAGAACACGCAGATCATCAGAGATATTAAGCCGTCCCAATTGCTCGAACAGACGCAGCAGCAACCGCAACAACCAGCGCAGCCGCGCTTTGAAAATCAGAACCAGGCTCCGGCGACCGCCAACCGCCCGGCGGCCAACGCCAACACCGGCGCGGCCAACCGCCCGGCTGCCGCTAACGCCAACCATTAATCGCGACACGGCGACGCGGGGACGCGGAGACACGGCGAAGGATATAGCCGAAAGCTGTCTGCGCTTCTTTCGCCGCGTCGCCGCATCGCCCCTTCTCCGCGTCTCACCTAGCCATGCTCTTCCGCCTCGAAGACGTTCACAAATCCTACGGCGCGCACGACGTGCTGCGCGGCGTGACGCTGCAAATCAATCCCGGCGAGCGTGTCGGTCTGGTGGGCCGCAACGGGGCCGGCAAGACGACGATTTTTCGTTTGCTCACACGCCGCGAAGAAGCCGATAGCGGCGAGGTGATTCGGCTGCGCGGATTGTGCATTGGCTTGCTCGAACAACAACCCATCTTTGCCGGCGACAAAAGCATCCGCGATGAAGCGTTGTCGGTCTTCGTGGCCCTGCGCGAAATGGAAGGTGAGATCACGCGCCTTGAACATGAGATGGCCGAACGCCGTGGCGCGGCGCTCGATGAAGTGATGCATGTCTACAGCGACCTGCGGCATCGTTACGAGATCGAAGGCGGCTTTACTTATCAGGCGCAGGCCGAATCGGTGTTGATCGGGCTTGGCTTTAAGAGCGACGAGATGGCCCGGCCAGCCGATCAATTGAGCGGCGGACAGAAGGCGCGGCTGGCGCTGACCAAGCTGTTATTGTCGGAGCCGGATGTGCTGTTGCTTGATGAACCGACCAATCATCTGGACGTCAACGCCGTCGAATGGCTCGAAGATTTTTTGAGCGAATATAAGCGCGCCTTCGTTATCATCTCGCACGACCGTTTTCTGCTCGACCGCACGGCGACGAAGATGATCGAGATTGACGCGGGCCGCGCCAATGTTTATACGGGCAACTATACGGCCTACGTGAAGCAACGTGAAGAGCGGCGGCTGGTGCAGCAACGCGAATACGACCAGCAACAGGAATTGATCGCGCGCACGGAAGAGTTCATCCGTCGCAACATCGCCGGACAGAAGACCAAGCAGGCGAAGTCGCGCCGCAAGATGCTTGAGAAGCTGGCGCGCGTCGACGCCGTGCGCGATGATCGCACAGCGAGCTTCGGCCTCAAGGAAGTCGCGCGCGCCGGCGATAACGTGCTGGCGGTTGCCGATGTCGCGGTCGGCTATGGACAGAAAGCCCTGGCCCGTGACATCGCCTTTTTACTGAGGCGCGGCGAACGCCTGGGGATTATCGGGCCGAACGGCACGGGCAAGACGACGTTTCTGAAAACCCTCATCGGCGATCTTGATCCGCTCGACGGCGGCTTCACCTGGGGCGCGAATGTGCATCTCGAATATTTCGACCAGGAGCTTGAAAGCCTCGATTTGTCCTCGACCGTGATCGAAGAGATTGCCGTCGCCGCGCCGCGCGCCACGCCGAATGAACTGCGTGGCTATCTCGCGAGGTTTTTATTTACCGGCGACGACATCTTCAAACCGGTTGCCGGTCTTTCAGGCGGCGAGAAGAGCCGCCTCGCACTGGCCAAGCTAATCTACAGCCGCGCCAACGTGCTGGTACTCGATGAGCCGACCAATCACCTCGACATCCCTGCGCGCGAGGCGCTGGAACAGGCGCTCAAGGAATATCCCGGCACCATCATCACGGTGTCGCACGACCGCTACTTTCTCGATAAGCTGGCAACGGAAATCCTGCATTTTGATAACGGCGCGGCGGACTATCACACCGGCAGCTATTCGGACTTCTACGCCATTCATCATCGCAAATCGCTGACCGTCGATGAACAACCGAAGCCGCGCGCCGCGAAGTCCCAAGCAAAGCCGCGCGTCAACCCGCAACTCAAACCGCGCCGCCGCAAGGTTGAAGAGATCGAATCTGAAATCGCCGCGCTCGAAGCCCGGCTCGCTGAATTGACTGGCCAGCTTGCCAGCCCGGCGGCTGACTGGGGGCCGGAAAAGTACGCCGAGATCGGCCAGCGCCAGAACGACCTGCAAGCGCAACTCGAAGCGCTTTACAGCGAATGGGAAGCCGCAACAGCAAGTGATGCGTGATACGTGATGCGTGGTGCGTGACCGAAAGACTAACGGTCATTTGCCGAACATAGCGGAATAGAAATCACGCACCACGCACCACGTATCACGCATCACGCACCACCTCTAAATTTCTCCCACAGCTTTTCCACATAATTTCCACAGGATAATCATTGCGATTCAAGATGTTGGGCGTTGCAATAAAAATGCCACAATTTGTGGTGTACACTTCAAGCCGCGCTGTGCTACACTGCCGTCCCGTAGACAAGCGGTGAGTAACGAGCAGATCGAGTCCTCAAAGGTCAAACGCAGGCACAACGAATAATCGCTCAAGCGGCGTTCCCCCAGACCGCGCGGGCTTTGCCAGTTTTATAAGAACGCCATGAATGAAAAAGATTTCGTCCATCTGCATTTACATTCCGACTTCAGTCTTCTCGACGGCGCTATTCAGATCAAGCCGCTTGCCAAGCGCGCGCAAGAACTCGGCGCGCGTGCCGTTGCCGTCACCGATCACGGCAATATGTATGGCGCGATCTCGTTTTACAATCAGATGAAGGGCACGGGCATCAAGCCGATCATCGGCATGGAAGCCTACATCGCGCGCGGCAAGCATACCGACCGTGGCGATGCTCAGGGCGAGCGCGGCACGAATCACATCATCCTGCTCGCCAAAAATCTCGCGGGCTATCGCAATCTCGTCCGTCTCTCGTCGTTCGCTTTCACGAAAGGCTACTACTACAAGCCGCGCATCGATAAAGAACTGCTCGCCAAACACAGCGAAGGAATCGTCGCGCTATCAGCTTGTCTTTCCGGCGTGCCGTCTTCCCTGCTGCTGACGGACAAGTTCGAGCAGGCGGCGCAACAGGCGCTGGAGTTTCAGGACATTCTCGGTAAGGGCAATTACTTTCTCGAAGTGCAGAATCACGGCCTTGAAGAAGAAGTCAAGACGGTGATTCCCGGCATGATCGAACTGTCGAAGCGCACGGGCATCCCGCTTGCGGCGACCAACGATTGTCATTATCTGAATCAAGACGACTGGCGGGCGCACGATATACTGGTTTGCATCGGCGCGGGCAAGACCGTCAACGAGAAGCGCGGCCTCAAGTATAAGGAAGGCGAATTCTACGTCCGCTCGGCAAAAGAGATGTGGCTGCTGTTTGGCAAAGACATGCCGGAAGCGTTGTTGAATACCGTCGCCATCGCCGAGATGTGCGAACTAGAATTGCCGAAAGGCGAAAACCACCTGCCGGATTATCGCGTGCCCGAAGGCGAAACGATTGACAGCTACTTTGCCCGCATGGCGCGCGCCGGTCTCGAAGAGCGCTGGCAAACACTCAAGAGTCGTCACGACCGCAAGTATGACGTTGACGATTACAAGCGGCGGCTCGAAGAAGAGATCACCGTCATCACGAACATGGGATTCCCCGGCTACTTCCTGATCGTCTGGGACTTCATCAACTACGCCAAGCGCAGCAACATTCCCGTCGGGCCCGGACGTGGGTCGGCGGCAGGAAGTTTAGTCGCCTATAGCTTAAAGATCACCGACGTCGATCCGCTGCAATATGATTTGCTGTTCGAGCGCTTCCTGAATCCAGAGCGCGTGTCGATGCCCGACATTGACATAGACTTTTGCGTGCGCGGGCGGCAACGTGTGATCGATTACGTTGCCGATTACTATGGGCGCGATCATGTGGCGATGATCTCGACGTTCGGAACGATGGCCTCGAAAGCAGCGATTAAAGACGTTGGCCGGGCGCTTGAGATGCCTTATGCCGAGGTCGACAAGATCGCCAAGATGATCCCGCCGCCGGTGCGCGGGCGCAACGTCTCTATCGAAGATGCCATCAAGCAGAATCCTGA
>JBBWZK010000226.1:0-4110 GCA_039648975.1 Blastocatellia bacterium
ACAGGATTCGATGTTTTTCTTTCGCCGCGTCGCCGCGTCGCCGTGTCCCCGCGTCACTTCTGCCCAGGCGCGGTGAAGTACACTTCTTTATTGTTGCTCAACAGGTGCTTGATGGTGTAGCTCGTAATGCCTTTGCCATCGTAATCGAAGGCGTAAGTGCCCTGATCGTTTGGCGCGATTTGCGCGGGCGTCACCTGTATGTTGAACGTTTCGGTTTCGCCGCCGGATTTATTCAACTGGACTTCGAGCGACAGGTTTTCAAGCGTTTCATTTGTGATGTTCTGCACAGCGCCTTTCGCGTGGACGGTATTCTTGTCGGTTTCGGGCACGCGCGACGGGAAGATCATCGCCTTCGGCTGCGTCGAGGTTTGTTCGTTCGGATCAATGCCGCGCGTCCGCGCAATCCATGCGTTGACGCGCTCGTGTACCGACGGCACGAAGAAATAGGCCGCCGCCGCGCCGCCAAAAAGCAATAGCGCCACCAACAGCGCGACCATTCCGCCGCGCCCGCCTTCCTTGTCCACTTTGCCATAGTCGGTCAGACTGCCGATGCCCATCTCTTCGCGCGACCTGGCCGGCGTGCCGAGCACGAGCGGCGCATGGTTCATCTCCATAGGCAATCCGAGCACTGCGCCGGCGGGCTTATGCGCTGAACGGGCGCGGCTGGACGGCGCTACAGAAGCGGTATCCCAGACCTGATCGGCAGCCGGCCCGCTCGCTTCAGGCGGGCGTGGTGTGTCGATATCCGATGCGCGATCACGCCGCAGAGTGCTGTCCGAATAAAGCGGCGCGGTCGGTTCCGGCTTTGCCGTTTGGTGATAGAGGTTACTTTCCCCGGCAGTTGGCTGGTCGCCGGATGAGCGAGGCAGTTCGTCAGGCGAATAGAGATCGCGCTTGGCCGGCGCGGCATCGGGCTGCGTGCCGAGCAGAGCGGTCTGCTCGCGCGGCGTGATGGGCTGGATGGCAGGCGGCTCGAACGTCTCGCGCTGCCGGCGAATCGGTTCGACGACGGGCGGCTCAAAAGGCGCGCGCGGTGGGCGTTGTTCGACACGCGCCGTTGGCGGCGGCTCGTCAGCCTGCGGCGCAATGGGCGGCGCGACGTGCGAGTGCAACTCTTGCGTCGCTTCGCTTGTCGCGAGCGGTTGGGCTTCATCGAGTCCGGCCCAAATCTCTTCATCGAACGGCGTCGCGGCGTCTGTCGCCGGGGTGTCCGCGACAATCGCTTCAGGCGCGCTGAGCGGCTCAGGCGGCAAGCTCGAAAGCACTTCGGTGGCGCGCTCCTCGCGCGGCGTTGGCGAACTGCTGAACAACTGCGTGCGGCGCTCGTCGCGGGTGGGTGGCGCGGGCGGCGCGGTTGCAAGCAACTCGGTTGCGGGTGGCGCTTCGCTGGTCTTCGGCGGCGCGGCCATCTCCGGCGCTGGCAACGGCTCTAGTGGGATAGTCGGCGAGTTATCCGTGGCGCGCGCTTCGGCGTCGAGCGCATCGCTCGCCAGCAAGCGCGTTTCGCCCGGCGTCGGCTCGACCGGCTCAGGCGCGACAAGCGTCTCGGCAGCCTGTGTAGCATCGGCTACAGATGCTTCCGCTGCCGGCCCGACAAAGAGGCTGCTGCGCGTCAGGCTCCAATCCTCCTCTGTCTTGCTGCTCGTTTTCAGCTTGCGCAGAAAATAGACGAGCAGAGCGATTGCCAGAACGAACAACAACGATGCAATGACAATGATAGTCTTCGACAACGGTTGCGATTGCAGCCACATCAAGAGCACTAAAAACATCTTCTTCTACCTCATGAACATAAGTCTATTGAGTCTAGCGAGTCCAGGGAGTCCAGAGAGTCTGAAGTGCCGGGCGATCCTTTGGCGACTGACTCGCCAGACTCAATAGACTCTCTGGACTCGCTAGACTTCTTCTACTGATGCTGCCGGCAACGGCACGGGTTGCGCGATGGCAGCCAGGGCGTCGAGGATGACCGCTTCCTCGTCCGCCGCGACGGTGCGCAGATCGATCAGCACACGGCCACGCTCGGTGCGCGCGATGATCGGTACAGGGTGCGCGCGCAGGCGTTCGGCAATCGCCGACGCGCTTGATGACTCTACAGAGATTGCCACCAGCGCCGTCGGCAGTCTCACTTCCGGGGCCGAGCCGCCGCCGATCACCGAATCGCCCTCTTCAATCGTCGCCCGCACGCTTCCCTCAGTAACTTGCATAACTAAATCACAGAAACGCGTGGCGCGCTCGCGGAGTTCGGCAAAGCTCGCGGCCAGCGCGCGAATCACCGGCACGCGCCGTTGGGCGACGCCGCGCTCGTAAAGCCTGAGCGTCGCTTCGAGCGCCGCGTAAGTCATTTTGTCTACGCGCAGGGCGCGCATCAGCGGGTTCTGGCGCACGCGATCAATGATGGCTCGCGTTCCGGCGATGATGCCGGCCTGCGGCCCGCCCAGCAGCTTGTCGCCGCTGAAGCTGACGACCGAGATTCCGGCTTTAAGCGACTGGGCAACCACCGGTTCATCTTTTACGCCGTAGGGCGCGAGGTCTATGAGACAGCCCGAACCCAGATCTTCAAACGTCGGGATGCCTGTACGACGGGATAAGTCGACGAGTTCAGCAATCGCCGGGCGCTCGGTGAAGCCGATGATGCGATAGTTCGACGGATGGACGCGCAAAAGCAATCGCGTCTGCTGGTTGATGGCGCGCTCGTAGTCGCTGATGTGCGTGCGATTGGTGGTGCCGACTTCGCGCAGCCGCGCGCCGCTTTTTTCCATGACTTCGGGGATGCGAAAGCTGCCGCCGATTTCGATTAACTCGCCGCGCGAGACGATGACTTCGCCGCCTTCGGCCAGAGTGTTCAAAACCAGCAGCACCGCCGCCGCGTTGTTGTTGGCGACGATGGCCGCTTCGCTTGCGGCAAGCTGCGCCAGTAACTCCCGGCAATGCGCCTCGCGCTGGCCGCGCTGGCCGCGTTCAAGATCATATTCGAGATTCGCGTAATGCGCCGCCGTCTCGGTCACTGCGTCAATCGCTTCGCGGGCAAGCGGCGCGCGACCGAGATTCGTGTGAATGATGACGCCTGTGGCAATGATCACACGCCGCAACGAAGGCCGCGCCGCCATGCCGCCGCGCGCTTCGAGCCGCCGCTCGATCTCATCCAGAAAGAGATCAGATGGCTGGAGATGCGCTTCGCGCGCGGCGGTCGGAAGTCGGAAGTCAGAATGCGCAGATGAAAGGCTGCTGACCTCTGACCTCTGACCTCTGACTGCTTTTTCCTCTTTTCGCAGATCATCAAGGATGTCGCGCAAGAGGTTGCGGACGCGGTCGCGGCCTAACTGCGCAACCAGGCGCGTGGCCGCCGGGCGCGCGAGCAATCGCTCAATCGAAGGCAGCGATCTCAATCGTTCATTCGCCATGCGATTACCGTTGACTTGCTTAAGTGCCTGCCGTACATTCTAGCACGACCCCGCATCGTGCAGCTAAGTCCCCGCCCAAGGATGGGAATGGAAGCCAGACAAGTCAATCCGATTGACGAAGAGCTTGATCGTCTCGAACACGAAATGCGCCGGTTGAAGATCGAGTACGACATCTTCTTCAACGGCGGCAGCGTGCGCCCGCCTCACGACACGAAGGGGCGCGTCGAAACGACGATCAAGCGGCTCTACGACACGCGCAATATCTCTTTCAGCCAGCGCTTTCGTTATAACGGCCTGGTGGCGCGCTATAACGTGCTGCGCGAGTTGTGGCGCAGGCAAACGCAGGAACGCGAAGAGAGCGGGCGTCCACCGACGAAAGAAGCGCAAACGGCGGCGCGCGAACGCTTGGCGGCGATACGTTTCCAGGACGTGCGCAGCGAGCCGGAGAAAATCAGTGAACTCTATGACACACTGATCGCCGCCAAGCGCAAATGCGGCGAGCGCGTCGGCTCTTTGTCACTGGAAACCTTCACGGAGTTTTTGAAAGCGCGCGCCGAGCAGATCAAGCGCGAGCTGGCGACGGACGCCATCGAATTTGTCGTCGGCGTCGATAATGGGCGGGTGCGATTTACCGTAAGAGCCGCGGGAAAGAAGGAAGGATGAGGACTAGAGCGGTTTGCAAATGCGTTTGCCATGTAGCGCAAGCTAACAG
>JBBWZK010000235.1:0-15005 GCA_039648975.1 Blastocatellia bacterium
CCGGGTCGCTTCGCAAGCAATCGCAAACTATAACGCAGGTCTTGCAATAACGGGTTCATCCTTCACCTCTCACTACAGTCTGGAGAGTCTATCGAGTCCAGAGAGTCTGGAGAGTCTGGAGAGTCTAGAAAGTCCAGAGAGCGTTTGAGAAAAGTCCCGTTAGGGACGAAATGTTTATAGTTGAGAGCGTCAAAAAGCATCCCAGCCCCGTCAGGGCGAAATGTTGACATGGCGCTCCTAACGGAGCTTAGAGTTTTATCGGCAATCGTTACTATAAACATTGCGCTCCTACGGAGCTTCTTTTGCAGAAACATTTTCTAGACTCTCTCGACTCTCCAGACTCTCTGGACTCTCTAGCCTGCTATTCATAGCGCAACGCCTCCATCGGATCGACCTTCGTCGCTCGCCGTGCAGGCAGGTAGCAGGCAATCAAGGCGACCGCCGCCAGCAACAAGGCGACGAAGGCGAAAGTCGTGAAGTCAGTGGCGCTCAAGCCATACAACAAGCTTGAAAGGAAACGCGTTAAGAGCAGAGCAGCGGCTAGCCCGATGCCTACGCCCGCGAGCGTCAACCGCAGTCCCTGCCCGACAATCAGCTTGAAGATGTCGCGGCGTTGCGCCCCGAGGGCCATACGCACGCCAATTTCCTGTGTGCGTTGTGTGACGGCGTAGGAGAGCAAGCCGTAGATTCCCACCGCCGCCAGCATCACGGCCAGGGCGCTGAACAAGCCCATCAAGAACATATTGAAGCGCGGCTGGGCGATGTCATCGGCCACTATATGCTCTAACGCCGCGATTGAATTGACCGGCTGGTCGGGGTCAATCGCCCACACCGTGTCGCGCAAAGTCTGTGTGTAATTCAAAGGGTCGCCTTCGACTCGCGCCAGAACAATCATATCGGCTAGCGGGAATTGCCTGGCCGGGATATAGAAGGCCGGCGCGGCCACCGCGCTCAGGCCGTTGAACTTCGTGTCCCGCACGACGCCGACAATTTCAAATGAAGTGGGCATCGGGCCATTGGCCATCAGCGCCGGCGTGTCGGTCTGAAGCCGATGGCCGAGCGGGTCTTCGTTTGGGAAATACTGGCGCGCGAAGGCGTCGTTGATGATGGCCGCGCCCGTATGTCCGGGGTCATCTTGCGCGGTGAAGTGGCGACCCTTTAGCAACTCGATGCCGAGGGTGCGGAAGTAGTCGTGGCCGACGGGCCGAAAATTTTCAACCGGCGTCTGCCCCGGCGCGGGCGCGGGCTGGCCCTCAATGAGGAAGCTGTTAATCCAGTTGGAAGCCAGCGGCTGGTCATAAGCGATGGTGGCCGAGCGCACGCCGGGCAGGTTTTGCAGGCGTTCGTGCAACTGCGTGTAGAAGCCCGATATTTGATGCCACTCGCGATACCTGGATGGTGGGATCGTCAAATTCATGACCACGACGTGCGCAGGGTTGAACCCTGGATCGACCTGCCGCAAGCGCCAGAAGCTCTTGATCAATAATCCCGCGCCGATCACCAGGACGACCGCCATGCCGATTTGAGCGACGACCAACAGGCGGCGAAAGCGCTGGCGGCTCGGATTGGCGCCAGAGCTACGGCCCGCCTCTTTGAGCGCCTCTTGCAAATCCGTCTTTGAAGCTTGCAGCGCCGGCGCAAAGCCGAAGATCAAACTGGCGGCCAGCGAAAGCAGCAGCGTGAAACTTAAAACTTTCAGGTCCACCCCGACCTGGTTCAAGCGCGGAATGTTTTGCGGAATCATCCGCAGTAACAAGTCTATGCCCCACGTCGCCAGTAACACGCCGCACGCGCCGCCCAACAATGAGAGCATCAAGCCTTCCACTAAAAACTGGCGGACGAGGTGTGCGCGCCGCGCGCCCAACGCCGCGCGTATGGCGATCTCTTTGCGGCGGGCCGCAAGTTGGGCGAGGAGCAGACTGGCGATGTTGGCGCAGGCGATCAGCAGCACGCAGCCGACCGCGCCGAGTAATACGAACAGGGCGGGACGCACATTACCGACGACTTCATTGATGAAAGGGCTGATAATGATCCCTTCGTCGCGGTTGTTGGCTGGATAGTCTTGTTCGAGCCGTTGCGCAATCACGTCCATCTCGGTCTGCGCGCGGCCTGTCGTCACACCCGGCTTGAGTCGCGCCACCACGCCGAGGACGTGCGAATAGCGGTTTGCCGCCCAATCGGCGGTGAACGACATAGGCACCCAGTACTGTTGCTGCTGCGGCTCGAACGAAATCCCAGCCGCAGTCATCGGCCAGGTGGGATAGATGCCTGCGGGCATGACCCCGACGACTGTGTAAGGCTTGTCGTCGAGCGTCAGCGTTTGGCCGATGAGCTTCGAGTCTGAGCCGAAGCGCCGTTGCCAAAACCCGTAATCGAGGATGACGACCTGCCCCTTGCCAGGCTCATACTCTTCCGGTAAGAAGGCGCGGCCCAGGATCGGCTCGACCCCCAGCACGCTGAAATAACCCTGGCTCGCGCGCGCGCCACGAATCTGCTCCGGCTCACCCGTGCCCGTCAAGTTAAACCCCGAAGAGCTGAACGCCGCCATCTCGGCAAAGACCTGATTCTGGTTTTTCCAGTCAAAGAAGTTGGCCGGCGCGACGCGCCACCTGCCGCCTTTCGTCGGGACGTTCTCCCACAGCGCGACGATCTGGTCAGGCTCGTTATAGTTAAGCGGGCGCAGCAACACGGCATTGACGACCGAGAAGATGGCGGTATTCGCGCCGATGCCGAGCGCCAGTGTAATGACAGCCACTAAAGTGAAGCCGGGTCGCTTCGCAAGCAATCGCAAACTATAACGCAGGTCTTGCAATAACGGGTTCATCCTTCACCTCTCACTACAGTCTGGAGAGTCTATCGAGTCCAGAGAGTCCAGAGAGTCCAGAGAGTCTGGAGAGTCCAGAGAGTCCAGAGAGCGTTTGAGAAAAGTCCCGTTAGGGACGAAATGTTTATAGTGACAAGCAGCAAAAAGCATCCCAGCCCCGTCGGGGCGGAATGTCGACATTGCGCTCCTAACGGAGCTTGGATCATTAACGATCTCTTTGACTATAAACATTGCGCTCCTAACGGAGCTTGGATTTTCATTTGTCATCGTTACTATAAACATTGCGCTCCTAACGGAACTGACTGCTCAGAGCCGCTTTCCTGACTCTCTGGACTTTCCAGACTCTCTAGACAGTTATTCATAGCGCAGCGCCTCCATCGGATCGATCTTCGCCGCGCGCCGCGCCGGCAGGTAGCAAGCCAGTAGCGCCACGCCGGTGAGCAGCACAGAGATGAGGGCAAAGATTGCCGGATCGGTGGCGCTCACGCCGAATAGTAAACTCTTCATCGCGTGGGTCAGTGCGCCTGCGCCGGCGAGCCCCAGTGCGACGCCGATCAAGACCAGCTTCAAACCCTGGCCGATCACCAGCCGCAGCACATCGCGCACCTGCGCGCCGAGCGCCATGCGTATGCCGATTTCACGTCTGCGTTGAGCGACCGCATACGACACCACGCCGTAGACGCCGATGGCCGTAAGCGCGAGCGCGAGCAAGGCGAAGACGCCGAGCAGGAGGGTTGAAAAGCGCGGCTGGGCGATGGATTTCGTCAACAACTGCTCCATCGTCGCAATGTTATAAACTGGCTGATCTTTGTCGACTTCCTGAATACGGCGGCGCACCGCCGCCGCCAGCGTTGTCGGCTCCTCGTTGGAGCGCATCACCAGGGTCATCCAGCGCAGCCAACCGAATCGCTTCTGCGCGTGCGGCTGATAGATCACTGCGCCTTCGTCTGCGTCCAGGCCCATGTGCTTGATGTCGCCGACGACGCCGACAATCGCGTAAGCCGGATCGTCCGGCTCGCCGAAGCGTATGCGCTTGCCGAGCGGCTCTTCGTCAGGCCAGAAGCGGCTCGCCATCGCTTGATTGATGATGACGACCGGCACGGCGTTCTGATCGTCTTGCGCGGTAAACCATCGGCCTTGCAGTAGCGGGATTCCCAGTGTGCGAAAGTAATCGTCGGTCACGGCGCGGTAAACGGCTTTCGGGCGCTGGGCCTCTGGTCGCGCGGGCTGACCTTCAAGCGTGACCGGGAAGCTCATTTCGTTGAGACGGAATGGCAGGTCTTGCACAGCGCCCGCCGACTCGACGCCGGGCAGCGTTTTGATCTGTTCGAGGGCTTGTTGGAAGAAAGCGATCTGCTGTTGATTCTGGCCGTAGCTAGCCGGCGGCAGCGTGATCTCCATGGTCAACAGGTTGTGCGGATCAAAGCCCGTGTTGACGCTGTGCAGTTGGATGAAACTCTTGATCATCAACCCTGCGCCGACCAGCAAGACGACGCTGACGGCGACTTCGGCGACGACCAGCAGGCTGCGCAGTCTACGGCCCGAACCGCTCGACGCGCCGCGACCTTCTTCTTTAAGCACTTCATTGAGGTCAGGCTTTGACGCTTGCCAGGCAGGCGCGAGTCCAAAGATCAGCGTCGTCAGCAACGAGAGCAGAAAGGTAAAGCCGAGCACGCGGCCATCCATGCCGGCTTCGTTGAGACGTGGAATGTTGCCCGGACTGAGCGCGATCAGCGCGTCGCTGCCCCAGAGCGCAAGTAATAATCCGAGCAGTCCGCCCATCAACGCGAGCAGCAAACTTTCGGTTAGAAACTGGCTGATGAGCCGCCGGCGGCTGGCCCCTAGCGCCGCGCGAACGACGATCTCTTTCCGGCGTGAAGAGGCGCGTGCGAGCAGCAGATTGGCGATATTGGCGCAGGCGATGAGCAACACAAATCCCACTGTGCCCAGCAGTATGAGCAGCAGGCCGCTGATCTTGCCGACGATCTCTTCATGCAGTGGCACCAGTTGCACGCCCCAGCCGGCATTGGCATCCGGATACTGTTGCTCAAGCTGCCGCGCAATGGCATTCATCTCGGCGGCGGCCTGCTCGATTGACACGCCGGTTTTCAAGCGCCCGATGACGCTCAGCCATTTGCCCTGGCGGTTCTGCGCCTGCTGTGCAGACATGGCCATCGGCCTATAGATGTCAACTTTGTCGTCCGGGAAATTAAAGCCGGGCGGCATCACGCCAACCACCGTATGGCTACGGCCATTGAGCAATACAATCTGCCCGATGATCTCCTGGCTTGCGCCAAAGCGGCGCTGCCAGAACGCGTGGCTCAAGACGATGACGTTGTCTTTGCCATCCTGGTCATCTTCGGGAGCCAGCGCGCGACCCGCCGCCGCAACGCTGGCAAGCGTTTGAAAGAATTCGCCGGAGACGACGACCGCCCGCAAACGCTGCGGCTCGTCGCCGCCCGTCAGGTTGTAGTTCCAGTTGAAGTAAGCCGCGAGCGATTCAAATGCCTGATTCTGATTCTTCCAGTCGGTGAAGTTCGCGCCGCCCACCGCTTGATGATCCTGCCCTTGTTTTAGATTATTTTCCCAAACGCTCATCAGGCGATTCGGATTCTTAAATGGCAAAGGGCGCAGCAGCACCGTATTGACGACCGAGAAGATGGCGGTATTCGCGCCGATGCCGAGCGCCAGTGTGATGACGGCTACAAGCGTGAAGCCCGGAGCTTTCAGCAGCATGCGCGCGCCGTAGCGCAGGTCGTGCAACAGTGTTGGCATAAATCACCTCCGGTTAAGCGACGCGGGGACGCAGGGAAGGGGCGACGCGGCGACAGACTACTTGATCGAATCTATCTCCGCGTCTCCGCGTCTCCGCGTCTCCGCGTCGCTTTTTATTCATAACGTAGCGCCACCATCGGATCGACACGCGTAGCGCGCCGCGCCGGGACATAACAGGCCGCCAGCGCGATGGCGGCGAGCAACAGGGCAATCGCCACGAAGGTCAGCGGGTCGGTGGCGCTGACGCCAAACAACTGGCTGTTCATCAGCCGCGTCAACAAAGACGCCGCAATCAAGCCGATGCCCACACCGGCCAGGGCCATCTGCATGCCTTCCTTGATGACCAGCCGCAAAATATCTTTGCTCTGCGCACCGAGCGCGATACGTATGCCGAGTTCGCCTGTGCGTTGCGCCACTGAATAAGCGACCACGCCATAAATACCGACGGCAGCCAGCAACACGGCGAGCGCCGATAGCCAGTTCAACAACACGGCGCTGAATCGCGGACGCGCCAGACCTGCGGCGACCAGTTGTTCCATCGTCGCGATGCTGGCGACGGCTTGACTGGCATCCAGCGCGGCGACTTCACGGCGCACGATTGGCAGAAAAGCCGCTGCCTCGGTCGTCGTGCGCACGGCGAAATGATTGAGGGTGACCGTGCTCTGCCCTTGCGGCACGTAAACGTCCCAGCGAATCTCTTGCAATTCGCGGTAGCGCACATCGCCGGCGACAGCGACAATCGTGCGCCAGCGCTCATCCGCCGACGCCGGATCAAGCTTGATGCGCTGGCCAACCGCGTCAGCCGCAGTCCCGAACTGTTGCTTGGCCATCGTCTCGCTAATGATGACAACCGGCTCGGAATCAACCTTGTCCTGCTCAATAAACTCACGTCCGGCTTTGACAGGGATGTTGAAGGTGCGGAAGTAATGCGGCGTGATGGCCTCGAAATTCGCTACCGTATTGCGCTGCGCTTCATCTATCGATTGGCCTTCGAACGCGTAATCCATCTCCCAACCAACGGTTCCTTCAAGCGGGCGAATCAACACGCCGCTTGCCGCGACGACACCGGGCTGCGCTTCCAGGCGATCAACCAGTTGGCGAAAGAATTCTCGCCGCGCCGGCGGCTGGCCGTAACGCGCTCCGGTGAGCCGCAATTGCATCGTCAGAACGTTGCGCGGCTCAAGGCCGAGATTGACCCGGCTGAGGTTCACAAAGCTGCGCAGGATGAGCGTCGCGCCCGCCAGCAGGACAATCGTGATGGCGATTTCGGCAACGATCAGGGCGCTGCGCAAGCGCTTGCCTGAGCGTTCGCCGGAGAGTTTGACGCTGCCTTCGTTGAGCGTTTCGCTGAGGTTGAGTTTTGAAGCGGCGAGCGCCGGGATCAAGCCGAACAGCAGGCTCGCAGAGAGCGTGACGAGCGCGCTGAACGCGAGCGCCGGCAGATTGAGATGAACTTCACTGATGCGCGGCACATCGGCAGGCGCAAGCCGAACCAGCAGGTCAACCAGCCAGTGCGCCAGCAGCACGCCGAGCATTCCGCCACAGGCTGCGAGCACGAGGCTCTCGGTCATCAATTGCCGAATGATCTGCCAGCGCGAAGCGCCGAGCGCGGCGCGCAGGGCAAATTCTCTGCGTCGCGACGTGGCGCGCGCCAGCAGAAGATTAGCGATATTGGCCGAGGCGATCATCAACAACAAGGCGGTAGCGGCGAGCAGTAACCAGAGCGCCGGGCGCGCGTTGCCGAACAGATGCTCGGCCAGCGGTGTGAGGACAACGCGATGGCCTTCGGCAGCGGTTTCAGGATGCTGGCCGGCGACACGCGCGATGACGGCGTTCAATTCGGCTTCGGCTTGCTCACGGGTGACGCCCGCTTTTAGTCGGCCCACGGCCTGCAAAAAGATGGCGCCACGATTTTCAGCGGCGCGCGGACTCATCGTCGCCGTCAAAGGCGTCCACAGGTCTACGCCTCTGGGGAACTCGAATTGTGGCGGCATGACGCCGATGACCGTGAAGCCCTGGCCGGTCAGCGTGATGGTTTGCCCGATGATTTGCGGGTCGGCGCTGAACCGCTCGCGCCAGAGATGGTCGCTTAACACGGCGACCTTCGCGGCATTCACCTGATCGTCTGCTTCATTGAAGACCCGGCCAAGCGCCGGCGGCGCACCCAGCAGCGAGAAGAAACTGCCCGATACTCTGGAGCTTTCAAGCTGCACGGCCTCGCCTTCGCCGGTCATCACGTAGCCATAACCGTAAGCCGTCGTCGGCATCGCCGCGAGGCGGTCAAAGCTCTGGCTCTCGGCCTGCCAGTCTTTGAATTCAGCGACCGACAATTCAACGAAAGGACTGGCGGCGGTGGTGTCCTTTTTCCATGCCACCATCAGGCTATTCGGCTCGGCGAATGGCAGAGGCCGCAGCAAGACGCCGTAGACGACGCTGAATATCGCCGCGTTCGCGCCAATGCCAAGCGCCAGCGTGATGACGACTACAAAAGTGAAACCAGGCTTTTTGCGTAACATTCGCGCGCCGTAACGCAGGTCTTGCCATAACGTGTTCATCAATCACCGCCAATTGAGTCCAGAGAGTCTGGAGAGTCTGGAGAGTCTCTGAAAAGTCCCGTCAGGGACGAAATGTTTATAGTGACAAGCAGCAAAAAGCATCCCAGCCCCGTCGGGGCGAAATGTCGACATGGCGCTCCTAACGGAGCTTGAATCATCAAGAGCATCGGTAACTATAAACATTGCGCTCCTACGGAGCTGACTTCTCAGAGCCGCTTTCCTGACTCTCTAGACTTTCTGGACTGTTATTCGTATCTCAAAGCCACCATCGGATCGACGCGTGTCGCTCGCCGTGCAGGGATGTAGCAGGCCGCGAGCGCCACCAGCGCCAGCAAGAGGACTACTGACGCATAGGTCAGCGGGTCGGTGGCGCTGATGCGAAACAAGAGGCTCGCCAGCAACCGCGTCAAGGCGAACGCGCCGAGCAGACCGAATGTGATGCCGGCGAGGATGAGCTTCAAGCCCTGGCGGACGACCATCGCCAGCACCTTGCCTGAGCTTGCACCCAGCGCCATGCGTATGCCGATTTCTTGCGTGCGTTGCGCCACCGTATAACTCATCACGCCGTAGATGCCGACGGCGGCCAGCACCAGCGCCAGGGCCGCGAAGCTGCCGAGCAGCAGCGTGTACAGGCGCGGCTCGCCGAGCGCGCTGCTGAGTACCACTTCTGCCAGTTCGGCGCGGCTCGCCGGCTGCGTTTTGTCTACCGCCCAGATGGCGCTTTGCACGGCTTTTCGCACACTGGCAGAGTCGCCCGAACCGCGCACCAGCAGCGACGCCGAAAGCCAGGGCTGCTGTTGGCAAGAGACATAAATCTGCGGCATGACCTTGCCGGCTTCGCCCTGATTGATGTCACGAACGACGCCGACAATTTCGCGCGTCTGGCGCTCGCCCAAATAGCTAATCGTGATGCGCTGGCCGAGCGGCTCCGCATCATTGAAGTATTGCCGCTGGAGCGACTCATTGATCATGGCGACGGCAGGTGCGCGCCCGTCGTCCTGGTCTGTGAACTCGCGGCCCGCCAGCAACTGTGCGCCGAGAACGCGAAAGTAATTCGGGCTGATCGCGTCATACCTCGCGGTCGGCTCGGCGGCCAACGGCTTGCCTTCGATTTGGAAGTTGAAATCGAGAAATGGAAAGACGCTGCCGCTGGTCGCGGCGACCGCTTCAACGCCCGGCATTGCAGCGACCTCGTCAACGACTTGCTTGATAAAGCGCGACCGCGACGGATCATCCGGGTAACGATTGAACGGCACGGCAAAGCCCATGCTCATCAAGCCGCGCGGGTTGAATCCGAGATCGTTGCGCTGCAAGCGCAGGAAGCTGTTCAGCAATAACCCTGCGCCAATCAGCACCACCAGGGCCAGAGCGATTTCCGTAATCACGAATACATTGCGTGTGCGCCGGTGGCGCGCGCCTTCCGAGCCGCGTCCGGCTTCTTTCAGCCATTCGTTGACATCGGGCCGCGACGATTGCCACGCCGGAATCAGGCCAAGCGCAATGCCGGTGATCAATGTAGTCGCAAAGGTGAAGGTCAATACCATCGCGTCAACGCCAACCCGGCTCTGCTGCTTCAGGTCGTTCCACCTTTCGGGCAGCAGCCCCATTAAGGCGTCGACGCCCCATAAGGCCAGCAGCATTCCGGCAGCGCCGCCAACCAGCGCCAGCAATATGCTCTCGGCGAGCAATTGCTGTACGATGCGCCAGCGGCTCGCGCCCAGGGCGCGGCGAATCGCCAGTTCTTTGCGCCGCGAGGCAGCGCGTGCCAGCAGCAGGTTGGCGACGTTGGCGCAGGCAATCAGCAGAATCAGCGCCACCGCACCCATCAAAATCCACAGCGACGTTTTCACGTCACGCACCAGATATTCGCGGAACAACGTCAACTGCACGGCGATGTCTTTGTCTGTATCGGGGTATTGTGCTTCGAGGCGGCTGGCGATGGTTTGCAACTCCGATTGCGCCGTCTCTGGTGTCTGGCCAGGCTTGAGCAATCCCATCACGCCGAAGTAGCGATTGGCGCGATTGCGCATCTCGCCCGAATCTTTCGCCATTGGAATCCACACCTGCGCATGGCTTGGGAATTTGAAATCTGCCGGCATCACGCCGATGACCATCGTGCCGGTATCGCCGAGTATAGTGCCGATTACATTCGGATCGCCGCCGAAGCGTTCCTGCCAGAGGCGATAGCTGAGGATGACCGTATCGTCGGCTTTGACGATGCCGTCTTCTTTGTGAAACGTGCGGCCCAGCAGCGGACGGGCGTGCAGCGCGTCAAAGAAGTTCGTCGACACCCGTGCGCCGGGGAACGACTCAGGGTTTTCGACGCCCGTCAGGCTGAAGCCGCCGCCGGAGATGGCCACCAGTTGCTCGAAGCTTTCGCTCTGCTGCTGCCAGTCCCAGAAGTCAGCAGGCGACGCGCCGCCGAAAACCTGCGGGCCGGCTTGCCGGTTTCCCGATTCGATAGTCACCAGGCGCTCGGAATCGATGTAAGGCAACGGACGCAGCAGCAGCGCATTGACGACCGAGAAGATGGCGGTGTTCGCGCCGATGCCTAAAGCCAGCGCCAGAATGGCCACTGCCGTATAGGTGGGACCCTTCAACAGCATCCGTGTGGCGTAGCGCAAATCCTGCCAGAGCGTCGTCATCGATTCGCCTCCTTGTGGTGAGCTGGTAGAAGATCGATCTCCAACCCCTCTTCAACCTCTGTGCCGTGAATTGGAGAAGCGATAAGCTGCTGAAGCGATGCAGGTTGCTCCAACTACTGTGAAAGGATGGCGGCGGGCGTTTGTTCGATTGCGGGATTGCGCTTCCCAAAAGCGGAAAGGAGAGGGGATAGGGGCTAGGGGCTAGGGGCTAGAGTCACAACGCAAGCAGTCAATCGCAAGTAATCTGGATATAAAGCGTCCCGTGGCTGCCGCGGTGTCTCTTCGGGCTCTCGCCCCTAGCCCCCAGCCCCTAGCCCCTCTCCGTCTCACTTTTGCTCAAGACGAATCGAGCCGTCGCCGGTTCTCAAAGAGAGCAATTTGCCGCCGCCGTTGATGCGCCCGTGAAGCTCTCGTGTGCGTGTGCGGCCCATCACCGTGACCGGCATTTGTAGATCGATATGGCCATCGCTGGTGTGCAATTCGACATCGGCGGCAATCGTCGCCGGCACGCGCAATGTCAAATCGCCGTCGCCTGTGCTCAAACGCCAGTTCGCCTCCAGCTTCGAGCCGTCAAGCGCTATCGCTTCAATGCCGCCGTCGCCGGTTTTGACATCCAGCGCATCGAAGCGCCCGTTGACGCGAATCCGCCCGTCGCCGGTTTCAGCGTGTAAAGAACCGTCTATGCCGCTCACGTCAATCCGCCCGTCGCCGGTATGCAAGGTCAGATCGCCGCGCACATTGCGCATATCTATATTGCCATCGCCGGTCTCTGCCCGCAGCGTTCCATCCAACTCTGACAGGTCGAGCTTGCCGTCGCCGCTGCGCAAAGCGATTGACCCGCGCACGCCTTGCACATCGACGTTGCCGTCGCCCGTGTGCATATCGAGGTTGGCATCACGCGGCACCTTGATTTCGATATCAACGCGCCGATGGTTCCAGCCGGTTTGAAACCTGTGGTGTGGGAAGCGCACTTCGATGTCGACTTGATCACCGTTTTGATGGTCGATGATGCTGATGCCATCGCCACCGATCTTCCAGCCTTCAGTCGTAATGCGCGCGGCAACTGTCTTGCCTTCGCCGGTTGTCACATGTATGTTCGCGTCGCCGGTTTCAACGCGCACTTTAGGCGTGCCCTGTACTTCATAATTTTTCGACCATTCGTCTGTGGAAGCAAATGGCGAAAACGCTAGAACCATCATGCAAATCGTTAAAAGCATACTGTCCTCCAGTCAGTTGTTGAAAGGCAGAGGCGACGCGGTGACGCGGTGAAGGGGAGACGCGGCGACAGACATCCTGATCGAATCTGTCGCCGCGTCGCCGCGTCGCCGTGTCTCTTCTTCTGTTACTCGTAGCGAAGCGCGACCATTGGATCGACTTTAGTGGCGCGGCGTGCCGGCACGAAACAGGCAAACAAGCCGACCGCGGTAAGCCCTATGCCGACAATCGCAAAGGTCAGCGGATCGGTCGTGCTGACTTCAAACAGCAGGCTAGCCATCACGCTGGTCAGGAAGTACGCGCCGGTTAAGCCCGTGGCCAGGCCGATCACGGTCATCTTCAATCCTTGACTCAAGACCATCGTCAGCACATTGCGGGTCGTCGCGCCGAGCGCCACGCGCAGGCCGATCTCCTGTGTGCGCTGCGCGACGGTATAGGCCATGACGCCATAGATGCCGATGGCAGCAAGCGAAATCGCAATCACCGAAAATGCGCCGAGCAACAGCGACAGGAAGCGCGGCTTGACCAGCGAATTGGCGACCAGGTCGCCCATGGTCTGCATGCCGTAGATGGGCACGCTCGGATCCATCTCGGCGACCACTGAACGGATGCCCGACATCATTGTCGCCGCGCTGCCATCTGTGCGCACGACGAAGCTCTTGACGGCGCTGATGCCGAACGGCAGCGTCTGGTGCTCAAGGACATAAAGCTCTGTGCCCGCCGGTTTATCGGTTCCCAGATTCTTGGTATCTTCGACGACGCCGACGACGGTGAACCAGTTCGGCGTCTGGCTGACTTGCGGATTGACGCGCTGTCCGATGGGGCTGCCTTGCCAGAACCGCCGCGCCAGCGCCTGGTTGATGACGACCACCGGCTGCGCTTTATCGGCCATATCCATCGGTTCAAATGTGCGCCCTTCAATGGTGCGAATTCCCATAGTCTTGAAGTAATCCTGGCCGATGATGTTCCAGAAATCGACGTTCTGGGCAGGGCCGTCAGGGGATGGTTGATAACCCTCCATCTCTGTGTCGTTGGCGTCTATGGGGCGTATAGGCGGCAACTCGCCGGCGATGGCTGCCGAACGAACTCCGGGCAGCGCCGCCAGGCGATTCTCCAGCGTCTCGGAGAATTTCAAAATGTCGGCGTTCTGATAGTGGCTTCTCGGCAGCGCCAGGTTGAAGGCCACGACGCCGCGCGGATTGAAGCCCAGGTCGACCTGTTGCAGCTTCCAGAAGGCGCGTACCATCAACCCCGAACCGATCATCGGCACGACGGCGAGCGCGATCTCGGCGATCACCAGCGTCTTGCGCAAGCGGTGACTGCCGCCGCCCGATGTGCGCTGCCCTGAAGCGTGCAGCCAGGTCGCGAGGTCGCGCTCGCGCATCTGCACCAGCGGCGCCATCGCAAAAATAATCACCGACAAGATCGATATGCCAAGCGTGAAGGCAAGCACCGGCAGATTGACGCTGATTTCGCCGGTGCGCGGCACGCTGTCGGGCGCGGCGGCGATCACCAGGGTGAGCCCCGCTTTGCCCAGCAACAAGCCGGCAGCCGCGCCCAGCAAGACGAGAATCAGCCCTTCGGCAAGGAACTGTCGCAGTAATCTCTGCCGCCCTGCGCCGAGCGCTAAACGAATGGCAAACTCGCGCCGCCGTGCTTCGGCGCGCGCCAGCAGCAGGTTGGCGACATTGACGCAAGCGATCAGCAAGACGAAGGCAACTGCGCCCAGCAACATGAGCACGGCGGGCCGCGACGCGCCGACGACATCTTCATGCAGCGGCACCATCAGCACCGGATGTCTGTCCGGATCCAACAGGTGCCTGGCGCGATTCTCGCTGCGCCAACCGGTCATCAACGAATCCATTTCGGCACGCGCCTGCGCGAGGTTGACATCGGGCTTGAGCCTGCCGAGGACGTAAAGAAAATGGCCGCCGCGACTGCCCGGATTGGCCGGGTCAAACTGGAACGACACCCAGACCTGCGCCGGGTCGTTGCTGCCTGCGGGGAAATTAAAATCGCGCGGCATGACGCCGATCACCGTGAACGGACGGGCATTGATTTGAATCTCTTTGCCGACGATGTTGGGGTCAGCGCCAAAGGCGCTGCGCCATAAACCATCGGCGATCAGCGCGGCGAGCGGGCCGCCGTTGCGATCTTCTTCCTCAGTGAAGTTGCGGCCCATGGCCGGCTGCACGCCCAGCACATCGATCAATCCGCGCGTGATCGACGCAGAGGTGACGCGAATCGGTTCGCTAGTCGTCGCCACATTGAGGCCGCCCGTAGACCACGCGCCGATGTTCTCCCAAGACTGCGCTTCGTTGCGTATGTCCATGAATTCAGGAACCGACATCCAGAACTTTTTCAGATCCATGGTCGGGAATTCTGTGTAGACGCGTACCAGCTTGCCGGGTTCACGATAAGGCAGCGGCTTGAGCAGCACGGCGTTGACGACCGAGAAGATGGCGGTGTTCGCGCCGATCCCCAGAGCCAGCGTGATAATCGCCACAACCGCGAAGCCGGGTTTGTTCAACAGCATTCGCATCCCGTAGCGCAAGTCTTGCAAAAACGTATTCATCGTTCACCTCTAATCGAGTCTATTGAGTCCAGAGAGCCTGGCGAGTCGAGCGCGCGATCCTGATAAATTAGCTCCGTAGGAGCGCAATGTTTATAGTCAAAGAGATCGTTAATCATTCAAGCTCGGTTAGGAGCGCAATGTCGACATTTCGCCCCTACAGGGCTTGGTCTCTATAGCGTCTGCCTACTATAAACATTTTGTCCCTACGGGACTTTTTCAAATGCGCTCCGGACTCTCTGGACTCGCTAGACTGCTATTCATATCTGAGCGCGACCATCGGATCGACCCGGGTGGCGCGGCGTGCGGGCACGAAACAGGCCGCCAGAGCCACTCCTGTCAGAACCAATGAAATCAGCGCGAAGGTCAGCGGGTCGGTCGTGCTGACGCCGAACAGCAAACTCGCCATCAGGCGCGTC
>JBBWZK010000257.1:0-12709 GCA_039648975.1 Blastocatellia bacterium
CTGCGCGGCTGGGCAGTGATTCTCGAAATCGCCGTCAAAGATCATAATGAATCGCATCTGGCGTTAATGGAGATCGGCCCTCAAGGTCAGTTGTATCGCAAGCACTTTTTGAGACTTGACGGCCTGGGGGTGCGCGACCTCTGCTGGCGCGGCGACGATTTGCTGATCCTGGCAGGGCCGACAATGGATATGGATGGCCCTGTGCGGCTGTTTCGATGGCGCAACGTGGCCGGCATGACAGAAGAAACCATAACCTCGCGCGAGCAGTTGGCCGTCTTGCTCGATATACCCTTTGGCGTGGGCGTAGATCATGCGGAAGGCATGACGATGATTGCCGACGATCATTCACCGGCATCGCTGCTGGTCGTCTATGATTCGCCCGGCGCAGAAAGAAAAGAAGGCACAGCCACGGTTCACGCCGACCTGTTTGCCTTGCCGGATTAGCCGCAGCAATCTGTGGCCTGCGCTACAGTTCACCATTGCCCGGCTCTAATGATTTTGTCCTCGCTTGATTTCATATCGAGGTAAGTCGCACACAGTGTGCAACGGCAGGGCTGCATCATTTTTTCCGACCCGCGCGCAGCTTCGGCCTCAACGGTCGTGGCATCATTTTGGCGATCTGAGCTGCTCGATACGTTTGCGCGTCGCCGCCGCATCTGTGGCATTCGGCGACTGGCGCAAGTAGGTCTCGTATTCATCAGCGGCTTCACGCGAGCGGTGCTGATGCTCCAGGGTCGTCGCCAGATTGAAATGCGCTTCGGGCCAATCGTGCTTCTCCTGTTGAATCGCCATGCGAAACTCACTCTCGGCGGCCTGTAGCTTGCCGCTCGCCAGCAGGGCGATTCCCAGGTTATATCGAGCCTCTGAATAGTCGCTACGCGCTTGATCTATGGCGATGCGATACTCGGCGATGGCCTCATCCAGCCGCTTTTGATTGTAGAGCGACAACCCAAGAAAATGGTGTGCCTGCGAGTTGACCCGCCCTGGACTTAGATCAAGGGTCTTGCGGTAAGCCGCTTCGGCCTGCTTGTATTCGCCTGCCGCGTACAGGGCTTCAGCAAGATTGTACTGGCTGGCCGGGTCTTGAGGATACAGCGTGCTGGCCTGCCGATAAGCGTCGGCGGCGGCACGATAATCCTCCTTCTGCATATAGACGCCGCCGATTCTTAGAAGCGCCGTATAGACGGGTTTGCCGGCTGCCTGGCTAGCGGCTTTGAATTCGCCAAGCGCCTCGTCGACTTTACCGGCCCGCAAGAGCTGATCGCCGCGCTCGATGTGATCAATCACTTTGCCGTCCAGCGTTTCATTTACTGGCGTCATAGGTCTGCCCGCGGCTGGACTCTGGGTTGTCGCATCACCGCCGAAAGTCAAGACCTGTGTCACTTGAACCGTGTGGCCTTCAAAGGTGCTCGGCTGAAATTCCCATTGGCGCGCGGCGCTCAGTGCCGGAGCGACCTTCTTGCTCTCCCCAACAATCGCCCGCAGAAATTTCACCTTGCCGTCCAGCCCGACGAAGACTTCGATTGCTGCCATTGCTTTATCATTTGGGTCAGCGGACATCAGCGGCACGGCTTTGATCGGCTGGCCGCTCGCGAATGACGAATTGGTATCCACCGTGCTGCTCACGAGCATCGTTGGCACAGCAAATAGATCATTGGTCGGCGCATTGGGCGTCGCTTCAAAGAGTTTGATGGCTTGCCGCATCGCTTCATCGGCTTTCGCCAGGTGCGCTTTCTGCTGGCTCACGTCCGCTTCGCCTTCGGCGCGGGCGCGGTAGAGCAGGTTCAGCACATTCAACCCCTTCACCGAGTGCGGGGCGATGGGGGTCGCCTGCTGCGCGCTCTGAATGCCCTCGTCGAGCAATCGCTCAATGCCGGCGACCTCTTCAGGCTTGAGCGTCTTCCCGCCCACCAGTCTCGCGGCAAGACTCATGTGTGCTTCATCCCAGCATAACAATGCAATGTCGGTCAGCGCCTGCGCTTTGACCGAGGGATTCTGTCCGGGAAGCTCGGCACGCTTGTGCATCCATTGCCGCGCCTGCGCGCGGTCACCGAGTTTGCTGAAGGAATAGGCAATGTAGCCAGTCGCATGATCGTTGTTCGCATCGCGCGCCAGCACTTCTTTGTATTTTTCGACGGCTTCGCGGAACTTCGCAGCTTTGAAAAGCTCGTCACCTTTCTTCAACAAATTCTCAATCTCACTCGGCGATCCCCCCTGCAACGGCACGGCAAAGGCATATGTGGCCATGACTACACACAAGCAAAAGATGAGAGCCGGGCGAAATGTGCGAAAAGCATGATTCAGCAAGTTAAACTCCCAAGGGTCTGCGCTCTGCTGTGCAAGGTTATCCATTGCTTGCAGCGCCTGACCAGAATGACTATTTTGCGTTCAGACTCTTGCGTATGCGGTCGCCGTATTCGCGCGCCTTCTGGCGCACGGCAGCCGCGTCAATCGTTCCTACCTGGCGGTCTTCCATCACCAGCCGCCCGTTGATCATCACCACCTCGACATCCGCCGCTTTCGTCGCATAGACCAGTTGCGAGTAGACGTTATAGAGCGGCCATTGATGCGAGCTTTCGATGTTGACGAGAATCAGGTCGGCGCGCTTGCCAGGTTCCAGCGAGCCGATCTCTTTATCCATATGAATCGCCCGCGCGCCGTTGATGGTCGCCATCTCAAGCGCTTCTCTGGCGTTCAGCACCGTCGGGTCTTTCGCGACCAGCTTGTGCAGCTTTGCCGCCGTGTCCATCTCTTCCCAGAGATCAAGGTCGTTATTCGACGCCGCGCCGTCCGTGCCCAGGCCCACAGCAACTCCGGCTTTCAACATCTGCGGCACGGGAGCGGCTCCGGCGGCCAGTTTCATGTTCGATTGCGGGCAGTGCGCGACGCCGACTTTGCGCTTCGCGAGAGTTTGAATGTCATCAGTCGTCGGCCACACCATGTGCGCGGCGATGACACGGCTGTCGAGCAGCCCGTTGCGTTCAAGATAAGCGACAGAGCTTGCGCCGTAACGCTCTTGAATCGTTTTCACTTCGGCAGAGTCTTCGGCGACGTGAATCACCAGCGGCACGTTCTTGCGCGAAGAGAGTTCATGCGCCTGCTTCAAGTGCTCGGTCGAAACCGTATAAGGCGCATGCGGCGCGATGGCCGGAACGATGAGCGGATGGCCTTTCCACTTGTCTGTGAACTTCTCGACGTACTGCATACCGGCGTCCCAGGTTTTGTTGTCGGGCGCGGGAAAATCGATCAGCGTCTCGCCGAGCACGGCACGCATTCCCGCTCTCGCCGTCTCTTCGGCAATCGCGTCCTCGAAGTAATACATATCAACAAACGTTGTCGTGCCGCCTTCGATCATCTCCAGACAGCCGAGCTTGGCTCCCCAGCGCACGAACTGTTCATCGACGTTTTTGGCTTCAGCCGGAAAGATATATTTTTGCAGCCACTCCATCAACACTAGATCATCAGCGATGCCGCGAAACATGCCCATCGGCACGTGTGTGTGTGTGTTGATGAGTCCGGGCATGACGACGCGCGAAGTCGCATCGATGACGCGCTCGGCTTTGTACTTTGAATTGATGTCGCCAGCTTTCCCAATTGCAACGATGCGGTCGCGGCGCACGGCGACCGCGCCGTTTTCGATGACCGTGCTGCTCGCGTCCATAGTCACGACGATGCCGCCAGTAATGATGTAGTCGACGCGCTCGGCGGCGCTGACGCCAAACGGCATCGCCGTCGTGACGACGGCGAAAATTAACAGGATGATGATAATCGTCTTTTTCAAGCGGCCCTCCGGGTTATCGTGCTAACGAACATCTTCAAGAAAGCTGGCATCAAAAGGCAGCGGCAGCAACTCTTCAAGGTCGAGCCGGCGAACCTCGCCCGCCAGATTGGCAAGGATGATCTTCGTGCCCGGCCCGGAAAACTCCCATAGCGACTGGCGGCAGCAACCGCACGGCGGCGTCACTCTGTCATAATCCGCAACGACGGCAATCTTGATGAAGCCGCGCGCCCCCTCGCTCACGGCTTTGAAGATCGCCACGCGCTCGGCGCACATGGTCAAGCTATAAACCGAATGCTCAATGTTGCAGCCCGTGTAGACGCGCCCATCGGCGGTCGCGATGGCTGCGCCGACCTGGAAGCTTGAAAACGGCGCGTGTGCGCCCAATCGCGCTTGCCTGGCCTGCTCAATCAATTCTTCATCGCTGATCGAATCAGCAATTGCATTGCTCATTTCTTGCTCCCTGGCTCGCTTGATGGTCATCCTATGATCCGCATCGTTATCCATATCGCTATTCGCAGAGAGTTCTGCGCTTGAGGCTTCCGGCTAACTGACCGCCTCTGATTGCCCGCTATTGTCGCTCGTCCGTGAGCGCAAGCCTGCCGATTCGTCTGAGCGCGCCAGGATGGATTGAATCTTGCCGGTGATCAAATCAATGCCGACTTCGTTGTATCCCCCTTCGGGGATGATGATGTCTGCGTAGCGCTTCGCCGGCTCGACGAATTGCAGATGCATGGGCCGCACAGTGGTAGTGTATTGCGAGATGATCGATTCGAGGCTGCGCCCGCGCTCGTGAACGTCGCGATCCAGGCGGCGGATGAAGCGTATGTCGGCGTCGCAATCGACGAAGATTTTCATGTCCATCAAGCGGCGCATCTGCGGGTCAAAGAAGACGAGGATGCCTTCGACGATGATGACCGGGCGCGGCTCGACGTGAATCGTTTCGGCCTTGCGCGAATGCGTGGCGTAATCGTAGGTCGGCTGCTCGATGCTCTCGTCGGCGCGCAAGGCTTCGAGATGATTCATCATCAGATTGATGTCGATGGCGTCGGGGTGATCGAAGTTGACTTTGTGCCGCAACTCAAGCGGCATATCGCCGATGTTGCGATAGTAAGCGTCCTGTTGCAGATAAACCACGTTGCCGGCGCCGACCACCGCGATGATCTTTTGCGCAACGGTTGTCTTGCCGGAACCCGTGCCGCCACAAATGCCAATGATCATAAAGAACATTCTACAGAAGAAATGATGAATGCAGAATGATGAATGATGAACTAAAGAGGATAAGGCAGCCGGATGATCAATAATTAATCCCCTGCCCTTTCCTCCCTTCATTCATCATTTCTGTTCTGTTGCGTCGCCGGCGACCAGTCGCGGCACGGCGCGCATGATCAATTCGCCGAGTTGGCGACCGGCGCGCGCCCCGACCTCCATGACTTCTTCGTGATTGATCTCGTGATGCGTCAGTCCTGCGGCAATATTGGTGATGCAGGAAATCGCCAGCAGCTTGATCTGGCAATGGCGCGCGACGATGGCTTCGGGCACCGTAGACATGCCGAGCGCATCGCCGCCCAGCTTAGTGAAGAGTTTGACTTCGGCGGGCGTTTCATAAGACGGGCCGCGCAATCCCAGGTAAACGCCTTCGGTCAGCTTGATTCCCATTTCGCGCGCCACGTCGTGGGCTACGCCGATGTATTCAGGTGCGTAGACGTGCGTCATGTCCGGGAAGCGCGGGCCGAAGCGATCATCGTTCGCGCCGCGCAGCGGGTTATCGCCCATCATGTTGATGTGATCGATGATGACCATCAGAGAGCCTGGGCCCAGATACGCCGCCGTGCCGCCCGCCGCGTTCGTCAGCACCAGCGTCTTGATGCCCATCAAGGCGAAGACGCGCACGGGAAAGGTCACTTCTTCCATCGTGTAGCCTTCGTAATAATGAAAGCGGCCTTTCATCGCCAGGACATCGACGCCGCCGAGCGTGCCAATGATCAGCTTGCCGGCGTGGCCTTCGACCGTCGAGCGCATGAAGAATGGAATCTCATCATAAACAATTTCGACGGCGTCTTCGATGGCATCGGCGACGCCGCCGAGTCCTGAACCTAAGACAATCGCGACGCGCGGCGTGCGAGTCGGCGCTTTCGAATTGATGAACCGCGCCGCTTCTGTTGCTCTCGCGTAAAGTGGTATGGACATATTGCTATGGGAATGAGGGAAAAGTGAGGGAGTGGGGGAGTGGGGGAGTGAGGGAGTAAGGGAGTGAGGAAATTATAAAGCACATCTCCTCCACTCCCCCACTCCCTTACTCCCTCACTCCCTCACTCCTCACTCCCTCGTTAATTCATCGACTTTCTTTCACGTAAGGCGTGCCGATGGCGCGCGGCGGGATGGCGCGACCGATGAAGCCCGCCAGCACTACCAGTGTCAGCACATAGGGAATGATTTGAATGAACTGCACAGGGATGTTCACTACGCCCTGCATGCGTATGGCCACGGCGTCGGCCAATCCGAATAACAAACACGCTAAAAATGCGCCGACCGGGTGCCACTTGCCGAAGATCAGCGCCGCCAGCGCGATGAAGCCGCGCCCGGCGGTCATGTTGCGCGTGAACAGCGAATTCTGTCCAATTGACAGATATGCGCCGCCCAATCCCGCCAGCACGCCGCTCAACAGCACGCCCGCATAACGCATGCGCGCGACGCTGACGCCTGCCGTGTCCGCCGCTTCGGGGTTCTCGCCGACGGCGCGCAATCGCAGACCGAAGCGTGTGCGGAACAATACATAATAACTCACCGGCACGGCCAGCAGCGCGATGTAGACAATGGGCTTATGGCCCGACAACAACTGGCTCAAGATCGGGATGCGGTCGATGACAGGGATGTTCCAATCCGGCAGCGTCTGTTCGCGCGGCAGTTGCGGCGTCGAGCCCGTAGATTCAAACAAAGCGCCCGACACCAGCGCCGGCACGCCGATAAACATAATGTTGATGGCGGTGCCGACGACCACCTGATTGGCTTTGAACTGGATCGACGCAACCGCATGTATCCCCGCCACCAGCAAGCCTGCGAGCATAGCCGCCAGCATCCCTATCCAGGGATTTTGCGTGAAGACGGTCACCGCTGCCGCCGTGAACGCGCCCGACAGCATAATGCCTTCAAGCGCAATGTTGATGACGCCGCTGCGTTCGGAATACATTCCCCCAAGCGCCGCCAGGATCAACGGCGTCGACAGCCGTATCAGCGACGCCAGCAATGAAAGATTGATGATGTTTCTCATAAAAGTCCGGAGTCAGGCGTCAGGCGTCAGGAGTCAGAATAAAAGCGAAGGCGGATAAGCGTACTCGCTGCCGCCGCTTTCCTCTTCCATTCTGACTTCAGGCTTCTGTCTTCTGACTTCTCCCAGTCACACTTTTCCGCGCATCAGCCGTTTTGCGCCGCCGCGAAAGATGGCTTCGCAGGCGACAAATAAAATGATGATCGCTTGCAGGATCACCACCCAGTCTTTCGAGACTTTGTCGGTGAACATATCGATAGGCAGGGCTGAACGGTTCAACGCGCCGAACAACAACGCCGCGAAGAAGACGCCGACCGGGTGATTGCGCCCCAGCAGCGCGACGGCAATGCCAGTGAATCCGTAGCCCACCGAAAAGCCATCATAATAACGATAGCGGTAGCCGAGCACTTCGTTGATGCCGACCATGCCGGCCAACATCCCTGAAAGCGACATGGCCAACACGACGTTACGCGCTACCGATATGCCGCCATATTCCGCCGCCGCCGGATTGATGCCGACGGCGCGCAGTTCATAGCCCCACTTCGTCTTCCACAGGAAAATGTAAACTAAAACACACGCCAGGATCGCCAGCAGAAACGCCAGATTCAATGGCAAGCGCTCAGGGAAGTTGATGCCAAACGGCGACAGCAGCGTGTGCATTCGCGGAATGTGCGGCCCCGTGAGCACGCCGTCTTTCATGTCGGCAATCGGCAGCGTCTCTAAAATCGGATCGCCTGGCCGGCGATAATGGTACTGTGTGAAGTAGCTCACAATCGATACCGCGATGAAGTTCAGCATGATCGTCGTGATGACTTCGTGCGCGCCGAAACGCGCCTTGAGCACGCCGGGGATGCCGCCCCACACGCCGCCGACAACGATGGCCGCGAGCGCCGCCAGCATGACGACGATCCATGCCGGCCAATGCGGCAGCATCAGGCCGACCCAGGCGGTAGCGAACGCCGCCGCCGTCAATTGTCCTTCAGCGCCGATGTTGAATAAACCACATTTGAACGCGACGGCAACGGCAAGCCCTGTGAAGATCAACGGCGTCGCGTAAAACAAAGTGTAGCCGATGCCATCGGTCGACCCGAAGACGCTCGAAAAGAACAACTCATAAACCAGCATCGGGCTATCGCCGACCAGCCAGACGATCACACCGCCGACCAAAAACGCCGCGACCACGGCGATGAGCGGAAACATCAATTCTCTGAGAAGCGTCTTCATAGTTTCTAACAGCAGAAGAGTGAGGGAGTGGAGGAGTAAGGGAGTGGGGGAGTGGGGGAGAATCCTTCTCCCCGCCACCCGCCTTTGCTCTCCTGCTCCCTTTCTCCCTTACTCCCCTACTCCCTTACTCTCTTTCGTCCGCCGGTCATCATCAAACCGATCTCCTCTTCGCTGACCGTCTTCGGATCAACTTCGCCGACGAGGCGGCCTTCGTAGATCACCATCACGCGGTCGCTCAGGCTCAAGACTTCTTCGAGTTCGGCTGAGACCAGCAGAACCGCGCAACCTGCGTCGCGCAGTTCGATGAGCTTGCGATGGATGAACTCGGTCGCGCCTATGTCGACGCCGCGCGTCGGCTGCGACACGAGCAGCAGTTTCGGGCTGATGTCGAACTCGCGCGCGACGATGAGCTTCTGCTGATTGCCGCCCGACAACGCCCCCGCCGGGAGCGTAACGTTCGGCGGACGCACGTCGTATTCTTTCACCAGTCGCTCGGCGCGCTGGTTGATGAATTTCTGATTCAACAACACGGTGCCCGAAATCGGCGGGTCGCGATGCATGCCTAAGATCGAATTGCCCGCCAGGTCGAAAGACAACAGCAAGCCGCGCCGGTGCCTGTCTTCGGGAATGTGCGCGATGCCGCATCGCTTGCGCTCGTGCGGATCGAGCCGGTTGATCGATTGGCCAATGAACTGCACGTCGCCGCTCGTCGAGGGACGCAGTCCGGCAAGGATTTCGATGAGTTCAGTCTGGCCATTGCCTTCGACGCCGGCAATGCCGAGGGTTTCGCCGCCGCGCACTTCAAACGAGAGGTGATCAAGCGCCGTGCCGCCATCCGCAGTGTTTAATGTAAGATTTTTCACATAGAGCACGGCGTCGTGCGGATGGGCTTCGTCTTTGTTGACGCGCAGCAACACTTCGCGCCCGACCATCATGCGCGCCAGCAACTCGGCAGTCGCTTCCGAGGTTGGCAGGTTGCCGACGACTTCGCCGTCGCGCATCACCGTGATGTCGTCCGACAGCGCCAGGACTTCCTGAAGCTTGTGCGTGATGATGATGATCGTCTTGCCCTGTTCGCGCAGGCCGCGCAGGATGGCGAACATCTCGTTGACTTCCTGCGGCGTCAGCACTGCCGTCGGCTCGTCCAATATTAAAATGCGCGCGCCGCGATAGAGCGTCTTGAGAATTTCGACGCGCTGTTGCTGGCCGACCGAAAGCGCGCTGATGCGTGCGTCCGGGTCTATGCGCAGGCCATATTGCTCGGAGATTTCGCGGACACGCTGGCGGGCTTTCTTGTAGTCAATGGCGACGCCTGCGGTCGGCTCCGCGCCGAGGATGATGTTTTCGGTGACGGTCAAGGGCTCGACCAGCATGAAGTGCTGATGCACCATGCCGAGTCCGAGTTGGATGGCATCTGATGGCGTGCGGATGACGCGCGGCTGGCCGTCGATGAGGATTTCGCCTTCATCGGGATTATAGAAGCCGTAAAGGATATTCATCGCCGTCGATTTGCCCGCGCCGTTCTCGCCGATGATGGCGTGAATTGAGCGGTCGCGCACGGCGATATTGAGATTACGATTGGCGACGACTTCACCGAATCGCTTGGTGATGCGGCGCATCTCGACGGCGTACTTGATGGCTTCGCTCATAGCTTATCTGATTCTGAAAGCGCTCTCCGCCGAAGGCCGCAAGCGGAGGCGCATCGAGGCGGCGAAATCATAACCAATTACCGGCGAGTTGCAAAGCCAGCGTGTCGCCATATGCCGAAAAAAAAGCCTGAGCCGGGTGGCTCAGGCTTCAAGCGCTCTGTCTGAAAAATCAAGAAAGGGTTCTCGGTTACTCGTTGTTGCGCGAGGCGCGCGTGCGGCGCGCGTCTTCGGCCATCATGCGCGCCTTGGGAATTTCGGCAATCGCTTTCTGCACCTGATTGTCGGTTTCGAGCTGCACTTGAAAAGCCGTCTCGGTGCCGTAAGCTGCCGTCACCAGTTCATAGCGAATCCAGCGCTTGAGAAAGTCGCCCTCGCGGTCAATGCGCGAGACATCAACCTTCAGGTCTTTGCGCTCGGTCATGAAGGTCTTGAAGGCGGCCATCAGCTTGTCGCTGACCTGATACTCAGCGGGCTGCAAGCGGTGGTGATGGTCGGCAGGCTTTTCGACTTTATATTCCGGGAAGCCGCTGATCTGGCCGGCGGCAAGCTGGTGAACGAATTCGAAGACCGGCTCGAACCAGGCGCGCTGCATCTCCAGTTCTTTTGGCGTGATTCTAACTTTTTCAACGACATCGGGATCGATGCCGCCGCCGCCGTAAACCGTGCGCCCTGTATCGGTCTTCTTTTCTTCGGTGCGCTGTACGGCCTCTTTGTCGCCGCGCTTCAGGTAATAATCGTAAAACGAGCGCCCGCTATAATTGCGCTGAATCAAGCGCCCGCTCGGCGTGTAGTAATGGCCGGTCGTCAGTATCAAGGCCGAGCCGTCTTTGAGCGGAAACGGATTCTGCACCAGCCCTTTGCCGAAGCTGTTTTCGCCGACCAGTCGCGCACGATCATGATCCTGCAACGCACCGGCAACAATCTCGGCTGCCGAAGCCGTTTCGCGGCTGATCAGCACGACGACCGGATAATCGTCGGGCGCGGTATTGGTCGCCGTATAATCCCGATTCGGGAACGTCACAGGGCGGCCACGCATCGATAGAATCTTCTGGCCGTTATAAAGGAAAAGATTCGAGACGCGCCACGCCTGATCGACGAGGCCGCCGTGATTGAGGCGCAAATCGAAGACCAGCGATGTCATGCCCTGCTGGCGCAAATCGATGATCGCCCGGCGCACTTCATCATAAGTCGTCGTGTTGAAACCGCGATCCAGATTGATGTAGCCGATGCCGCCCGGCAGCATAAACGAATTCGTCAGCGACGGCAGCGGCACCGCGCCGCGCGTCAACTTGAATTCGAGCGGCCCGACACCAAGCCTTTCCACTTTGACGGCGACCTGCGTGCCGTCCGGCCCGATCAACTTGTTGCGCACCTGCGTCTGGTTCAAGCCTTCGGTAGATGCGCCGTCGATGGCAATGATCTGATCCCCGTAGCGTATGCCTGCGCGATAGGAGGCGGTGCCTTCGGTCGGCGCCCAGATGTAAACTTTGCCGTTGCGCTGCACGATAGCCGAACCGATGCCATAATAGCGGCTGCGCTGATCATTTTGAAACTCTTCCCACTGCTTCGCATCGAAGTACATCGAATGCGGGTCGAGGGTGCGCAGCATGCCGTTGATCGACGCCTTTGCGGCGCGGTCGTAATCCACAGTGGATGCGGATTTCTCTTGAGCCAGCAGGAGGGCTTCCGCGAAATCATCGGCGATTCGTTTGCGCGCCTCGGCTTCGTCAGCCGTTTGCGCATAGCGTTGCATGGGATGCGCGCCGGCAAACGTCAGAGGTAAGATCAGCGCCAGCGCCAGCAGCAAGTATTTCTTCTTCATCAAAGCCCGTCCTTGTTCCTGAGATGCAAGAGCCGTCGGGCTTGAACTGGCCTCTCCGCCTGAGACCGGATTGCCCGAAGTGCCTCTATGGATTTTACTCGAAGCCGGTGAGATAAAACAATACCTCATCGAAGCAACGAAGCATATAAGGTCTGCTGGAAGGTACTACCTCGACTTTCAGCCAGTCCCGTAGGGACGCAATGTTTATAGTTGCACACGTTACAAAGAGCGCCAGCCCCGTCGGGGCGCAATGTTAACATTACGCTCCTGACGGAGCTTGAATTCTTTTTGCGACCTGGTTTTATAAACATTGCGCCCCGACGGGGCTGGTGGTCTAGCAATCCTGACGTGCTGCGTCGAGGCAATCTTCAGCACCGTATCAAGCGGCCTGTTTGAATGCGCGAATCGCTTCTGCTAAGTTACTCAAGAGCGACATCTATTAGCATGGAACCGGAGACTATATATGACGAAAGAGATTTTGATACTTGGCGGCGCGCGCACGCCGATGGGCGAATACGGCGGCGCGTTGCGCGATTTATCGGCAATTGAACTTGGCGCGATTGCGGCGCGTGCGGCGCTCGAACGCAGCCGTGTCGCGCCCGAACAGATTGATCACGCCGTCATCGGCAACGCTCTGCAAACCTCTGGGGATGCGATTTATGGCGCGCGCCACGTGGCGCTCAAAGCCGGCGTGCCGATTGACAAGCCGGCGCTGACGGTCAACCGACTGTGCGGCTCAGGCATTCAATCCATCATCAGCGGCGCGCAGATGATTCAACTTGGCGAAGCCAACACCGTGATGGCCGGCGGCATGGAATCGATGAGTCAAGCGCCACACGTTATACGCGGCGCGCGCTGGGGATTGAAGCTCGGCGAAGGCAAGCTCGAAGATTCCTTGATGGTCGCGCTGCTCGACACACATTGCGGATTTTACATGGCGCAGACGGCGGAAAACCTCGTGCGCAAAT
>JBBWZK010000141.1:0-14504 GCA_039648975.1 Blastocatellia bacterium
GGCGGTTAGCTTGCGCAGTATCGGGCGCAAGCTAACCGCCTTGCGCTACATTCAATTGAAAACCGCTCTAGCGGGACTTTTCAGAAGGCGTTCAATTTCAATCGCCGATCAGCATACGGATCGCTGAACGAACGAACAGTTCATCCGGCCATTGCCTTCAATCGTTCGTCAAAATCGCGCAGGCGATAAACGCCGGTGGCGAGTTGTTCGGCGTAGCCTTCTTTGACGAGCGCCTGATTACCTTTCCCTGCATCGGGACGCGAAAGGCCGGTGATGCGCGCCAGTTCGCCGCGCACCGTCAGGCCCGCACCGTTCAGGAAAGCGCGCGCGATCTCGACGAGCGCCACTTCGCGCTTCACCTTGACTGCCAAATCTTCAGCAAATCGCCCTTCCGCAAGCATCCATATGTAAGTGAACCAAGGTTCATACAAGACCTCTGCGGGAATGACCTTCATCGTGCGTTGCAGTTCGTCCATCGCGCGGGTGAAGCGGGGGCGGTCGGTGATGCCTGATTCCATGCGCAGGTCGCAGGTCGCCATCTCCCATTCGCGGCGCAGCACTTTCAAGATGGCGCGGGCTTCCGCTGACAGCGCCTCGGCTTCCTTCCTGCGCGGCACTCCCCACAGCGCGTTGAAGTGCGGCACCAGGCGACGCGCCACGAACGTCGCGCGACCCTTGGCCAGCTTTGCGTAATATACCTTAGCACGCCGCATCACTTCAGCTGTGGTCATCCAGGCGAGGCTGCTATCCGGGTCTTTCTGCACGTTGCGCGGCATAAAGGCGTCGCGCCGCCCGCATACGGCAACGTAGAGCGACGGCCCGCCGCGCCGCGCATCGATCATGGCCGAGCAGAAGCCTGCGGCTTCAATCAATTGTTCGGCATCCACAGCCGTCTCGACGCGCAGGTCTGCCGCGCGCCGCCACATCTGGTCGCGGTAGGCTTCGACTGCTTCAGGTATCTCCGGTGTTTTCAAAGCCCGATGATTTTACACCGGCCACTATTGATCGCAATAGCCAAAGCGCACCACGGTTGCCTCCCTTCAATCCGCATCACGGTAGCGCATGGCCTGGAAAAAGATTTTTTTTCGCATCGTTGAGGGAGCGCGGCAAGATTTCCTGCATGTATAGGTGAAGGCCAATCCCGTGACGCCCGGTCACGGCAGCCCGCAATCGCCCGACTGCTGCACGGCGGTTCAATCGCCGGCTGGCGGATGACCGATTTGTCACTTCGGCATTGTTCAATAGAGGAGACCTGTTTTATGGATCGACATCATGACTCAATATGGCCGCGCCTCATGCTCATCCTCATCTTCACAGTGGGGAGCCTGTCCATACTGGTGGTGAAGGCTTCGATGGTTCGGTCGCCAAACGATCAGAATGTAATGGACGAACTTCGCGTCATGACGCGCGATGGCCTGGGCCGGGAAGCCTCGCTTGCCTTGCCTGGCGCGACACCTGACCAGTCGCGCGTAGCGGTCGCCTCGGTCAGGACGTTCATTCGCCAGCGCTCAGGTCTGGACATGGGCGACGCGGTCGAAAGCCGGCTTGCCGATATGGAAGCCATGACGTTGAGCGCACACGCCCGGCACATTTCATCCGATGAGTTGACCGACCTTCTGACGCAGACCTTGCTGGAGCGCGTGCGCACGCTCAAAGATGAAGAGATCAGCCGCGCCGCCAATCTGCTAGGCTGTGCGGATTGTACGCAAGCGGATGCGATTCCTGACAAAGCCAAAGTGAGGCCGCGCGCCAGTGGCGAGGGTACAGTCAGCGCAAAAGCCGCTATCGATGCGATCAAGCGCGTCCGCGATCAGGCGGTCATCTCTTCGGTATTGCTGCCGATGATCTCCCTGGCGCGTAGCGGCATTGCAAGAGAGATTAAGCGCCGCTTGACCGCCTTTAGCTATTCGCTCCCCGAGCAATGGGGCAACGTCGACAGCGAAGGTCTCACGCCCCTGCAAGCCTATCTGGTCGCCTATTCGGTGGCCGCCGACGATTACCTGTGGTACTCGCAGGCCAATCTACAGAGCGTGATGAAACGCGCCGAACAGATGCGGTTGGCAGCCGACGGGCAAAGCGCCGGCAGTAGTGAAAGTTCTTCCCCCTCGCTCGATTCGCGTCTGAACCAACGGACGGCGTTCGGGGTTAACGGTTACATCTTTTCAAGTCCGCTCGATCTGATCCTGGACAAAGAAACAACGACACGGTTGCTCGATCATATCGAGGAAAGGAGCCGGCTATGAACCTCCTTCGCAAGCTTAAACAGCAACTCGTCCAACTGAAGGGCAGGCAAATCATGTTTGTAATCCTGCTCCTTCAAGCAACAAGTTTTACCTGTTGTGATCTCAACTGCAACAGAGAGAGTGGCTGCCCCTATGTGCTCTTAGCACCTGGAACCTATCTGGTTAAATACCATGACCAATCTCAAAACGTAATTAGCGAACAACTCACCACAGATGGCAGGTCTTGCGTGCAGCCTGGAGGGAGCCATTGCGATGAGGTAATAAGCATCACAAAAATCACTCCCGGTGGTGGTGGCGTAAATGGCAAGATCGTCTTTCAGCGAGGATTTGATGCGGATGGTCAGATCATTCTGCTCGACCCAGCCACCGGCACGGAGACGCCGCTCGGAGCAGGAAAGAACCCAGCCTTTAGTCCTAATGGCGCGCTGATCGCCTTCGAGCGCAATAATCAGATCTTCTTGATGCAAGCCAATGGCACAGGCCAGCGGATGTTGGCCTCGGGTCAACACCCCACATGGTCTCCTGATGGCAGTTACATCGCTTATGTGGGCCAGATCGACCCGGAGACTTTCCTTGGCAACATCTTCTACATGTCTTCCCAAGGTGGCACCTCTTTCCAATTGACCAACTCGGGAAGGGATGATACCCCGGCCTGGGGCGCGGGAAATAAGATCGCCTTTATACGCATCGACTCGAATTCGGAGATTTTCGTGATGGATGCAGATGGCAGCAATCAGAAGAATATCACGAATAAGCCAGGGCCGGCTGACTATGCCCCCGCCTGGTCACCCGATGGCGCGAAGATCGTCTTCACCAGCACGCGTGACAGTGGACAGGGCGAAATCTACACGATGGACGCTTCGGGCGGCGATATAGTGAGAATTACCAACGACTCATTTGGCGATGAAGAGCCGGCCTACTCGCCCGACGGCTTGAAGATCGTCTGGTCTTCGGGGTCACGGCCCGCCGCCAGCAGCAACAAGATATTCGTGATGGATGCCAACGGCGGCAATCAGCATCAGTTGACCACCACCCCGGTTACGGCATTCGATTCCGCCCCCGATTGGGGAGTACAAGGCGCAGCAGCACTGACCAGCCAAACCACGATTGAGCGCCGCGATTCATCCGGGCACACGGCTCATCAGGCAATGCCGAAAGCCCGGCCTCTACCCAAAACAAACACGGTGAGGGCCGCGCACAAGAATTGATGGCGCAAACCAACAGGAGGGATCATGAGACATTCACACATCAGCAGGCGGCGTCTGGTCGGTTTGGTTCTGGCAATTTGTAGTCTGACTCACACGCTCGGTCTGGTCGGATGGAGCGCTGGCCCGCGCGCGGCGAAGCGCGAAGAGAAAGCCGCGCGCCTCACGAATCGCGAAGTCACGGCGAACGCCAAGGCCAGCCTAGCCGCGACGTTCGGCAATCTGCCGGTCTCGTTCATCGAGAATCGCGGGCAGCTTGATCGGCGCGTCGCTTATTACGTCGAGGGCAGCGAGACCGCCGCCTACTTCACCTCGACCGGCGTCACCTTTGCTTTGTTGAGCGACTCCGGGCCAGCCGCGCCACAACATGAATCGAAGTCCCTTCTTGTCGGGTCGAAAGCCGCATCGACTGTCACTGCGGCGAAGCGCCGATGGGCGTTGAAACTCGATTTCATCGGCGCGAACCCGCACGCGCAGATCGAAGCGCATGGGCAAGCTCCAGGCTCAATCAGCTATTTCAGGGGCGCACCCTCGCAATGGCACGCCGGGCTGCGAAGCTACGCGAGGCTCGTTTACAAAGACCTTTGGCCGGGCATTGATCTGGTCTACGCAGGCCAGGACAATCACCTGAAATACTCTTTTATCGTCACGCCGGGAGCCGAGCCGGCGCAAATCAAGCTGGCCTATCGTGGTGCAACGTCGGTCAAGATCAACGCGGCGGGTCAGCTCGACGTCAACACGCCCGCGCGAATATTCCAAGACGATAAGCCTTTCTCTTATCAAGAGACCGGCGGGCAACAAGTAGAGATAACGAGCGGCTATCAACTGGAAACCCCATCACCCGACGAAGTACAACGGTACGGTTTCAAGGTGGAGGCTTATGACCACAGCAAGCCTCTCGTCATTGATCCGGTGACGCTGGTCTACTCAGGCTTCCTCGGTGGCGCGGACGATGACGTCGCGCTGGACATCGCCGTAGACGGTGCTGGCAACGCTTACGTCACCGGCATGACAACGTCTGCGGAAACCTCTTTCCCGGCGACCGCCGGGCCTGACCTGACGTTCAACGGCGGCCCGGCGGACGCCTTCATAGCGAAGGTCGATGCGACAAGCACGGCGCTTAGTTATTTAGGCTACGTTGGCGGCACAGGCTATGACATTGCTTATGCGATTGCCGTTGACGGCGGCGGCAATGCCTACATCGCCGGCTCAACCACTTCATCCGAAGCGACCTTCCCGATCACGGTCGGCCCTGACCTCACTTACAACGGCGGCAGCATGGCTGGCGATGCTTTTGTAGCCAAGATAAACCCCTCGGGCACGGCACTGGTCTACTGCGGCTATATCGGCGGGGCTGGCGATGACGTTGGCCTGGGCATTGCCGCTGACGCGGCGGGCAACGCTTATGTCACGGGCCAGACAGGTTCCCAGGAAGCGACCTTCCCGGTGAAGAACGGGCCGGATACGACTTACAACGGTGGCGAGCTTGATGCTTTTGTCGCCAAAGTGGAGGCGACGGGCGCGAGTCTTGATTACGCGGGATACATCGGCGGATCGAGCAGTGATCAGGGATTGGGCATCGCCGTCGACAGCAGCGGCAACGCTTACATCAGCGGGGCTACCGACTCATCTGAAGCCACCTTCCCTGTCCATGTTGGACCATCACTCGTCCATAAAGGCCGCAGCGATGCCTTCATCGCCAAAGTAAACGCCAGCGGCAAAAAGCTGATCTACAGCGGCTATATCGGCGGCGCTGGCGAAGATGTAGGTGCGCGCATCGCGGTTGATGCTACAGGCAATGCTTACATTACCGGCGCTACCTCGTCGACTGAAGCGACGTTTCCGGTCAAGGTCGGGCCCGACCTGACTTATAACGGCGACGGGATTACAGCCGGCGATGCGTTTGTCGCCAAGCTGAGTCCGTCGGGCAGCGACATCATTTATTGCGGCTACATCGGCGGCGCTGGCGGCGATGCGGGACTCGCCATCGCGGTTGATGATTCAGGCAGTGCTTATGTTGCAGGCTCGACCGCCTCGTCATCGGCATCATTCGCGGTGAATCAAGGGCCGAGCCTTACCTATAACGGCGGCATCCTCTTCGGTGATGGCTTCGTCGCCAAAGTGAAAGCCGATGGCACAGGGTTGGACTTTGCTGGCTATATGGGCGGCTCTGCCGATGATATTGTGACAGGCATTGCGCTAGACCACGCCGGCAATCTCTATATCAGCGGCGCGACGACCTCTGCGGCTTCTTCGTTCCCTGTCGCCGTCGGCCCGCGCATGACCTCGGGCGGCCTACAGGATGCTTTTGTAGCCAAGATCACGATCAGCAGTAGCGGCGGTGGCGGCAGCGGCCCGTTGATTACTCGCGTCTCTCGCCAGGGAAAGAACCTGCTGGTCGAAGGCAGCAACTTCGACACCGGCGCGGTCATCCTGCTCAACGGCGAGAAGCAGAAGACCATCCATGACGATCAGAATCCAACGACCAGATTGACAGGTAAAAAACTGGCCAAGCGTGCCCAGTCAGGTGACAAGCTCAAAGTGCGGAATTCCGATGGCTCTGAGTCATCCGAGTGGACCTATGCCCCTTAGAGCAGATATCAATTGGCTTAGAGCGATTTTCAAATGCGTTTGCCATGTAGCGCAAGCTAACCGCTTGCGCGAGTCGCTACGCAAGCTAACAGCTTGCGCTACATCCGATTGAAAACCGCTCTAAGCCGCAATCATGTAGGGGAGGCCCTGCGGTGGCCTCCCCAGACTGCGTGTTCGTACACTGGGGAGGCCACCGCAGGGTCGCCCCTACATGCTAAACCGATGTGAAAACCGCGATAGGCGCATCCGCTGTGGGGTGGGCGCGGGCAGTTGGTGAGATGCCCGCGCTTGAGCAGGTCTACGGCACCAGGTTTATCCGGCGAAGGAGGTCGAGGAATCGCGGGTCAGAACGCAGCGAATTAAACTCCGGCGAATTGTTGAGATGAATCATCCAGGGTGAATGCTCCGCAAGACCTTTTTCCAAGAACTCAAAAGCCCTGTCTTTATCACCCAGGCCTGCATAAGCGGTGGCGATCCAAAATGGCTGAACGTACCGCTGCTTCGACAGCTTGAGCAATTCGCTGAGCGTGCGTTCAGCTTCGCGCCGCTCGCCCATCATCGCATAGGTATAAGCGGTTGCCGCCTGATACTCGATACCGCCGCCGTATTTCATCCCCTCGCGCAACTCCCCAAGTGCCTCGACAAATTGCCGCTGCTGGGCTAAGGCCCGGGCGAGAACCACATGAGCGGCGGCAAGGCGGGACTCAATTTGTAACGTCTTGCGGCATTGCTCTATCGCTTCTGCGTAGCGCCGGCTCGATACCAGGATAATCGCCCTATTCGAGTTGATCACCAGGTTCAGCGGGTCGAGCCGCAGCGCCGTATCACTTTCAATGAGCGATTCTCCCAGGCGTCCATTCTCCATCAGGAAGCTGGCATAATACATATGCGTCGCCGCATCGTTCGGGTCGAGTTGCAGAGCGCGTCTGAACTCCTTCTCTGCCTGTGCCTGGTTCCATCTGTATTTGTAGTTGAGGATGGCCAGCATCGTGTGGGCTTCGGGCAGGGTCTCGTCCAGGCGAAGCGCCGCCTGCGCCGCCGCTTCGGCTCGCGGGTAGGTCTGCGTCGGTGGCGTCAAATAACCGAGCGTGTCATAGGCCTGGGCCAGACCGGCGTAGGCGAGCGCGTAGTTGGGGTCTTTAGCGATGGCCTGCTGGTAGCAGATGAGGCTCTGTTCGAGGCTGCCCTCGACGCGCCTGTCCCAGAAGTAGCGGCCTTTGAGATAGAGTTGATAGGCTTCGACATCATCGGTGTATCGTCGCATCAACAATCTTTCGTCCTGGCCGCTCAACTTCAAACCGAGCTTCTCGACCACCTCACGCGCGAGGTCGTCTTCGAGGCGCAGCATATCCGACCGCTTGTAATGGTACTGCTGATGCCAGAGATCGTGATTTTGACCGACGTCGAAAAGCTCGACGGTGGCGGCGATGTCGTTGTCGCGCTCGTCGAGTCTGCCGATGAGCACGACCCCGACGTTGAGCGCGCGGCCTGCCGCCTGCGGGTCGAAGCCCGACGCCTCTGCGTCGTAGCGCGCCGCCGCGGTGCGGGTCGTCACGCGCAGGTTCGGCATCTCTGAGAGCCTGTCGAGCAGGTGGTTCGAGATGCCTCTGGCAAGGTATTCGGCGCCGGCATCGTGGTTGACGTTGACGAACGGCAGGACGGCGACCGAATCAACTGGCTTGCGGCTCTGGATGAGCCAGAACAGGGCGACGCCGGCAAGCAAGCAGAGCAGCGCCACCGCCGACGCCGCCAGGAAGGCGGCCCGATGGCGGCGGATGAATTTCGCGCCACGGTACACGAAGGTGTCTTTGCGCGCGATGACCGGCAAGCCTTCGAGATGGCGGCGAACATCTTCAGAGAACTCGGCGGTGGAAGCGTAACGCCGCCCGGCTTCCTTGCGCAACGCCATCAGCACAATGTTATCCAGATCACCTCGCAAGCGGCGGCGCAATTTGGCCGGCTGGCCCTCGCGGCGGCGGGTTGTCGACACAGCCGCGAGGGGGGATCGGGTTGCCCCCTCGCGGCTCACGATCCCGTCATCGTGGGTGACGGCGACGCTCGGTTTTTCCGGCTGCTCTTCAATGACCGCTTTGAAGACCTCGTGTGGCGCGCGGCTCTTCAAGCGATAAGGGCGGTGGCCGGTCAGCAACTCGTATAACAAAACGCCGAGCGAGTAGACGTCGCTGGCCGTCGTGATGGCTTCGCCTTTGACCTGTTCGGGACTGGCGTATTCGGGCGTCATCAAGCGCATCGCTGTCGCCGTCGCGGTGTCGCCTGATCTGTCGGTCGAAAGCAGCTTCGAGATGCCAAAATCGAGCAGCTTCGGCACGCCTTCGGCGGTCACTAGTATGTTGTTCGGCTTGATGTCGCGATGGATGACGAGATGCTGATGCGCGTACTCGACCGCTGCGCAGACGCTGCGAAAGAGCTTCAGCCGCTCGGCGGTCGGCAGGCTGCGCTCGTCCGCATACTCTGTGATTGGCTGCCCCTCAATATATTCCATCACCAGGTAGGGCAAACCATCTTCGGTCGCGCCGCCGTCGAGCAGTCGCGCAATGTTCGGGTGATCGAGGTTGGCGAGAATCTGTCGTTCGTTGCGGAAGCGGCGCAGGATGAAATCCGTATCCATGCCGCGCTTGATCAGCTTGATGGCGACCTGCTTGCGATATTGATCATCGGCGCGCACGGCTTCATAGACCGCGCCCATGCCGCCCGTGCCGATCTCGCGCGCCACTTCATAAGCGCCGATGCGGTGACCTGGAGCAATGCCGGCAGCCGGTTCCAGATCGGCATCAACCAGCGGCGGCGCGGGCGATTCCAGAAACCCATCCTCCGGCTCATCAAAGGCGAGCAGCGATTCCACTTCTTTGCGTAACGCTTCGTCGCCGCCACAGGCATGGATCAGGTAGGCGGCGCGTTCGCCGCGTGGCAGGCCAAGCGCGTGGTGGAGTATCTCTTCGACCTGTGGCCAGCGGTCGGTTCCGGTCATCCGGCTTTCCCTTGCTCGATAAAACAGTCGAGTGCTCCTCGTCAGCACTCAACCGCCGTTATGCTTTGCTGAGTTCGCGCTTGAGCCAGAGCTTGGCGATGCGCCAGTGACGCTCGACCGTAGCCTGTGAGACGCCGAGCACTTCGGCGGTCTCCTCGATGCTCAGGCCGCTGAAGAAGCGCAACTCGATGATGCGGCATTTCTGCGGATCTATTTGTTCGAGTTCCTTCAGCGCTTCATCAAGCGCGACGATATCGACTTCGCGGTCGTCTGCGAAGCTCACGACCTCGTCAAGCGACAGCTTATGCGCCAGGCCGCCGCGCTTGGCGGCGTTGCGCGACAGCGCGTGATTGACCAGTATCTGGCGCATGACGCGGGCCGCGATGCCGAAAAAATGCGCGCGGTTCTGCCACGTCACATGCTCCGCATCCACCAGCCGCAGGTAAGCTTCATGGACGAGCGCCGTCGCTTGCAAAGTGTGATCGTGGCGCTCGCGGCGCAGATACGCGGCGGCCAACCGGCGCAGCTCGCTGTAGACGCTGGGCATTAGCCGATCCAGCGCCGCCGGGTCGCCCTGACTCCAATCCATCAAATGCTGCGTAATCTGCTGCTGCGATAACTTTCCCACTTGTCCGTTTCCCTGTGCGCAGGATTCTATCTGCCTTGTTGGATGGAAGTCCAGCATGATTGTAGATTATGGCAGATGCGGGTTACGCGCTCTGCGCACAGCCGTGCAGCGGTGCAGCTTCGTGGGGCACGGATCGCCGCCGCGCGGATGGCGAAGCGACAAAAGTGAACGATCTTGTCTGCCGCGCGCCGAAAGCGAATCGCAGGTCTGCCGCGCGCCGCCACATCTGGTCGCGATAGGCTTCGACCGCTTCAGCTATCTCCGGTGTTTTCAAAGCGCGATGATTTTACACCGATGTTTCGTGAAGACGATAGGCAAGAAGGATACCTAGCGACGCCGGCTCGTCTACATGAGGTTGGCATGGTGCGGCTTTCTTTTCTTCGCTCGGTCGCGAGTCGAAACTAAGGACAGGGATCGACGATAGCTCTCAGGTCAGGCATCACATCCGTCGCGGCGACACAAGCGGTAGTTCCGCACATGGCCGATTGCCAGAGTCAGGCCGCCAAGAACCGTTGCAATTCTTTCACCGGTCTCGCCAAACGAATCGTGGCCGAACCAGGCGGTTAAGATCAGCAAAGCGAGTCCTAGTATGCCAAGGACAAAGACGATCCAATCTTTGTGGCGGCGGCAGCCTAACAACAGAGCAGCTAGGCTGAATGGCAGCACGAACGCCAGCAATATTCTGTGAAAAACCTTATCAGCCACATTGGTTGATGCCAGGACAGGAATCAAGATCAGTAAGACTGGCGTAATTAAGCAGTGCAGCACGCACAAGCCTGAGACGGCAATCGCCAGACGGTCCAGGAGTCTTTGAGTCTTCACGCCTTCCATAGATGCCCTTCCATCGTCCGCTATAGGACGCCAAATCTATTGCTAATGTGAGACGCCGTCTCCGAACCCGGATTTCACTCGGGCTCGGAGACGGGCACTCGCGGTCAGCAATCAGAATGTAATTCCAAGTTGAGCCTGAAAAGCGCGCGGCGTGACGAAGTGCGTGCCGCTGAAGGTCGAGAGGAAGTTGTACAGCGCTTCCTTGTTCGTCAGATTGATTCCTGTCAGCCGCAGTGTCACTTTGGTGCGCTCGGTGCGGAACAGGTTGTCGGTTCCAACGCTGGCATCGAACAGGTGGCGCGGTGCGACCCGAGGCGGAGTGTGATCGTCGTTTTCAGTGCCGTCCGCCGGAATGCGGAGTCGCGTCGCGCCGCGATGCGGATCACTGCAATCGGTCAGACCCTGCGTCGGAGTTGCGAAGACATTGCCGCAGAACAATCCGATCTGCGCCTGCTGATCCGGCGTCAGAGTCAGCGCCGTCGCAAAGTCTGGAACCGAGCCGGCAACCAGTCCGCTATCGTAGCGCCACGTGAATGCGACATAAGGTGCCAGCTTCTTGAACTGATTGAACTGGTACTGCACCTGCGTTGTCTGTTGGAAGGCCTGATCGTGATCGATTCGGAACACGCCTGCCGGCAAATCCGAGTTGAAGAAGAGTCCGCCAGTCTCAGGCGGGAAGTAGCGCGCCCGTGTATGCCCGGCTACGAAGAAGGCCGACAGGCCCTTGTAGTTCGCCAGGTTGACGCGCATCGATACGCCGTCGAGCTTCGATTTGCTCCACGAGATTGGAAAATAGATTGGCGTATTCAGAATGACATTGAAGTCATACGCGTTGTTTGTGTACTTCCAGAAGTAATCTGCATCAACGATTATGTATCGCCCGATTCCCTGTTGCAGGCCGGCGTTGAACTGATTTCGCCGGCCCGGCCTGAGGGGTTGAGATGTGGCACCACCGAGAATGCCGTCGGCTAGCCCTCCCGATCCGGTCGCACTCGACAAGATCAGGTTCTCGTTGTAGGGAGTCTCGAATGTCCGCGTGTAAGCGAAACGTAGAACGGTGTTGGTCGGCTTTATGTGATAAGCGATGCCGACTCTCGGTTGCAGCAGATGGTCGTGGGTGAAGCCATTATAGTTATCGAAGCGTAATCCCAGGTTCAGCGAAAGACCGTGTATCGTCATCAGATCCTGCGCGTAGATTGCCTCTTGCTTCACATCTGTGTGACCGCGAAATGTAAACAGATGCCCCGCGCGCGTCAGATCGAACGGCGCGAGGCTTGGGATGAAGCTGTCACTCGCCGGATCATTGAACGCGGAATCGGTGATTCCGAACTGAAAACCCTCGGTCAAGAAAGTGTGCTGAACCTGAACGCCAGCCTTGGCATTGTGAATGCCGTGATTGTAAGCCACATCGGCTTTTATGCCGACGTTGTTGAGACGGCGCGACAGGGCGATGGTTTGTGTTTCGTCGGAAAACGGATTGGCGCTTGGAAAGTACTTGACCACATCAAGCCTGTAAAATGGATTGATTGTCAACAGCATCGATTGGTTGAAGGTATGGACATATCCGGGTGCAATGTTGATCGAGTGAACCAGTTGTCGCTGATCTTGCCCGAGTGCTTGCTGATCGAACGTGTTGGCTATTTGAAAGAAGTTCCGCGCAAAGGACAGGTTCAAGTGCAGCGCGTCTTGGGATGTCGGGCTGTAGTCGAGGCGGTTGAAGATTGATGTTGTCTTGCCCTTGTCATGAAGAGCCACGAACTCGGGCGGATCGAGAAAGCGACCGGAGCGCTCGAAATCGAACGCCGTGAAATTGCCAACCTTCTGGCCCCCGAATCCAAACGTAGCCTGCTCTTCGGTCGTACCGAATGAGCCGTACATTGCCGAGAGGCTGCCGAATGGTCGGGTTGCCCCAAGTCCCGATTTGGTGATGGCGTTGATCACTAGACTGGTCTTGTCGCCATACTCGGCTGGAGGGCCGCCGGTGATGATCTCCAGAGATTGAATGGCGTTGACAGGAAGTTGAGTTGAGAAGGCTTTGCTCTGCTGGTCATTGATGGGCTGATTGTCCAACGAGATGGAAGACTGTGCGTGATCACCAAGCGGATGAAAGAAGCCGTTTGAGTCGGCAGCTACACCGGGCGCGGTTTGGGTGATCACGTCGCTCAATCCCGAGCCGGGCGTCGTGAGCGACATCTTGGCTATCAATGATTGGTCTACGTCATTGTGTGTTATCGGCACCGTTTCGATGATGTCAGCGCCGCCCTGCACTTCGACAGTCGCCGACGTGCCCCCGACGGTGAGCGCGATCTTCAAGTTCTGAGGAACTGAGGAACGAACATCAACGGTCTCTTCGTCGGCGTTGAATCCTTTCGCTGACACGCTGAGCAGGTATCTGTTCGGCGGTATGTTAGCAAATCGAAATGCCCCATTCGCGTCGGCGTTCGTTGTGCGTTTGTAGCCAGTGACCCGATTCTCTATCGTGACGCTGGCGGCAGGAATAACCGCACCGTTGGGGTCGTTAACCACGCCCTCAATGGTTCCGGCGCTTCCAAGCGATTGCGCAAGCGCAGGCATAAGGCCGCCCATCGAACTCGCGGCAAAGATGAAGAGAACGGCTATCGAAGTCATCCTCTGCAATCGGGCGCGCGATGGCCCCACCAATCCGACCATGAATGTATTGATCCCTCGCATAAACTATCTCTCCTTATCAATGAGCAGAAAATTAATCTCAAAGTTGTTTTGCTGGCTCTGCGGCCAGAACGCGCCAACGGCGCGCAAAAGAAGTTGCGCCGTTGCCAGAGAGCTTGCGCGCCGGTCCACTGAAAGCGTGTGCGCAAGTAAAATCTTTGAGGACGAGCGCCAGACTTGCGCAATGGCCTCGAAAGACGAGCGGTATGGTTCGGGATTAAATGCGCGGTGGGGCCCGACCGAAGAGCGACGTGGCAAATCGTTGCGTGTGCACTTCGGCAATCAGCCTCTCGCAAGAGACGGCTTTGATGATGGGTTCAACGCTGATGGCTGCCGCATGCGGGTCGGCAACGAAGTTGCGCTGCAAGCTGCACGACAGACAACCTGCATCGCTGCCCTTATCTTTCGCGGTTGGTGAATCGTTGTCGCTTGCTGTGACGACGGCGGTGTGCGAGAGCAGCGGCGTGTCGTGATGATGGGTCAGGGAGACAAACAGGGCGTGCGCCGTCAAACACAGAAAGATGAGCGCCGAGACGCGCGCTCGCCTGCCGTTCCTGTTTGTGAAGTTGCCGCGCTGCTTCAAAGGCTGCTCTCTTTGCGATGCGAAATCAAGAATCAATTTAACACCAGTCTGAGCGGCAGTGTCAACGCATAGGCTGACGGAAGCCAGCCGCGAGACGCCAGACCGTAGCAGGTGAAGGGCGCGCTGGCCGCGCATCTTTTTCAGATTTGCCGCAACGAAAATTCAGGCGGCAGAGGCGCATTTCCAATTTTTCGTAAAATTCTCCAGAAACATGGAAAGCAGCAAGCCTGTGGGTTTCACGCGCCGGAGGCTAAGTGCCTTTTTAGGAGCGAGTTGACCTGAAAGGCCAATCACGGTATCGGGATTGCTAAGAGTAAAGCTGCACATCCTTAGAATCTCTACCATTCTGTTCTGAACTTGGGGTGAGGTCGCTACTCGGGCACGGTGGCGACCTCCAATTTTTTTCCTCCACCATCTATCGCACCCGTTGAACTTAGGTCAGTGAAGGTCGGTACGGACTGGCCCATTGTGCCGTAACCTCCTGGCATCCTGTTTGAGAGAGCTTCAAGAGCATTCCTCTTCGCTTCCATTCTAATGTGGCTGTAACGGTCTAGCATCTTGCGTGAGACATGCCCGGCGATGGACATAATCGTTTGGTCGCTCGCCCCAGACTCGGCAAGCTCGCCGATGGCGGCGGTCTCTGGGATGCAGTTTGTCGGGGACAGTTTCTTTGCCTGATCAGCCGCGCCAAATTTTCACTCAGAACTCGACGCCGCGCGTCAACGGCAGGGATGTGCCGTTGACG